>DAOTUZ010000089.1:0-24622 GCA_034437295.1 Anaerolineae bacterium | reverse complement strand
GCGCCGGATCGGGATGATGTGCATATTCGGGCGTTTAGGGATCAGGTGCTGAAGCATGTTGAGGCGGGCGGCCCGTTGGTGGATGTGCGCAGCCCGGCGGAATACAGCGGCGAAAAACTGCACATGCCAGAATACCCACAGGAAGGCGCGCTGCGCGGGGGGCATATTCCCGGCGCGAAAAATGTGCCGTGGTCGCGGGCGGTCAACCCCGAGGATGGCACATTTAAGACGGCGGAAGAACTGCGCCAGATTTATGAAGGTGAGCAGGGGTTAGCGCCGGACGGCGATATCATCGCCTACTGCCGGATTGGCGAACGCAGCAGCCATACATGGTTCGTGCTGACGCACTTGCTGGGATACCCGAACGTGCGGAATTACGATGGCAGTTGGACGGAATGGGGCAATTTGGTCGATGTGCCGATTGAGAAATGAAGATGCCTGAACTTCCTGAAAAATTAGCCGAAGTTGTGGCCGAAATTGAGGCGATTACAGATCGCTTTGAGCGGCAAGAAGTGCTGATCGAGACGGCAGATCGCTTTGACGACGTGCGCGTGCCGGAAAGCATGGCTGTGAAACCTTATCCTGAGGATCGCCGCGCCCCGGCCTGCGAGAGCGATGCTTTCGTGTGGGCGGCAGATCAGCCAGATGGTACGCTGAAATTCTATTTTGATGTGCTAAATCCGCAGGGGCTTTCAGCGATGGCGATGGCGGTGATTCTGGCTGAAACACTGGAAGGCGCGCCGCTGGAGCAGATCGCCCATCTGCCGACGGATATTGTCTTTAAGCTGTTCGGCAAGGAACTTTCGATGGGCAAGGGCGCTGGCTTGATGGGGATCATTTCGATGGTGCAGAATGAAGCGAAGAAGCGGCTGTAAATGACACGAAAACATCTGCTGATCATCCTGGTTTTATTCGTCGCCACGCGGTTTGCGCTGGTTGGCGCGGGCGCGGGTACGCTGCGCTTTCTGGAGAGCGTGGAAGGCGACGAATACAAGCATCTGCTGGATGGCGGCGCGGCGCTGGATATGTGGTACCGCTGGGATGCAGGCTTTTACGCCACTATCGCGATTGAGGGCTATGACTGGCTAGAAACCCGCCAGCCTTCGGCGGATATGGCCTTTTTGCCAATCTACCCACTGCTGACGCGGCTGGCTAGCGGCATCAGCGGGGCGGGCTGCGTATGGTCGCCGTATTTGAGCACCTGCGCGACGGTGGGCGGGCTAATTGTGTCTAATCTGGCGCTGTTGGGAAGCTGCTTTTTGCTGTATCTGCTGGCTTTCCGGCGGTTTGGCGCTGCGGTGGCGCTACGCTCGGTGATTTTGCTGCTGATCTCGCCAGTGGCGATCTTTCTCGCCGGCGTATATACCGAATCGCTGTTTTTATTCTGGGCGCTGCTGTGCTTCTGGCTGCTGGATCGCAAGCAGTTCATGCTGGCGATTCTCGCCGCCTGCGCCGCCTGCCTGACGCGCTCGGTGGGCGTGGCGCTGGTGCCGGCGCTGCTGTGGTGGGTGTGGCAGCATCATCGGGGGGCGGCGCTGCGAATTAGGGCGGCGCTGGCGCTGATACCAGGCTTCGTATTTGCGGCCTACGTGCTGGGGGCTGGCCTGATTGTAGGTGAGCCGCTGGCGTTTTTCAGCGCCTATGAGGGCATCTGGGGGCGATCTTCGTCAATCTTCGATTCGATATTGATTTACACCCGTGAACCGGTGGCGCTGTTCGGCTGGTACCCTTCATGGCTGGATTTGATCGCGGCGGCGGCGTATCTGGCGCTGGGGGCGTGGATCACGTGGAAATGGCGCGAGAAGGCATGGGGCATTTACGCGCTGTTCGCCACGTTGATCCCGATAGCTTCTGGATCGCTGGTGGGGATGCCGCGTTTTGGCGGCGTGATCTTTCCGTTTTATGTGCAGATTGCGCGCTGGTTGGATCGCCCGTGGAAGCAGGCGGTTGTTTATGCCATCAGCGCGGGGCTGGCGCTGCTCTTTTTGAGCCGCTTCGTAACGTGGCGCTGGATCGCTTAACCTACAATTCGCTGCAATCCCACGTGAAGCCGCAGCGCTCACAGCGCACTTTGCAGGCGCGGCGTATGGTGGGAAAGCCACAAGCGGGGCATTCGCTGGATAGGGTGTAGTTGGGAATTGGCGGCAGGATCGGTTTTTGCGCGTTGAGGCCAGTGAGGCGCGGGGTTTCGCCGTCGGAGTCGCCTTCTGGCGTCGGGTTTTGCGGCTGAGTCACCATGAGTTCCGGAATCAAAACGGGCATCCCCTATGAGGATACCCGTTTTTTATTGAGGCGACGACCAGATTCGAACTGGTGATCAGGCTTTTGCAGAGCCTTGCCTTACCACTTGGCCACGTCGCCGCTTCGAGGCTGCATTATACTTGCCGTCGCTTAGCCTGACAAGACCTTGCGCCGCTGTTCAAAAACGGACACAATACGGCGTTATGAACGATTCTGAACGCGAACTTTTTTCTGACCCGGAAGATATGCCGGAAACGACACCCACGGACTTTGAATCGGCGGCGGATGTCCTTGAGGACTCGATGCCCGAAGCGGAGATTGAGACGATTTCCGGCAATGTCGAGGTTTCGGACGATATTTTTGGCGACGGCATGGCTTCGGGGCTGGAAGGCTTCGCCGCGCAAACGCAGGCGCTGTTTGAGTCTGATTTTGATGCGGAAGCTGCGCTTAACGCCCTGATCGCTGGGCAGCTGGCCGAACCCGCACCGATACCAGACGTTGAAACGGTGGATCGGCGGGCGGCACGTAGAGAACTTCCAGCGTTATATGAGCGGGTTGATTATCAGCCAACACTGGCGATGCCGGGCTTTGACGTTTGGCGGGCGGGATCTCCGGGGTCGGTGGTGGCGGGATTGGTGCTGATCGCGCTGGGGGCGTGGCTGACGCTGACCCACGCTTCCGGATCGCCGCCAGATACATGGCTGGTGGCGGTGGCAGCGCTAGGCGGCATCACCCTGACGCTGCTGGCACACTGGCTGGGCAGCGGGCGCTGGAGCAGAGGCAGCCTGTTTTTTGCGCTGCTGATACTTTCCAGCGCGGCGGTTGTACTGGCGGCGACGCAGTTTGATCTGATCGATCTGGTGCGCGGCTGGCCGCTGTTCATCGTTGGCGGCGGGGCGGCGGCGTTGATTTCGGCGGTGATCGGACGGCCATTGGATCGGCGGATCGTCACTGTCGGCATATTGCTGATTTTCGCCGGACTTTTCGGGCTGATCATGACCAATGTGAGTTTTTCGCCTACAGCGATTGCGACAGCCGCGGCTTTTGCGCCGGTGGTGCTGGTGATTCTGATCATCCTCTGGGTGCTGCCGCTGGTTGTGCGCCGCCGGAATTAAATTGCGCCTTGCGATTGATGCCAGCCGGACGACTTCAGCGCGGGTGACCGGCACCGAACGTTACGCGCTGGAAATGATACGCGCCCTGCTTCAGCTTGATCTTCCTTTTGCAGTTACCCTGTATTTCCGCGACACGCCATCACAAGATTTATTCGCCCAACGGCCTGAATTGACGACACGGGTGATTCCGTTTGCGCGGGCGTGGACGCATGGGCGTTTCGCGGCTGAACTGATGCGCGAACGGTTCGATCTGGTGTGGGTGCCGGCGCATACGCTGCCGTTCGCCTTCAGGGGGCGGGCGGCGGTGACGATTCACGATTTAGGCTACAAATATTTTCCGGAAGCGCACCCGCCCCGCCAGCGCGCCTATCTGGATGTGACCACACGCTACAGCGCAGGCCGCGCGCGGGTGGTGCTGGCAGACAGCCAGGCGACGGCGGATGATTTGAGCAAATTCTACAAGACGCCGCCGGATAAAATTCGCGTGGTATATCCGGGCGTGAATGTGCCGGTGGTGGGCGATTTAGCGATGGCGCGCACAAAATACAATTTGCCTGAACGCTACTTCTTGTTTTTAGGCACGCTGCAACCGCGTAAGAATATTGCGCGATTGGTTCAGGCGTTCAGCCTGTTTCAGCGGGAACATCCAGCGAGCGGGATGGCGCTGGTGCTGGCGGGGGCGCAGGGCTGGCTGTTCGATCCGGCGTGGGTGGCCGGCGTGAAAGATGTGATCATCACTGGCTATGTGGATGATGCCGATAAGGGCGCGATCTACAACGGGGCAACGGCGCTGGTTTTCCCGTCGCTCTATGAGGGCTTCGGCTTTCCGCTGCTGGAGGCGATGGGCTGCGGCACGCCGGTAATTTGCAGCAATACGTCAAGCCTGCCAGAGCTTGCGGGAGATGCGGCGCTGCTGGTGAATCCGCTGGAAACGGAGATGATCGCGGAGGCCATGCGCCGTGTGTATGAAGATCGGGCGCTGCGAGAAGCGATGATCGCTAAAGGACACCAACGGGTTCAGCAGTTTACGTGGGAATTGGCGGCGAAGTCGGCCTTAGATGCGCTGCTTCAGGGGATGGCATGACGGCGAAACGTATTTTAGCCGTGCAGATTGCCGATCTGGGCGATTTGGTGCTGACTACGCCGGCATTGGCCGCGCTGCGTGACGCCTTGCCAGACGCGCATATTACGCTGCTGACCACGCCGCATGCTGTGCCGCTGGTTGAGGGCGGGGCGCTGGTAGATGAGATCATCACGCTGCGCCGTGATTCTGGCCTCAAGCAGTTTAGGGCGCTGGTGGGGTTATTCAAATGCCTACGCGCTGGTCATTACGACACCACAATCTTCTTTCATCACTTCACGACTCGCGCCGGAGCTTTGAAATTCAATGCGATTGCGAAAGCTGCCGCCAGCAAAACGCGGATCGGGTTGCAGAATGGCCGCGCCCCATTTCTAACCGACAGCATCCCTGATGGCGGCTTTGGGGCGCTGCATAATGCAGAATATTGGCTGAAGCTGGCCGCGCTGTTGGGCGCAGATGCTTCGCCGCGAAAGGCGGAGGTCGTCGTTCATGAGGCAGATCGCGCATGGGCGCGGGAGCAGTTGGGGGATACGCGCCCGCTGGTGGTGCTGCATACGGGCGGCGGCGGCGACAGCTATGCGCGGCGCTGGCTGCCGGAGCGCTTTGCGGAAACCGCCAATCGCCTGCATCGAGAGCGCGGCGCGCATATCGTGCTGGTGGGCGGGGCGGGCGACAATACGGCTGAGACTATCGCCCATTTACAGACGCCATTTCTTGACCTATCGGGCAAGACCACGCTGCCGCAGCTTTCGGCGGTGCTTGGGTGTGCAGACGTGTTCATCGGCGTGGAAAGCGGGGTGATGCATCTCGCGGCGGCGGCGGGTGCGCCTCTGGTCGCTATTTTTGGGCCGGGAAATGCCGCGGCGTGGGGGCCGTGGACGCCCGAATCGCCGTCAGTGATCGTTCGCAGCGCGCCGGAATGTTCGCCGTGCAGCTATATTGACCATACAACCGGCCTGCGCGAAGGCTGTGCGGCCAGAACTTGTATCATGATGATTGAGGCGGCGCAGGTTTATGCGGCGGCGGTGAAACTGCTGGATGCGCAGATTCCGGCGGGACTGCCCGATTACGCGAGTCACCGGCCAGCCGTGAAGCAGGCTGTAACGCCGATTTCAATCCTTGGACTGCCGGTAAGCCCGATCACCTATGACGACTGGCTAAAATTGATCGGCGCGTGGATTCAAGAGACGCCGCGCAGTTTACATCACGTATGCACGATTAACCCCGAATTCATGATGATCGCGCAGGATGACATCAATTTCGCCAATATTCTGCGCCGCGCCAGCTTGACGGTGCCGGATGGTGTTGGGTTATTGTGGGCGGCGAAACGCCTGAAAACCCCGCTGCCGGAACGGGTGACCGGCTCCGACGGCGTGCCGATCATCGCTGAACGCGCCGCGAAAGAAGGCTGGCGGCTGTTTTTGTTGGGCGCGGGTGAGGGTGTGGCGCAGAAAACGGCTGATATTTTGAGGGCGCGCTATGCTGGTTTGCAGATCGCGGGGGTGTATGGCGGTAGCCCGCGCCCTGAAGAAGAGGCGAGCATCGTTGAACGGGTGAACAGCAGCGGCGCGGATATTCTGTTTGTGGCTTATGGCGCACCGGAGCAGGATAAATGGATCGCCCGAAATTCGCCGCGCTTGAAGGTGGCGATGGCGATGGGGGTGGGCGGCTCATTTGATTTTATTGCCGGAATCATCCCGCGCGCGCCGGTTTGGATGCGGCGTTTGGGGTTAGAATGGTTATACCGGCTGATGCTTCAGCCGTGGCGAATAAAACGCATGATGCGACTGCCGCGTTTTGTGGTGGCGGTGATTCGGCGTGGAGTGAAATAGATGGCCGTCAGTTCTGAGATGCTGCTAGAGTGGGTTGCACATTTTTCAGCACAGCGAATCGTCGTTGTGGGGGATGTGATTTTAGATGAATATCTGATCGGTAAGGCGACGCGCATCAGCCGTGAAGCCCCGGTGCCGGTGCTGGAATTTGAAAGCCGGCGCGAGATTCCCGGTGGCGCGGCGAACCCGGCGGTGAATATCGCGGCGTTAGGGGCGCTGGCGGTGCAGGTGGGGGTGATCGGCGCAGATCGTGAGGGTTCGGCGCTGCGAGAAGCTCTCGAAGTGCGCGGGGTGAATACGCAGGCGCTGCTGATCAGCCCGGAGCATGAGACAACCGTCAAAACGCGGGTGATGGCGCAGATGGGCTTACGGTTTCCGCAGCAGGTGGCGCGGTTAGACCGGCTGCCCCGCGAGCCGCTAAGCATCGAGGCAGAAACGCAGATTGCTGACATCCTCTCGGCGCAGATTCAAGACGTGAGCGCGGCGCTGTTTTCGGACTATCAGCTTGGGTTGAACACGCCGGCGATCATCCGCGCAAGCGAAAATGCGGCCTTGCGGGTTGCGGATACACAGGGGCAGTTTGATAAATATACGGGCTTTGACGCGCTAAAATGCAACGCTGATGAAGCACAGGCTTATTTGCGGCGCACGCTTGAAAGCGATGCGGATTATGCGGAGGCGGCGCGTGAATTGTTCGATTTGTTCAGCCTGAAACGCTGTATGGTGATCACTCGCGGGGCGTTGGGGGCGACGCTGGCGACGGTGGAAGAAACGCTGCTTTGCCCGGCGCCAGCAATTTCCGAAGTGTATGATACGGTGGGCGCGGGCGATACTTCGGTGGCGGTGATGACGCTGGCGCTGGCCGCTGGCGCTGCGCCAGAAGCGGCGGTCACGCTTGCCAATATCGCCAGCGGGTTGGTGGTGCAGCGGGTGGGTAATTATGCGCCTACGGTCTCTGAGCTGACGGCGGCGATTCGCGGCGAAGCAGGCGGTAAGCGTTGACCGCGTTTGAGAAGCCGTCGGCGCGGTAAGCGGCAGTTTGCTTTAACCCCGTCGCTTTACTCAACGCATCCATTTCGAGATCATCGGCATAATGGCAGTAGCGCAGCGCGGTTTCATGTTTCCCCCAATTCAAGAGATAATCGCCCGTTTCGACCTGCCAGCCTTCGGGCATTGGCTGGATATGCTTGCGGAAGCGCTCATATTCGTAGAAGCGCCAGCAGGCAAAAGCCAATATTCCGCCGGGGCGCACACGCTCTGCCAGCGTTTGCATCAACGCCAACCGTCGATCTCTGCCGGGAATATGATGCAAGACCCCGAATAAAGCCACGCAGTCGGCCTCAATTTCTGGCAGTTCGCCAGTCACAATGTCACCCTGAATGAACTGTGTTTGTAGACGCCGGTGCTGGGCGCAGCTTTCACGCGCCCGCTCTAACAGGTAGGCGCTGCTGTCTACGCCGATATAGCGAATTGGGGCATCTTCGGGCAGCGACTTCGCCAGAAATAGGGCAAAGCGGCCGTTGCCACAGCCGATATCTAATACGGTTAGCGGCGCTTGGAAATATTGGAGCAGCGGCTGCCAACCGCGCCACGCCTGCCCACGGGTGGCATCGAAGGACTCGCCCACCTGCGCGTAAAATGTTTGATTCAGGCGGTTCAGCGCGTCTGCGGTAAAATCGTTCATCATAATTTCGGCATCGCTCGCTTGAAAGGCTGCATATGCAGTTTGCGATCAATTATTCCCCGCAGGCCGCATCTTTGCTTCAGCTTGGGGCGATTCAGGTTGACCGGTTCAAATGCCCGAATTGGGATTGGTTGATCGCAGAGGCGATCCAGATCGCGCCGGTCTATGTCCATTTCGATTTGAAGGTGGGCGATGGCTCGATTGTACACCGCGATTGGGGCGAAATTGTCAGCCAGATTGCCTTGACTGGCACCCCTTACTTGAATTTGCATCCAGATGTTCATTTGACTGACTACGGTTGGAAGAACAACCGCTTGACTGCCGGGCAGATTGATCAAGTGATCGAACAGGTCGTGCGAGATATTGCCGTTGCGACACACCGCGTGGGCGCGGAGCGCGTCATCCTTGAGAATGTGCCATATCGGGGGCGTTTTGCGCGGAAGCCGCAGGCGCGTACGGTTCGTGTGACCAGCGAACCAGATATTTTTCGGCGGGTGATACAGGCGACGGGGATCAATTTCCTGCTTGATTTGTCGCACGCTGCCCTGACGGCGGAGGCGATGGGAATCACCACTGAAGCCTATGTACAGTCGCTGCCGCTAGAGCGCCTGCGCGAACTGCATGTCACCGGCATCGGCGTTGTGAACGGGCAAAGGCGCGATCATCTGGCGATGACCGATGAAGATTGGGCGCATTATGAATGGTTCATGGGCGAAATTCATCAGGGCAAAGCCGCCGCGCCATGGGTCGTCGCGTTTGAATACGGCGGCGTTGGCGAAAAATTTGCATGGCGCAGCGATCCGGATGTGATCATGAACGACGCGCCACGGCTTTACCGTGTGATGAAGCAGAGCGCGGAGTAACGGGATATAGAATTTCTCGTATACTCAAAACGCCTTTGCCCTTTATCGTTTAATGGATGAGAGGCAAAACGCGCTTTTTGACGCACAATCTCGCTAGACGAGATCGAAATACAGCGGCGGATTTTCTTCCTGCTCCACCTGCTTCAAATTGGATACTTCCAGATGACCGTGTTCGTAGAGATACTCTACATGCGCGCCGGCTTCTTCCAGCGCCAGCAGTGAATCGTAGCCGCGTTTATCGGGATAGACCGCCTGTACCACTTCGCTGATGGAGCAGGGGCGGCCAGCGGCTTTGATGGCATCTATCACCCTGCCCAACTTGCGGTCATGGCTGGCGCGAATATCGCTGATACGGGTGTAAACATCGTGAATTGGTTCTTCATGCCCGCCCAACGTCAGCTCAATGCCGGGAATATGAGAGATGTAGCGCAGCGCATCGAAATAATGCCCCAGACCGGTGTAATGGGTGATGCTTTCTGGCGATTGATGCGGCGTGGTTTTTGAGAGGATGTGATCGGCGCTCAACAACACGTTATCAATCGAGATGCATACCTGACCGGGGCAGTGGCCGGGCGCGTGATAGAAGATCATCCCGTCAATGTTAAGGTGATCATAAAGCGGAAAATCTACCGGCACGGAGCGGAACGAGCGTTTGGCGAAACCGTACATCTCCATCAGGCCGTTACGGAGCTGCGGGTCAACCCCGGCGCGTTCCAGATACACGCGCAAGTCTTTGGTGGCGACGATCACCCGTTCTTCGTAGGATTCCAGCACCCGCCGATCCAACCGGTGAATGCCCACTTTCGCGCCGGTCAGCTCTTGAATGAAGCCCAACCCGCCAAAATGATCAATATGCCCATGGGTGATGATGATGCGGCGAATATCGCTGACTTGAAAACTGATTCCGAACAGCTCTGGAAGCTGATTCAGCCCGCTGAGCAGATCATTATTGCTGGAGCCTAATCCGGAACCGGTGTCAATGAGCGTCGGCTCGTTAAGGCCCGGTATCAGGTAGCAGTAAGCCCCAAAATTGGGGAAGGCTTCAACGGGAATCTGATAAATTTCGATTCCGGTGCTGGTCAGGAATCGCGCTGGCGAAGTAGAAATAGGCATAAGTCTTTTTTCCAGAAGATGTGTGCATTGACCGGGTATAAAATGCAACAGCTACGTTCTTCACAACCCCGCTGCGCTGGATGTGATGCGCATCTCGCCCTTATTGGAGGGTGGAATTTCGAGCATTCCAGAGATACTGCTGAGCGTGAAATCGACCTGTTCCAGCCGTAAAATTACATGGATATTCTGCGGCACGCGCAGCGTGAACGCGGCGCTGGCGATGCCCCCGATCACGGCGCGGCGCAGGGCAACGAAATAGACACCGGCATCATCCTGTTCGGCGGCGATTCGCCAGGCAAAGGGCGCTTGCAGGGTGGCGGATATTTCGATGATATTGCTTTCTGTCCTCTGTAAATGCAGCGCCCCGCCTGCAATATGGACATACAGGGTCATGGGATCGGCTACCGTGAAATGATACTGTACCGATTTACGGGCGATGTCGGCCACGGTGGATGCGGCGCTCATCACCTGCGTTAAGGAATTTAGGCGCTGCATACGCCCCAACTTTCCATTATCATAGAAACTGTAGTGATACTATACCGCGTTATGTGTGTATAACATCCTTGGACGAGAACAAACCCAAAGTGAGTATGATGCAAGCTGAACAGCCAAAATCGAATGCTGTCCATTTTCAGGGCGAAGTCAAACCGCTCGCGCAAACCTTGAATGATGTGGCCGATAGTTTACCTGAAGAATCAATCTCTGTACGTTATCTGCTTTCTGAAGTTGGCGAACAGGGCATCCTGCTGCTGTGTATCATCATGGTACTGCCGTTCATGACGCCGCTGGCGATTCCCGGCGTAAGCACCATCTTCGGCCTGATCATCATGCTGATCGGCGTGGGCATCATCTTAAACCGCCTGCCGTGGCTGCCGGGCTTTGTGCTGGATCGCCCAATTCCGAGCAAGTCGCTGGCGGCAATTTTGCGAAAAGGCTCAGGGTTGGTTCAGAAGATTGAGCGTTTCCTGCGCCCGCGCCTGCCATTCCTGACGCATAGAGGCACCTTCAACCGGATCAACGGCATTGCGCTGCTGTGGGCAGGTTTTGTGCTGATTTTGCCCTTCCCGATCATCCCGTTTTCAAACTTTTTCCCTGGCCTTGCGATTTTATTTTTGGCGATTGGGATGCTCACCCGTGACGGTCTTTTTGTGGTGCTAGGCTACATTTTGACGGTCGTGGCGACGGTGTACCTCTTTGGGATTGTGATTGCGGCGGTGCTTGGCGGCGCGGAACTGGCTTCTATGCTGAAAGAGCCTACGGCGACGCCCTTACCAACGCCATCAATGCTTTTGCCATTTTTGTTCTGGTAGAACGCCTAATCCCCTCAGCCAATGCGTTAGGGGATTGGCTTTTTCCTCAGCGCCGATCTTTATTCCGACAGTTTCCGCTGAATCACTGTTGTGTTTGCGCTTAAACCGGCGATCCATTGATGGAGCGCGTTCACGGCAAGGTGGATGCCCTGCGTAGGGCGTGGATGCCCGATGGTGGAAAGCTGAATGGTGTATTCATTCTGGTTCTCCCCGTGTGGGGTGAGCAGCAGCGCGGCGTGCTGGTCAATGGTTGGCTCGGCGGCATGAATCTCGAATAACAGGCCGCTGCGCCCGCGATAGACTTCCCCGAAGCCGACATAAATTTCCCCTTCGTGCGCGTCGAAAGGCGCAAACTGAGCGCGAATCTCATCTTGCGACAGCGGCGATTGAAACACGATATGTGGCATGGCAATCTCTCTGATGATCGGAACATCGGGCGCGGGCTGATGGCTGCGTTGGTAGGCGAAATACATGCAATCCCGGCCTTCGCTTCGGGCTTTGGCTTCATATTTGGTCACGATGCGATCCGGCAGCATGTTTGCCCACCGGTCGGGCAGGGTATTGGTTAGCCCCGGCGCGGTTTGCAGCAGCTCATCTGCCATTTCGGCATAGGCCAGAATATCGGTCGCCAGATAAAGCATCGCGCCGGGCTGCATCCTGCTGATGATGGCGTTCAGGGTATCGCGCTGCATCAGGCGGCGGTGGCTGTGATCGCGCTTAAACCATGGATCAGGAAAATTGATGATCACCTGCGAGAGGGTGGCCGGCTCAAAGAGGTGATGCAGCGCAGTTTCAGCGCGGCTGTGAATGACGCGAAGATGGTTAAATCCTTCACGGGCGATCATGCGTTCGGCTTTGAGCAAGCATTGGTTTGAAACTTCTAGGCCGATGATATTAGCTTCAGGGTACCGGTGGGCGAGATGCCGTAGAAATGTGCCTGTACCGAAGCCGATTTCAAGGATGAGCGGGCGTTCTGCCCCGAAAAGCTGCGCCCAATCGGTGGGCCATGGAAGCGAGATCGCGTTGAGTTTCTGCGGCTCATCCCTGCTGGTTTGTAGTCTCTTTTTTACGGCGGAATGGTTCAAGCGATCACCTATCTGAGAAATCATCACTGTTGAGTAGTTCCAGCGTTTGCTGTTCCAGTTCCCAGATATCCATTGCCTGCCGCTGCTTCAACATTTTCCGCAAGCGAGCATAATCTGAGCCGGATTCTTTTGCCCATTCCTGCGCGAAATTCCCATTACGAATATCGTTGAGCGTCAGTTCCATCGTTCGTTCCAGCTTCAAATCGTTGAAACGATCAAAGCGGCTGAGCATGCCGAATTGGGCTACTAGTGAATTGAGTTGCAGCGCGCCCATGATGCCGCGCTGTGATACCTGCTGTAGGTAATCAGAGGTTTCGCCGGAAAGGTAAAGTTCAGTGAACACGGCTTCCGGTGGATAGCCGTCTTCGATAAGCAGGCGCGCAGCCAGCATGACCGCTGAGTGAAATAGCGGCAAGATAGCCTGCTGAACGAAAAGATCGAGTTCGGCTTCCTGCTCAAAGCGAATTTCGACGGCGCCGCCGCGCAGCGCGCCCATCGCCTTTGCCACTGCCAGCACGATATCCCAGGCATTACGACTGGCATCTTGGGCGACGGCCACAAAGCTGGCGAAGCCCCGCCCATTGGCGAAACGCTCGCGTACCGCATGGCCCAGCGTTTTTGCTGAAACCAGACCAACATCCACAAAAGGCGGCGCTTCGATGAACCCGAAGGCGATATTATAGGCGCTGCTGAAAATGAGCGTTTGCCCGCGCTGCAAATGCGGCGATACCGACTCAAGATAGACTTTGGGCATATCTTCATCGCGCAGCAGCGGCATGATGATTTCACACTCGGCGGCGGCTTTTTCTATTGGCCTGACGAGAAATCCTTCTAGCTCGGCCTGCGAAATTTTCTCCGGACGTGGCTCGCTGACCACGACGTTCACGCCGCTGTCGCGCAAATTGAAGGCGATAGGCCGCCCCATATTGCCATAGCCCAGAACATTTACGCGCTTGCCTTGCAGCGCCGCCAGTTTGCCATCTTCTTCGTGATAAATCACGGTCATGTTTTAAGTGCCTTCATTCGGCGCTCTGTTACAATAAGCTTGTAAACTGGAGAGCGTTCGCCATGTTAAAACGTTACCTGTTCGCGGGGCTTATAGCAACGGTGATTGTACTGGGTGGGTGCGACTTGCCCGGTTCTGCGGCGCCAACAGCCGTTCCCTTCGCTCAATTTAGTATCCAGCATGTGCGGGATGCGTTCGCGCAGGCGGGGCTGCCGGTGCAGAGTATGCTGCGCGATATGACCGCCGGGCGTGATGCGCCGCTCACTTTCAATGATCGCTACACCTTCGCGATTGATCGCATTGCGCCGGATGGGGGGCAGGTGCTGTTCTTCAACAGCGCCGAACAAATGCAGGCGTGGCTCACGTTTATCGCCCGTTTGCGCGCAGATTCGGAAACTCGCCGCGATGTGGTGTATGTGTACACCAATGGCAACGTGCTGCTGCAAGTGAACGCTAATTTGCTGCCCGCCGAAGCGCAGGCCTTTGAAGCCGCGCTGAACAGTTTGGGATCGTAGCGGCAGCGCAGCTTAATTCAAATCTTTCACCCAAACCGGCAAGTCGTAGCCGTTTGGATAAAATGCGAATTTGCTGTAGAGATGCCTTGAAGCGGCGTTAGTCGCTTGTGTGTTCACTGTGACCACATAAACGCCCCGCCGGTTGAGATAATGCAGCAGTTCAGCCAGCAGCGCCGAAGCGACGCCTTGATTTTGCGCCGCAGGATCAACGGCTAAGCGGGCAAGATGTGCGCCATCAAAATAGAGGGTGCTGATCTGGTAGCCGACGATGCGATTTTGGCCGTTGATATTCTGCACAGCCACTGTCGAATTTGCGGCCATGCGCTCTGCTTGACGGATATCGCTAACGGCCATTTGCCACGGCGGCATAAAGGCATGGTGATCAACGGCGGCCATCGCAGGAATATCGTCGCCGCGCGCAGTACGAATGCTGATATTTGGGGGGATCTGCTGATTTTCAGGGGGCATCCGTTCGGCGTGGCGCAGCGTGATGATCTGTTCTTCAAAGCGGAATCCGAGCGGCTTAAACAGCATGATCGCCCAGTCGCGGATCACCAATATGGCGATTTGGCGCACGCTGCGGCTGCGCAGCTCCGCTTCGATATTCTGCCAGAGCGCCTGTATGATCCGATTCGTGTCGGTGTGATCTAATACGGCCGCTAACCTCACCCAACAGGTATCATTGAGCGGTTCGGAAAGCGCCAGTAGTCCGACGAGATTATTACCCATCCATGCCAGCCGAATGATCGCCTGTTCGGAGTCCATCCACTGGTCAGACTCGTGCCAGTCCAAATGCACGTGGGTATAAAAATTACGCGAGAGCAGTTCGCGCACTAAATGGCGATTGCGTTTATTGTAGGGCGTCACCGTCAGCGCGGCGGAGGGCGGATAAAGCGTTGTCATGTCCCAATTCACTTTCGCTGATTCAGGCGTTCCGCATAAGATGGCGCGGTAATTGCGTATATGCGGCAGATTCGGCGGTCAATCAGGCGAGTGCGAATGCGTGAATCCAGCGATTCTATTTCTTTCGATGTCGTGAATACCGTCGCCATATGGGTTAAGTAGCGATGGTTCACAATTTGAAATAATTTTTCTTTTGCCCACGCGCTGGCGCTTTCGGTGCCAAGATCATCCAATACCAGCATTGGGGCGTTCTTTACTTCATTAAAACGGTGATCAAAGCTGACATTTGATCCGGGACTAAAGGTTAAGCGCAGGTGGTCTAAGAGATCTGGCACGGTCACAAAAATGGCGCTGCCGCCGCGTGCCTGATAGGTGTTGGCGATAGCCGCTGCGAGATGTGTTTTTCCGGTGCCGCTTTCGCCCATCAAGAAAAACCAACCGGAAGGGTTTTCGGCAAATTCCCACGCGGCTGTTCCCACCCGTTCCAGATTCTGCCGGTAATCTAGCGAAAGCCCGCTGCGCGGATCGAAATTTTCAAAGGTCATTTCACGGTAGACGGAGAAATCCCACAGCGCGCTTACGTTACTGTGACCGGGAGAACGGTAATCCGGGGCATTGATCACGATCCGCCGAATTACGCTAAGATCACGTAAACGGCTGGCAATACGCGGGTCAAGCGCGCCCAGTTCCGCATTGGTAGTGATGACGGTGGGCAGTGAATAGCTGTAACGATGATTCAGCAGTTGGAATAATTTTTCCTGCGCCCACCCGCTGGGATTCTCTGAGCCAAGATCATCGAGAATGAGCATGGGCGCGTTCTTCACCCGATCAAACAATTCATCATAGCCGGATTCTGCGGTGCCGCCGTAAGTTTGGCGAAGGTAATCTAGCAAGTCTGGCGTGGTGATGAAGATCACGCCTTCTTCACGATCCAGTCGCATATTGCCAACTGCCGCCGCGAGATGGGTTTTGCCGCAGCCATAGGGGCCTTCTAGCAGCAGCCAGCCCTGCGGGTTTTCTGCGTACTGGCGAACCGCTTCTACGGCGCGCGCTAATGAGGCTTGCTGGGCCGATGAGGCTTCTCTAGCGGAGGCGTTGAAATTATCTAGCGTCTTATCGCGATAGACTTCCAAATTGCCTAACTTGCGTAATTTTTCGCGGCGATCTGGGTTTGCGGCGCCGCGATAATTCGGGCAGCGGAACAGTTTGCCAAAATTAGGATCGCCCACTGGCAAATCGAAGCGCACATAACCCAGCCCACCGCAAAGATTGGACAGCCCGCATGTGGGGCAGGTGGGTGAGTCTTCTGGTTCAGCGTTCGATGAAATCTGAGTATTGTCCACCGACGAATCGCTGTCCATCCCGTCCAACAGATTCCTGAGTGGTTTCATTCGGCTTTCCTTCACGTTTACCTTCGCGCTTCCAGCGTTCGAGTACAGCCCGGATGAAGCGCCAATTTCTAGCATTTAATTCTACCGCAATGCTGATTGCCTCTTCAGGCCAGCCTGCCGGATAATCACGCTCGGCATCTTTCAGCGCGTCGGCAATCATTGGCGTTAGAGGGCCAATATGCTGCTCATACAGCCCGTAAAGATTCGGGCGTTCGGGTAAAATCTCGATTTCTTCGCCTGACTGAATTGGTTTCCATTCCCCGCGCTGAATTTGCGCGACGGCAGCCCGGCCAGCTTCTGTGTTGATGAAATACAACGTGTCCAACACCTTGCGAGTATCCGCGTCCTCAATTTCCCCACGCAGCAAAGTGCCGCGGTTGCAGGCGGCTTGAAGCGCATTTTCGAGGATAGTCTCCGGCGTTCCTTTCGGCTGTGCCAGTGTAATCGCCCGCAGTAGGGGAAGATACGTCTTGAAGTCTTGAAGGCGTAAATGACGACTGCGTTCTTCGCGCTGTTGAATGGCATAGAAGGCAAACAGCGTAACTTGCAATTCCGCAAAATCGTCAATCAGCGGCAGCAGCTTGCCGATGAAGTCGGTGGGCAGGCTGAAACTGCCGATCTTGCCGCCTGAAAACCCTGGAAATTTACCGGTCATAGGCTGCTCAGATCGATCGACTGTGTGCGCGCATCGGTGAATTTGGTCAGCGAACGTTCAAAATGGAGCGAGATAGTGCCCGTTGGCCCGTTGCGGTGCTTGGCGACGATGATATCGGCGCGATTCGGGAATTCAGTGGCTTCGTTGTACACCGAGTCGCGGTACAGGAAGGCCACAATATCGGCATCCTGCTCCAACGAACCCGATTCGCGCAAGTCGCTTAGTACCGGGTGCTTATCTTGCCGCTGTTCTACTGCGCGTGAAAGCTGCGCCGCCGTAAACAGCGGAACATCCAGCTCACGCGCAAGCTCTTTGAGGCTGCGGCTAATGTAACTAATTTCCTGTACGCGGTTATTTTCATAGCCGCCGCCGGTGCTCATCAACTGAATATAATCCACAATCACCAGATCAAGGCCGTGTTCATGCATCATACGGCGGCATTTGGTGCGCATCTCTATCGGTGAAACGGCGGGCGTATCATCAATGAAGATGCGCAGATTGCTCAAACGCCCGATTGCCTGCACGAATTTTGCCCATTCCTGCTGCGATAGTTGGCCGCTGCGCAGTTTCTGCGTGTTGATGCCAGTCTCCATAGACATAAAACGCTGCACAATCTGATCGCTGCCCATCTCCATCGTGAAAATGGCGATGCGCGCGCCTGTTTTTGCGGCGTTCATGGCGAGCGAAAGAAGGAAGCTTGTTTTTCCCATACCCGGGCGGCCTGCAAAGATCAGCAGGTCAGAACGCTGCAACCCGCCGAACAGCTCGTCTAGATCGCGGAATCCAGTAGACAGCCCTAGCGGCGCATCTGGATTCTGCATGAGATATTCAATGCGCTCGAAATATTCGCCAACGGCATCGCGCATCGGCGTCAGATCGCGGCGACTGCCGCGTTCGGTCACACTGAACAGACGGGTTTCGGCGTCGCTGATCACCTTCTCAATGGGCTGATCTTCTCGCAGAGCCACACTGCGGATGCCGTCAGCTGCTTCTAGCAAACGCCGCCGAATTGAAGCGCGTTCAACCAGCCGCCCGTAAATTTCAGCATGAACTGAGGTTGGGGTGTTATTGGCAAGCTGCAGCAGGTAGCCGGGGCCGCCAATATCGTTCAGCCGCCCAATCGCGTGAAGCTCTTCACGAACGGTTACAAAGTCGGCACGTTCGTTGCGCAGATTGATCCGGCTTAGCGCCTCCCAGATATACTGGTGTCGCAAAATATAGAAATCATCTGCGACCAAAAATGCGGCAAGCGTTAGGTATGCATCGGGATTGATGAGGATAGCGCCCAGTACCGCTTCTTCAGCTTCTTGACTGAATGGCATTTGGCCGGGCAGCAGAAGTTGGGGTGCGTTGTTCATCAAGAACCCGTTTCTGAAAACAAAACGGCGATTCGCCTGTTACGCAAGTCGCCGTTTGGGGGCGAATACCGCGTAAAAGCAGCGGTTCGCCGCAGGGACGTGGAGGTTATTCTTCTTCGTCATCCAGATCATCAAGATCCAGACTGTTGACGAAATCCTTGAATGCGCTCAGGCGATCATCGGCCACTTCTTCGGTAGATGCGGGCGCGCTGCGTTCCACATCGTCCTCCGGCTCAATCGAAGCGCGATCCATGACCGATTCCGAGACGAAGATCGGCGCTTTAACGCGCACAGCCAGCGCCAATGCATCACTGGGGCGGGAATCAATTTCTAGCTCTTTACCGTTGATCTCTACGACGATACGGGCGTAATACACATCGCCGCGTAGTTCGTTGATGAAAATGTGAACAACCCGACCACCCATTTCACGGACAAGGGACTTCAGCAGATCGTGGGTGAGTGGGCGCTGCGGGGGCATTTCATTCAGTTCGACGGTGATCGCGTCAGCTTCGCACGGGCCAATCCAGATCGGCAAATAACGGTCACTATTCGAGTCTTTCAGGATGACGACGCGATACTGCGACATCAAACTCATGCGAATACTGTCAATAAGAACTTCTATCATGGGAGTCTTCTGAGAAACTATCGAAAAATCCGAAAATACAACTTTTGATTCAAATCCATCTGCGATTATACACACTATAAGCATAGCGGCAATACGAGCGCATAACACTCTTGAAGTTGAGCAGGGTGGCCTATAGTCTATTCAGTTGGTGGCGGCTATGATCGTTTCAGAAAGCTTCACTGGATATGTTCATGTACTGGCGTACTATTTTCTTCATCTTGATGATACTGCTTTTAGCTTCATGTGAGGCAAAAGCCACGAAAACGGTGATGCTGGGCGATGTGCTGTCTGAAGTGGACTTCAGTCATTCCTACGACTGGGAGCAGTACAGCAATGAAGATCAGCATGTGGATTTTCGCATTGAGGATGGCGCATTCCGCGCCCATGCGTGGGATAACGGCTTCATCTGGGCATTGAACAGCGAAGCGCACACGAATGTAGTGATTCAGGCAGACACGCGCCAGCTTTCCACTTATGCGAATAACGCTTATGGTCTAATGTGCCGCGCTGCGCCGACCAATAATGGCGATGGCTATTATTTCTTCATCAGCGGCGATGGTCATTACACGATACGGCGCGGCGCAACGGATATGATTCGCGGCCTGATTAAATGGGAACCTAGCGGCGCGATACAACGGGGACAGGCGATCAATCGTATTCGCATCGTGTGTGTGGATGATTATCTGGCGCTGTATGTGAATGGCGAGTTTGTCGCTGAACTGTATGATGATCGCTATCAACGGGGCTTTGCTGGCATTACCGCCGCCGTCCCCGAAAGTGGCGATGTGGATGTGGTGTTTGACGATTTGATTATTTGGGAAGCATCTTTAGCTGAATAACAAAGGTGTGGAGGGGATGCGTTTGCGATCCCCCATTTCCCCTTACATCTCCAGATAATCGCGCAGCTGCCGGCTGCGGGTGGGGTGGCGCAGCTTGCGCAGGGCTTTGGCTTCGATTTGGCGGATACGCTCGCGGGTAACGCCAAATTCTTTCCCCACTTCTTCCAGCGTATGATCCTGCCCGTCTTTCAGGCCGAAGCGCATCACCAGTACATCACGCTCACGCTCGCTCAAGACGCCCAATGCTGACTTGATTTGTTCTTTCAGAAGCTGCTTGCTGGCGGCGTCTACTGGCCCTAGCACCTTGTCGTCTTCGATGAAATCGCCCAGCAGGCTGTTATCTTCTTGCCCGATAGGCGTTTCAAGGCTCATCGGTTCCTGGCTAAGCCGCATAATTTTACGCACCTTTTGCGCGGCGCGGCGCAGCTTGCGCTGAAGGCCGGAATCCATACGCGCACCATCGCGGCGGATCAGCTTGATGGCTTCGGTTTCTTCCGGCGTCAAAAAGTCCATCTCCAGCGCCAGTTGCTCGGCGGTTGGCTCTGCGCCAAGCTCCTGCGTTAACTGGCGCTGAATTCGCGTGAGCCGGTTGATAGTTTCGACCATATGCACAGGAATGCGTATCGTGCGCGCCTGATCAGCAATTGCACGGCTGATCGCCTGCCGAATCCACCAGGTGGCGTAAGTGCTGAACTTGAAACCGCGGGTATGGTCAAATTTTTGCACAGCGCGCAGCAGGCCGATATTGCCTTCCTGAATCAGATCGAGAAAGTTAATGCCACGCCCCATGTAACGCTTGGCGACGCTAACCACTAAGCGCAAGTTGGCGCGGGTTAGCGCTTCGACTGCATCCAGCGAATTTTGATCCACCTTTCGATACAGTTCAGGAAGTTCTTCAAGACCGAATTCATCGGCCATTAACCATTCGTTAAACTGTTCAGGCGGCGTAATCTCGCCATGATCAATAAAATAACGGCGCAGCTTAATCTGTTCGCCGTAGGGAATCAGGCACAGCCCGTGAAACACATCAAATAACCGCCGTGCCAGCTCGTTCCATGGCTCATCGCGTCCCCATTCGCGCTGGCGCAGAAAATCACGCATGTAAGATTGCTTGGTTACGTTCCAGTCCTCATTGACCGCCTGCACTTCTTCAATGATGGCTTTCAAATCAGGCGGGTTTACTTTGAATTGCGCGGCCATGCGAACGGCCTCATTCCAGCTTTCGGCAATGCGCTGGTATGCGGCTTCAACAATTTTGCGTGGCGGGGGAAGCCCATCTGAATCGACAGCAGTCGGATGGCTTTCCTGATCCGTCAGTTCTTCCAGCAGTCGCTCAGTGGCAATTTGCGTGCTCAACCATGTTTCACGGTTGGTATCTAGTAGCGGAACCTGCCCAATTTCCTTAAGATACATGCGTACAGGATCGTCGGCCAGCACTTCGCGGTCTGCGCGTGCTGATTCAAACATGTGCTCATCATCGAGATCGTATAGATCATCGGCATCGTTTAACGGGATGTCCAGCAGGTCATCTTCTTTGTCGCCACCACGCTCATAAAGACCATTGTCTTCGTCTTCGAAGTCATCATCTGCTTCGTCTTCGAATCCAAATTCCCCACGATCCATTTCGTCGGTGTCATCTCCTGCTGAAGATGAGTATCCTTCTGGCTTGCTTAACTCTGATTTATTCCGTCGTTTTGGCATTCGCGTTTCCCGGAATATCCTTAATTATTGGCTGTGCTTTGCTTCGTTTGAATACTGCCATGCTTGAAGCTGCCTGCTTATCTCCATGTCAATAAGCCGTTTTGCGTGAAGCGAGGACATCGCAAGTTCTTGCAGTGTGACGGCATTTTCGCCTTCAATTTCAAGATATGCTAATTCCTGCCGCTCGCGTGAAAGCCTCCGTTCGCGCAGCCTTAGCGCCATTCCGACCAGTTCAGCATTGATATCTAGAATCATCTGCTGGCGCTCATTGGCTTTAATGCTCGCGGTAAGATCACCGGGCATACGCTGCCCCACCCGAAGCGCATATGCCTCATGCTGGTCTAACATAATGGCATCCAATTCGCTCAGAAGCGAATCGTCAAGATTCTGTCGTAAATATTCTACAAATTCGATCTCGTCTTGTGCCAGCGCATCTTCAAAATTTTGCATCAATACCCGGTAGGCTGTTCGTGAAAAATCTTCTGTAGAAAAATCATCTAACGCGGCTTTTGAGCCGCTCGGAAGCTGCGTTGCCAGTTCCCTCAGTTTGCGGTTGATCGCGTAATAGGCATCCGGTTGTGTAAACAGCGCGCGCAGGCAGTAGGCTTCCATATCGGTTTCAGAAGGCACAATATCCCGAAGTTTTGGCGCAGCTGGTTCTAGCACAGCCAGAGGATCGCCATCCGCAAAATTGGGTGGCGGCTCATCCACGGGCTGGCGTGGAGCTTTAGCCTGTGCGGGCTGCGGATGGTCGCTCATCCACATCAGCAGGTCGCGTTCTTGCAGCTTGAAGCGAATTGCCAGCTTTTGCAGATTGGATGAACGGTAAAGATCATCTTCGGAAGCGGAGAGGATCGGTAGCAGGCGGCGCACCGCGGCTTCGCGCTCCTGAATGCTTGGGTTTTCGTTTAAAGCATCGGCTTCCATGCCGATCACAAAATCTGCTACTGGAATGGCCGTTTCCACGATCTGCGGCCACATCTGCGGGTTTTCACGGATGAAATCATCCGGGTCTTTGGCATCCGGCACGCTCAGTACGCGGAACTCGACGCCCAGCCTCCCGGAATAGTCGGCTTGCAAGGTGGCGCGGGCAACTTCCAAACTACGGCGGGTTGCGTTCTGCCCGGCAGCATCCGAATCCAGCGCCAGTACAACCTTGTTGGCCCATCGTGGCGCCACCAGCTTGATTTGAGACTCGGTTAAGGCGGTACCCATCTGCGCGACGATATTGGTGTAACCTGCCTGATGCGCCTGAATTGCGTCCAGATAGCCTTCAACGATCACCACCGTTTCGCTTTCACGGATGGCTGGCGCGGCGAAATTGAGCGCGAACAACAATTTGCTTTTATCAAAAATGGGTGACTGTGGCGAGTTTAGGTATTTCGGGTTGTCCTCTGCGGCCAGCGCCCGCGCACCAAAACCAACAATTCTCCCCCGTTCATCGCGGATCGGGATCATCAACCGGTTGCGGAAGGCATCGTAAACTCGGCCTTCTTCATTGCGCCGTACCAGCCCCGCCAGCACCAGATCGTTTTCGCTGTAGCCGATATTCGTCAGCACGGAAAGCAGCGCATCCCAACTGGCGGGCGCATAGCCGATCTGGAACTTTGCGATAGTTTCATCGTTCAGTGCGCGTTTCTCGCGGGTGTATTTGAGCGCCCGTACCGCAGCGGAATTAGCCGTATCTAGTAGGCAATCGTGGAAGAAGTCGGCGGCTGTCTTGATCATGCCCCGCAGGCGGTCATTGGCATCCTCATACTCGCGCTGCTCTGGTGTTTGCGGGCGCACTTCTACGCCTGCCATGCGCCCTAATTCTTCCAGTGCTTCGCGGAATGACCAGCCATTTTGCTTCATGGCGAACTTGAAAAGATCGCCGCCTTCAGCGCAAGCGCCGAAGCAGCGCCATGACTGGGTATCGGGGTTGACGACGAAGCTAGGCGTGCGTTCGTTATGAAATGGACAAGGGGCTTTATAAACGCGCCCCGCGCGCTTCAGGGGTACCGTCCGCTGGATATATGCAACGATATCGAGTTTTGCTTTGATCTCGTCTACCGCAGACATCAATTAACTCTCCAGCTTGAAGGGTATTAAGTATACAGAATCAATACAATCTCTGGCAATGAATTATGAGATGTTTAGCGCAGCAAAATGCCAACCCGCGCAGTTATTTGTAGCATGAAGGGGGCGATCTCTTACGCGATTCCGGTGAGATCGCTCAATTGAAAATCGCGCGCGCAGCGGAAACCGATATTCCAATCTTCAGTAGCAGGGGGTACATTCACGCGATCTGCCGTGCGTAGGCTGACTGGAATCACATACCATGAACCACCGCGCACTACCCGATCATCAAATGCGCTGACTGGAGATTCGCGCCCATCGTCTGCATGATAGGGGTACGGCCTGAAGCTGCTGCTCGTCCATTCGCGCAGGTTTCCGGCCATATCCATCGCGCCAACCCATGACATCCCTGCTAACCGAATGGCTACACGCTCTGTGCCGGAAACGTTGCCTACGTAGGCAGCGTTGTTGCTATTAAAACGATTACCCCAAGGATAGAGTAGGTTATCCGGTCCGCGTGCTGCATATTCCCACTCGGCTTCAGTGGGCAGGCGCATTCCCTGCGCCGCGCAGAATTCAGCAGCGTCAAACCAATTTACGCTGTCGCGGGGTAGTCTACCGTTTGTATCTGAAAATTGCCCTGATGCGCTTCCATATTGATCATTCGTCGTCTCTGAGTAGGCGATCCAGAATGGCTGCTCAAAGCAAATTTGTGTTTGTGGCGTTTCTTTCTCAAACCATACGTGCTGGCAGCTGCCAGCGCCCAGATCGGCCTCACACTGCGCGAAAGCAGCATCAATTTCAGCTTCGCTGCTGCCTAGCTGGAAGCAACCTGCAGGTACGAGCGCCATCTCTAATCCGTTAAAGGTATGGTAGATGGGCGTCCATGTCTCATTTTGTGTAATGACCGAGAGCGCCAGAGGAAGCGGCGTATCCGTAGGGCGTGGCGTGATCGTCGGTGCGCTCACAAGGACGGCCGCCTGCGTGCTGCTGCTGCCACCCGGCCCATTGACCGTTAACAATACGGTGTAAATTCCCGGCGTTGTATAGCGATGCTGCGATTCTCTATCACTGCTGGAAATGCCATCTCCGAAATCCCAGTGATAGGACGTGATGTTACCTATAGACTGGTTTGTAAATCTCACCAGTAATGGCGCTGCGCCAAGCGCGGGATCAGCCGAAAATGCAGCCTCTGGAGGGGGGAAAGGTGTTGGCGAAGGGGTGGGCGTCGGCGTCGGTGAAGGTGA
>DAOTUZ010000088.1:0-11274 GCA_034437295.1 Anaerolineae bacterium | reverse complement strand
TTACCAGCGATGGGCGCAATCTTGATCCATGGTGGCGGGCAGAAGATAACGTTTTATACTTTGCTAGCGGCAACCCTGCCGATGCAGCAACATGGGATATTCGCGGTATTGATTTTGATACCAGCGATATTTCATGGCTCACCCGCAATCAAGTCAGAGATCGCTCGCCGGGTGCGGGCCGGGATGGCACGCTAATTTACGAAACTGAAGGTGACGGCCACAGCGCCATCGCCATTATTAATCCTGCGGGCGGCGAAAGTGCCATATTATATGATAGTCCCGGCTACGATTGGGGGGCGTCGCTTAGCCCCGATGGCAACTTCGTCATTTTCACGTCAGACCAGAGCGGACGCGATGAACTCTATATCATGACCGCCTCCGGTGCCGATGCACAGCAGATAACGACTCAGGGTGGGATGAGTGCATCATGGATACCAGCAACGTAAAACGATCGGAATACACGTCCGAGTTAATTCATCAAGCTATCACGAATGGCGAATATCTCAGCGGCGAGCGTCTGGTAGAGCTTAACCTTGCCAAACGTTATAACGTCAGCCAGATCACCATTCGTGAAGCGCTGTGGCTGCTGGAGCAGCAGGGCTGGGTCATCAAAAAGGCGCGCCGTGGTGTCTACATTCGCAGTTTCACGCCCGGCGAAGCTATCGAATTATTCAACATGTTAGCCTCGGTTGAAGGGCTGATCTTTGACGGGATTGCTGCTCAACCCGGACGACATAACAGCCTTCGTATGGCCCGTTCATGCCTTGAAACCGCATGGCGTTTGTCTAATGAAGGCGACCGCGGCGCCGCCATACGCAAGCTTTATGACGGGCATGCTGAACTGGCGCATGTGGCGAATATGCCGCTGACCAGTCAGGTACTCATCTGGTTAATTAACCAATCCCGCCTGCTTGAGGCAGTCCGTCAGGCACGTTTGCCCGGCAGCATGGCTGAATTTAATGAGTACGTTGGAGAGAATGAAGCCCTGCTTGATGAGTTGCAAAAGGGCGATGCCGCCGAAGCCAAGCGGCGCCTGCGCAAAATTCTCGATCACTATGCGCCCACCGTAATTAACGCGCTCACCATGGTCTAATGGCCCGCCGTTTCCCCGAACTCAATTGAGGGTGAGGTTGATTACGCCCTTATCTTTCCCCACCCCCCTGGCGCGCAAACATTGACAAGGCATCAAAGATCGCGTACCCTTCGGCTATGAATGGGTCACACTTGAACACCTCCGCCTGTTGTTGTCATCTGTCTATCGGGGTTCTCCCGCTGGAGATGGCTTAGGCGTTCCTATTTAATAGCTGCAAATTGAACGCGACCAAACAGCAGAACGCCCCGTTTTCCGAGGGCGTTTTGTTTTTCTGGTCGCGTTTTATTTTTGAGAGAGAGGGTGAATACAACTTATCATGCTGGCAACGATGACAGCTCCCCCGCAAGTTGAAGGTACGGCGCTTGAAAGTTTAATTGGAAATACGCCGCTGCTGCGCTTCCGTAAGATCACAGCGCATCTTCCCGAAAATATTATTGTACTAGCGAAGGCCGAATGGGCGAATCCCGGCGGCAGTGTAAAAGACCGTGCCGCCGCCGCAATCATCCGCAGCGCCGAAGCTAGCGGGAATTTGCGCGCTGGCAAAACCCTGCTTGACAGCACCAGCGGTAATACGGGCATTGCCTATGCCATGCTTGGCGCAGCAAAGGGATACGCGGTCAAACTGTTCATTCCGGCCAATGCCAGCCCCGAACGCATTGCCATTTTGCAGGCATACGGCGCAGAGCTGATTTTGACCGACCCGTTAGAAGGTTCGGATGGGGCTATTCATGCCGCCCGCGCATTAGCGGAATCCGAGCCAGATCGCTATTTTTACGCTGATCAGTACAACAATCCGGCCAACTGGCGCGCACATTATCAAACGACTGGCGTCGAAATCTGGCAGCAAACCGGTGGCTCAGTCACGCATTTCGTCGCCGGGCTAGGCACCAGCGGCACGCTCATGGGTGTTGGCCGCCGACTGAAAGCCTACAACCCGCAAGTGGAGGTTATCGCGCTTCAGCCGGACTCGCCGTTTCACGGGTTGGAAGGTCTGAAACATATGGAAACTGCAATTCAGCCGGGCATTTACGACCAGTTCTTTCCTGATCATCAGATCACAGCAGAAACCGAAGCCACTTATACGATGGCGCGTCGGTTAGCACGCGAAGAAGGCTATCTGGTAGGCATCAGCGCGGCAGCGGCCATGACCGGCGCGCTTCAGATTGCCGGGCAGATTGCCGATGAGCATCGCCCGGCGGTGATCGTTACCATCTTTCCAGACAGTGCCTATAAATATCTGAGCGAAAGTTTCTGGCGGAGATAGATAAGCTGAGTATTAAAAACGGCAGGAAGCAAGTTGTTTTGACGCAAAAAACCTGCTTCCTTTCCGTTCAATGAGGTTGTTAGGGCTGCATCCTAACACAGTTCAATCAGCCGGGGCAATCAGCCGGGCAGGTGAAATAGCTTTCATCAGTATCACAAACCCCATCCCCACAAACATGATCGGGCGTTGGATTACACAGCATTTCCCACGTCGGGTTCCCCCGGCAGTCTGAGCAGTCGCAGTCGGATTCTTCGCCCGGCTCACACACAATCGGGATTATCTCGCCGCTGGTCTGACAAATCGGCACTGGCGTTTCCGTCGGCGTTACACTAGGTGTCAGTGTCGGTGTATAGGTCGGATAAACCGGCTGATTTGTGGGCGGCCACGGCGTCCACGTTGGCGGCGGTGGGGTCGCGGTATCCGTAACATTTGGCGTGAATGTCCACGTAATCCGAATACGTGGGGTTGCCGTGTTTGTCGGCGTCAGCGAAGGGGTCAGCGGCACCGCGGTTGGCAGCGGCGCAACGGGAATTTCAGTGAACGTTTCGCACAATAAGGCCTCGCCAGCACAGGTAGTGCGATAGTCCAATTGGCCGCGCGCATCCGGCCGCGCTGCCAAAATCTCAACCTCAAAACGCCCACTTTGCGGGGCAACGATCACACGATCTTCAGTCTGCCTGCCGCCGATCATCTGCGTCACAATAGTGCCGGTCTCATCGCGCACCGTGAACACAAACGGGAAGGTATACGGATCGCCGCCGCTCTGATTGCTAAATACCAGTGTGGTTGGGCATTCTGAATTGGCCTCAAAGGTGAAATACTGCGGCGGGTTTGGCAGCGCGGGGGAAGCATCAAGCGGCGGCGCTTCAAAGGTGATCTGCTGGCCGAATCCCAATTCACGGGCGGCAACTGGCGGGCGGCCTATCACCCGCACCACGAACGCGCCGCCGGTACTGTTTTCACCGCTGATCAGCACGTTATAAATGCCGGTTTCCTGCAAAAATGCCGAGATAGCCGCATCGGTCTCGTTAAAGCTGAACAGATCATCCTGACTGGTACCAACAATTCGCCCTGAAGGTGAAACCAGCACAGCCTGCGGGTCAAAGTCCAAACTCAACCCGATCACCTGCACATTGACCAGATCGCCCTGTGTGCCGTTGAAAGTGTACAACACTTGCGGCGCCCCCTCACCGATTACATTGGTGGCGGCCTGATAATACTCCAAACTGCCGCCCTGCTGAATCAGCGCCAGTTGGCCGCTGGCCGGGGTTGGCGTAGGTGTAGGCGTAGGCGGAATTGAGGGCGCCAACACCGGTACATCACAGGTGGGCTGCTGCTCAAAGCAGGTGGACGAAAGCACCAGTTCGCCATCGCTTAAAGCTTCACTGGTTATCGCTGAAAATTCAAGCTGATAGATACCGCTGTCAGGGAAAAAGCTGATCCGATTTTCAACCTGCCGCCCGCCGCGTGCCTGTCCCACAAGAAAGCCATTTTCATCACGCACGCGAATCAGGTAAGGAAAAGTGAACGGCACGCCCTCCGTTAAGCTGGTGATGGTCAGCGTCGTCTGGCAGTCTTGACCAACTTCAAAATTCACCAACTGCGGCGTGCCGTCGCGGGGTACTCTCACGCTGTTAGAAGTGTTGTGCGGCATGTCCGGAACTGCCGAAGCTGTCCGTCCCCGCACTTGCAACAAATAATCGCCCGAAGTGCCGCCCTCAGCCGTTACAATCAGGCGGTAGGTGCCATCACTTGGCAGAAAGTATGACAGCGCCGCATCTGAAGTTTGCAGCGTGTACAGATCGCTAACGCTGGTGGTGATCGGCGCATTATTCGGATCGAGCAGCGAAAGTGAAGGGTTCAGCGCGCCGCCAACCCCGAATGCCCGTATATTGACGAGATCGCCGGTGTTTCCCTCAAAGGTATACACTGCGCTAGAGACATCTGGACTGAGCGATCCGATCAGGCTAGTGCCATAGGAAATGCTTCCACCAAACTGCGCTGCCGCGCTGAAACTGCTCAGCAAAGCTGCCAGAAGCGCCAACAAAAGAAACATGACCGATCGAGATCGCATGTACCCCCCTTAAAATAGTTAATTTTGTATAGGATTTGTCAAGATTCAGTATAGGGGAATAGCCGGATCATCGCAACAATCCCGAAAAATTCGGGCTATACAGTTTTCAATTTCCGCGTCAGTTTCCCCAAACAATCTACGTTTGCGGTTTCTGCGGCTCGTAGGCCATGATGCCCTCACGCCAGCGTTCTGGTATTGGCGCGCTGTGGTTGGCGTTGTAGTCGTAGACCACAATTGTGATCGTCGCCGCCGCTACCCGTTCCTGCGAACCATCGGCATTCGCTCGAATCAGCACCTGCTCAGTCTCGAAACTGCGATTGCCCAACCGTATACAGCGCGTAAATACGTGCGCGTCTTCGCCTGCATGCAGCGGCAGCTTGAAGTCCATCACCACCCGCGCCATGATCAACCCTAGCTCGGTTGAGGTTCCGCCCCACAAAGCCATGTCTGTAAAATAGTTGATGCGGGCATGTTCTAGATAGCTCAAATAAGCGGCATTATTCACATGATTGAGCGCGTCCATATCGCCCCAACGTACCTGTATCGGCATGTGGTGGCGAAAACCATCAAGTTGAATCGGCATAGCTGTACCTATAAATGGAAGCATGAATGAGGGCGATTTTAGCCGTAACCGGAAATATTGCCTAAAACTGCACCCTACGGATCAACGCAGCGCCTCACCGCCGGGCGATGCTGCGGACATGAATATTCAGCCGGATTCGCAATCGAATAAGCCGGATAAGCCTCAAATTCGCGTGCCGGTATCAGATAGTAGTTCTCCCAAGTACCCTCCGCCGCCCAACCGCGGCGGCCATTCACAGTTTCCACCCGCCACCACTGAAAATGCCGGTTGCAGCTTGGCCCGGCCAGCACCGTCAAGCGGTTCCCCTGATACAACGGCGTTTCGATGCCGGTAGAAACAGCGGGTAGCGCCCGTAAATTCACCTGCCCGATCAGCGGCGAAACGACGGCGGTCATGCCCACATGCAGTCTCGTTGCCGGCGCTAACGGGCAGTTTCTCGCGCCTCCAGATTGCGCTGCCGCCGTGCTTGCCAGTGAAATGAACAGTAACCCAAGGATGAAATATCGTCGTAGAGCCAAATTGTGCCTCCGCGCTGATGTTGGAAGGGTGCAGCTTCGTGCCGCTTAAGTGATCTCCACTTGTCCCACAGGGATCGCCGCATTGGGGAAGGGGATTCCTGCTCCATCTACGGCGGGCAGCGGCTCGCCATTCGCATCCAGCCCAATGACCAGAATTTGATAAATGCCGGTAGGCGCATCCTGTGGCAGAGTGAACGGGCAGCGATCAAAATGGACATATTCGCCCTCTACCCACTGGCTGAAAGTGCGATCCATAAAATTGCAGGTGTAGATCGCCCCGCTTTCGGCATGCTGTAAAATGATGCGCCGCCCATAGGCATTTGACTGTGGATGCAGCACGATCCAGTTCAGCGACGGTTGGTAATTCTCTCCGCGTGCCGCCGTCTCTGGCGTATTGAGGCGCACAATCTGATACCCCCCCGCGATCACGCCGAGATTAGCGGGGCAGTTCGCGCCATGAGGCAGCGCCTCCACTGTGCCTAACGTCACGGGCGGCGATTCCGCGCGATAAACCCCGTCAAGGCTCGCCCCGCGCCATAATGCCGCCAGCATGAGCGGCTGATCTTCAGGATTTGAGCAGTTCGCAAGGCGGGTGTTCAGCGCATAAATCATGCCCTGCTGCCAAACCTGCGTGCTTGAAAAGCCGCGTGCCGGCAAAAAGCTGCATGTATCCGCGCCCAAAGACAGCGTGAGCGCCGAGTTCCATTCCCCCTCTGCGGGCGCGGCGGCATATACCGTCACTTGCAGCAGCCCATCTCCATCCACCTGCTGGCGATAGCCGATAATTTGGGGGAATTCGCGCGTTTCTGGCGCATTAACGGGCGTAATCTCTGTCAGCGCCGCGTATTGTTCGGGCGTCAAGGCTGGAATGGCGGGACGCTCTGCCAGCGCATGGGCGATTGTCAGGCTGGAGATGATCAGGAATGCCGCCCCCAAAGCCGCCGGAATGATCGCTGCTGCATCGCTCAATTTCGCCTGTGTTTTAGGCGGCATCCAGCGTGATGCCAGCGTGAGCGCGGCGCGCCCCAACGACCAGAATCCTATTGCGACGAGCAGCGCCAACGGGGGCAGCGCCGGCGCATAATAGCGTATGGGCGCATAGATCGCGGCAGAATTGTAATCCGTCACGCCGCCCCACGCCTCAACCGTGATCACGTTCCGCACGATCACCAGCCCGATTCCGCACAATGCCGCCGCCCACAGCGCCAATGCGCCGCCGGCCAGCGGAATTTGACGCCTGCGGAAAGCCTGCGCCGCGCCATATAAGACCAGCAGCGCCGCGCTCGCCAGCCCAAGCAGCAGCACAGCCGCTTGCAGCGCCACGAAGCGCGATGAGGCAATCTGGCTAAGCGGGTTACCAAATTCGTTCACGCTGACTCGCAGCACGTCTAACGCGATTTGTGCCGTCATGGTGGGCTGTTCAAACAGGCGCAGCACTTGGCTTTCCTGCCCAGCATAGCGCCCGAAAAACGATCCGCTGCGGCTGTAATTGAACGCCAGAATTGCCGCCAGCCCAACCACGCCGATGATCAGCGCAGCGGCAGGCAGCAGCAGCACGCGCATCCCCTTGCGCCGGTAGTTCTCAACCACCGCCCGAATCAAGGCGAAGGCCAGCGCCAGCCCGCTGAATCCGGCCACCGCCCAACCCGGCAGGCGCGTCAGAATCGCCAATACCGCGAAGATCAGCATTCCAACGGCATAACGCCAGCGCCGCGTTTGGATCAACAGTAGGGCGAATAGCAAATTGACCGCCGCCACCGCCATCACCGAAGCATCATTGCTGATGGCGGTATTCAGCACCATGATCGACGGCTCAAAGGCGATCATCGCCGCGCCCCCCAGCGCAATCGCCGCGTATTTCGGCGCCAATATCCGGCCAGCAGCGTATACAAAAAGCGTCGTCAGCAGGCCGCAGATCAGGCTGACGACGCGCAGCGCGTAGCCTGCCAGCGCCGCGCCTTGCGGCCAGCCTTCATAACTGGTGGTATGCGGATAGGCAATTTGTGTGCGATTGAAGGTTTCCGTGCCGAAACACAGCGTAGGCGGCTGTACGCCCGATGGCACTTGTTCATCCTGATAGAACAGCGCCATGACTGGCGTCATCAAGAGAAAATGCAGCGGCGGCTGTGTCGCCTGTTTGATGTCTGCGTCGCCTGCCGGATAATCTTCAATCGTCGGAAGCCGCCGGTTCTGCACCGTGAAATGCACCACGTTGTAGAAATCAGCTTCGTGATCCGTCCACAGCGGAACTGCTGCGATGCGCGCTGCCCCTAGAATCAATTGTAGGATGAGGATGGCCGCTAACCACATGACCGGCTTGCGCCATATTGGCCGCTGGTCACGCTTTACAGAGCTTGACACTAGTACGCGCCCCTGCCGGTCAGCACCACGATGATCGTCCGCAAAATGATTTGCGCATCCAGCCACAGCGAATAGTTACGCACGTAATACAGATCGTCGTCAATGTTCAACCGCATCGGCTTATCGCTGCGCCCGGTCACTTGCCACCAACCCGTAATGCCTTGAGGCACTTCAAAACGCTTGCGCTGCCACCATTCGTAAGACTCAGCCAACCATGTCACCTCTGGACGCGGCCCAACAATGCTCATATCGCCCTTCAAAACGTTGAAGAACTGCGGCAGTTCGTCAAGGCTGGTGCGCCGTAGGTAATACCCGAAGCGGGTCACGCGGGGATCGCCTCTCTTTTTGTCAAGCAGTTCCCGTATTTGATCGGGATCGGTTATTTGATCTGCATCCAATTTCATGGTGCGAAATTTATAGATCACGAAGCGCCGCCCATGCTGCCCGATGCGCGACTGCCGGTAAATGGCCGGGCCGGGGCTGTCCAGCTTAATGCCGATGGCGATTCCCAGCATTAAAGGCGAAGTGATCAGCAAAAATACGCTTGAAAGCAGAATATCGCTCAGCCGTTTGATCACCCGCTGCGTAGGGGTCATCACCGTTTCCCGTAAGCCGACCAGCGTCACCCCGTTAAAATCTTCTGGCCGCGCATGGAAATAGGCCAGTTCCGAGTAATCCGGTGAAATCCGGATATTCACCGCGCTGTTTTCCAGCAGCTTCATGATGCGTGTGATCAGCCGCGATGCCGCTTCATCAAACCATTCCAGCGCGACGATCACTTCATCGGCGCGGGTTGATTTTACGATCTCGTGAATCTCATCTACGCGGCCTAGAATCTTGATATCCGTAAGTTCAGGTTGTCCTTGATGCGCGATATAACCTGCTAAATACGCGCCGAAAGATGCGCCCGCCTCTACCGCCGCCCCCACTTCAAGGGCGTGCGCGTCGGTGCCAACGACGATCACCCGTCGCGGCGTATTGATCGCCCCCGCCAGCCGCCGGTTGAAAGCCAGCAGCACAGCCCGATGAATAATAATGAGTAGATAGCTTAAGCCGGTGAAATAGAATGCTTGCAGGCGCGAAAAATCGCGGTAGATCAAGTACAGCGCGCCGAGAAAGATGAGTGAGGCTAAAATATGCCCGCTGGTCACCCGCCGCAGCGTTTGCACGAACGGCATTTTGCTGTTGGCGCTGTATGCGCCAGAGGTGCCAAACGCGAACAACCAGATCAACGGGGTAACAAGATACAAAACCAGCGGCGGAGTGAAAATTTCCGGATCCGCCTCCATACCCAGATTGATCGTCATACGCAGCACAACCGAAAGCAGCAGCGCCAGAATCACCAGTGCCGCATCAGAGCCAGCGAGAAATAGTTGATAGCGTGGGTTATAACGAAGCATGTTGGTGTATTACCACCCGTAAGTTCTGAACGTCAGCCATAAAAATTTAGGGTTGTAAATAAGATAACGCTTGCCCAACCGCCCCGGTTCTTGAAGTAGCCTGAACAGCCATTCTAGCCCCGTGCGCTGCATCCAGCGCGGCGCCTGTTTCTTCACGCCAGCCAGCATATCAAAGGCCGCCCCCACGCCGATCAGCAGCGGCGCGTTTAAGTATGGCCGGTGCTGCGCCATCCATAAATCTTGCTTGGGCGAACCCAATCCCACCCAGATCACATCTGCGCCACTGTCATTTAGCCGGCTGATCGCGCTGGTATCTGGCTCGCTGCCTAGCGGGGCAATTGGCGGCGAGTAACTTCCGACCACCTGCAAGCCCGGAATTTGCGCTTGCATCTGCGCCGCTAATGCCGCTGCCACGCCATTTCCCCCGCCCCAGAAGTAATGCCGCACAGGTGTATTGGCCGTCCGTTCGCATAACGCTTGCATCACATCTGGCCCGTAAACCCGCTCTGCCGCAGATGCCCCACGCTTGCGCTGCAACCACACCACCGGCACGCCATCCGCTGTGACCATATCCGCGCCGTTGACCGCCGCCATCACTGGCGGTTTCTCATAGCACATCATCAGCGTATATACTGGGCTGGTACAGACATAACGCCGCGCCTGTGCCTCAACCGACCATTCAACCAGTTGATCTATCGCTTCAGCAAAAGGCTGCGCGTCAGTTTGCACACCAAATAAATCGAGTTTCATTGTATCACGCAGCAAATCTTGACCGATGAACGGATTCCCAACGCTAGCCGCATATTGTACCATTTTCAACATGGCGCACTCTAAGTTTTTGAGCCGCCTGATCCCTTTCCAGCGACTATTTGATAAACTAGCGTCAGTTTCAGAAAACGAGATGTAACGCTGTAAGCGTTTGAGGTTGTGATGGAATTTCTAGGCATCGGCGGCTGGGAAATCGTCGCCATCCTGTTAATTATGTTGATCTTTGCAGGCCCAAAGCGGATGCTGCAATGGTCTTACACACTGGGCAAATGGGTCGCTGTCGCCCGTAATATGTGGGCGCAAACTGCGCAGCAGCTTGAGCATGAGCTTCATGAAAGCGGCGTAGACATTGAAGTTCCTAGAGAGATTCCTACCAAGCAGTCGCTCAATGCTTCCATCAGTAAATATGTTTCCGGCGCGGCCAACCCAATTATAGAGCCGGTCAAAGATGTGCAGCGTGAGTTAGACAGCACGCGCAAGGCCATCACCCCCGGCGATCCTGCCGCCTTCAGGGCGAAGCAGAACGGCAGTACCAAACCCGGCGCTGAAAGTGCGCCACCCATGATCGGCGCCGCCAGTAATCCTGCTGCTGCGCCGCCAACGCCCCCTGATGAAAATCCCCCACAAAGTGGCTTCGGCTCATGGTCAAACTGATCTCTCGCTGCGCGCCACCGCAGAGATAAGACAAGCCTTGCCTGCTACCCCTCAAACTGCATCTTTGCCGGCTGATTGCGCGCGATGATTTTTCCCTGCGAAATGACGGCTGTCGGAATCGCCTGATAACGCAGCGCCTCAAACGGCGTCTCTACGCCCATCACCACCAAATTCGCCGGATTGCCCACGGCGATGCCGTAATCCTGAAGATGCAGCGATTTCGCCCCATTTTTGCCGATCATGTCGAAGCAAGCATCTATTTCCTGCAAGCCGGTCATCTGCGCGACGTGTACCGCCATATAAGCCACGCCGATCATGCTGCCTGTGCCGAAGATATACCATGGGTCATAGATGCAGTCTTGCCCTAAGCTCACGTTCACGCCGTTTTGCCACAATTCCTTGATCCGCGTCAGTCCGCGCCGTTTCGGGTAGGTATCCATGCGCCCTTGCAGCGTGATATTGATCAGTGGGTTGGGGATGAAATTGATATTCGTTCGCCGTAAAAAGCCCATCAGCTTATAAGCATAAGCGTCGTTATACGATCCAAGCGCCGTCGTAT
>DAOTUZ010000087.1:0-6979 GCA_034437295.1 Anaerolineae bacterium | reverse complement strand
GGAAGCGTATAGGTAGGTTCTCCACTGCTTTTGACCAGTACGCGATCTTTACCATCGCCAAAAATTGAGCTGCGGAACCACGTCGCGTCCCCCTTGCCCTCAGCGCCATCGTCGTTATCCGATTCGTCTGAAACTGCTGATTTTGCAGCTTTATAAACGTAACCGCGCCGATCTAACTCATCCAGCACTTTCCAGATTGCGCCGCTTTCATAGAGGGAATTCTCGTTGAAGAAGACGTCATGGTGAATATCCACGCGATCTAAAGTCGCCTTGATCATCTCGAACATTTTTTGTTCAGCGTAGGCTTTGAAGATTTGATAATCTTCATTCTGCCAAGCGTCGCCCTTTTCTAAGACCAATTCACGAGCAAAGTCACGTAGATATTCCCCCTGATAGAAAATCTCGCGCTCGGAATCGGTCAGTTCAACGGTTTGCCCTAATGCTTCCAGATAGCGAACGCGCAAGCTGTTACCGAGGTTACGCATCTGCGCGCCAGCGTTGTTAAAATAATATTCACGCTGAACATCATAGCCAGCAGCTTCCAGCAGGCGGGCCATCGTGTCGCCGACGATAGCACCCCGACTGCGGCCAATATGAAGTGGCGCGGTGGGATTAGCGCTCACAAACTCGACCTGTGCGCGTTTACCATTACCCAACTGTAGACGATAGAGATCATCTCCCTCAGCATAGATGGTTTCTACTTGAGCGCGCAGCCAAGATTCGCTTAAAAATAGATTGACATATCCCGGCGCAGCCGCTTCTGCCCGGCTCACAAACCCGGCTTCGGGCAAATATTCCACCGCTATCTGCGCAAGCTGTAATGGGGACATGCGCGCAGGGCGGGCAAATGACATTAAGGCGATGCTATAATCACCCTGTTCAGCCCGTTTGCCGGGGCGGGCTTCTACTCCATCAAGTTCAAATTCAGGTATTTTTCCGGCGGTTTGCGCCGCTTGCAGCGCTTCGCGGACTAGCCGGCTCATTTCATGGGTGACAACAATCACAGAGTATCTCCTCATACGGTTGGTTAAGATGCCAGATTCACCACCGCTATGCTCATTGATGGCAGATTCTAGGGGTGGGAAACAGGTCGCGCAAGTCGCAAAGTAATTGGCTAAACAGGTCTGCATGGGCGCAGCTAGGCCTTATGCTTGCTCCCCGCTTGGCGCTTTTTTCGCCCACACTTTGTCATAATCTACCTGCCAACGTTCAAATTGAATCTGAATGAACCCGGCAGTTTCAAGTACTTCTTGCATTTGTCCGGCTGACCAATGCCGGCCAAACATCCATTTCCCGGTCAGGCGGTTGGTCGCCAGCAGCACACCATCGGGTTTTAAGACCCGCGCCATTTCGCAGAGTGCAGCGCGCGAATTTTCCATAAACTCCAACGCCTCTAGACAAGTTACCACATCAAAAGTTTGATCGGGGAATGGCAACCGTTCAGCAGGGGCGCAGATAAAGCTGACACGCGGGGAATCGGTTTTGGCAACCGCAATCGCCAACATTTTCAGGCTGAGATCAATGCCGATCACATGGCCGGAAAATCCGGCTAGGCGCAGCAGCGCGAGGGGCATTCGCCCGGTTCCGGAGGCTACATCGAGAACTTTAGGCGAGCGATTCGGGGCAATTTCCTGCATCAAGGGCTGCGATAAATGTTGAATTTCCAACTGTGGCACAAAACGCTTGATCTCATCATAACGCCGGGCGTAGCGGTTATATAACCATGTCACCGCGCGCTGCCCAAGAAAAACACCTTCGGTTTCAATAAGCAGCCAGTAAAGCAGCGCGGCCATTCCGAAACCAATGAGTGTGATTAGAAAGATACTGAGCCAGTCATTCATAGAGATGCCTATTAGACGAACTGGCGGACGCTCCAGGGCTTGCCCTGCGGGTGTGCTTCACTCGGCTATTACAGGGGGCGGTCAGGTTGTTCGCAGCCATTGACCACAGCGGGCGATGCCTTCATCGAGAGAAACTTGCGGTTCCCAGCCGAGCAACAGGCGAGATTTATCCATTGGGTACCGTTTTTTATGCGTGAGCCAATTCAAGCCATCGGGAAGATCGCGCAGCACGGTTTTGCGAGGCGCCAACAGCATGATCACAGCGGCAGCCGCATAGACAGGGGTGATAGGAATACTTAACCATCTGGAATGATGCATCAACCGCTGATATGCGCCGATAAATTCACGCCATGTGGGAGATGGATCCATGACGCAGTTAAAAATCTGGTTAACAGCGCGATCACTGGTGGCAGCACGCACCAACATTTCAACCACATCGTCCACATAAATGGGCGCGGCATTCCCGGAACCATTTCCAATAAACGGTGTAGGGCGTAACGATGCCAATTGGAACAGTCCTTTTGTCCACAGCCCGGCGCGCGGCCCATAGATCATGCCGGGGCGGATAATCGCCCACTCCAGCCGACGATCCACCCCAATTTGCTGCACTTTTTCTTCGGCCAACTGCTTAGTGGTGACATAAGGATATTCAGCACGCGCAAGGGCCGTATCTTCCGCGTAAAGACTGCGCGCCAGCAGCCCGTAAACGGCGATTGAACTGACATGCACTACCCGGCGAACGCCAGCATCAGCGGCGGCAATCATCACATTCTGCGTGCCAGTCACGGTGGCGGGATACATTTCTTCGTAACTGCCGTCGAGCGCCGCAGCCATATGGATCACGATCTGGCAATCGCGCATCCCGCGACGCAGCGAGTCGAGATCAAGCAGATCGCCAAGTGTGATTTCGACGCCCTGCTCCTTCAGCTTCGCGGCTTTCGCTTCTGAGCGGGCTAAGGCCATCACGCGCGCGCCTTCAGCGATCAGGCGCGGGGCGAGATAGCCGCCCAAAAAGCCAGTCGCACCGGTGATGAAGATTCGTTCAGCGGTTAAGTGAGTCATAATTTAACGGCAGACTGATAGTGAAAATACTGCCCTGATTCAATTGACTAGCGACTTTCAATTCGCCGTTATGTGCGCGAACGATACGATTTGCGAGTGTTAACCCCAGCCCGCTGCCCTCTATGCTGCGTACGCGCGGATCTGAAGATCGAAACAAGCGATCAAAAACAAGTTCCTGATCCATCGCGCTGATGCCGATGCCCTGATCTGCTATCGAACAGTAGATCGCTTTTTCATCATGCCAAAGTTTGATGGTGACACTATTACCCGATGGTGAATAGCAGAGGGCATTACGAATAACTTCGATTAACGCCTGTTTTAATCGCATTGCATCACCGGCGATAAGTGGTGGTGGCTCAGCGATGGAGTGGGTGATGCGAATTCCCTTCAAGCCAGCTTGTATTTCTAAATTCGCAGCGGCGCTCGTCACGATTTGATCCAGCGCCAGATGCTGCTTTGGGAAAGGGATTTCCGCTTCCAGCCATGCCAGATCGATTAGCGATGGCAGCATATGATTGAGGCGTTCAGCGCCAGACTGAACCCGTTTCAGGAATAACTGCTGATCTTCATTCAGGCTGCCGCTTCCCCCAATGAGATCGGCATAGCCGCCAATGGCCGCAATTTGATTCCGCAGCGCATGCGTAAAGGAGTCTATAAATCGATCCCGATGTTGATCGAGTGTTTCAAGGCTGATTCTATTTTCAGATTCGATCATAAGGTGGCGCTCTTTGCCCGCGGATCGGTTATGCGGGTTAAAGGAGCATCGGGCGGAAGGCGGTGGACATACCCCGAAGGAAAGTTAATCTGCGTCCCCTGCTGATTGCGCTCTACAAAGACATTGTGATGGGTTATTTCGATTGGGGACGGCCAATAAAATGCGCCGCCTGCGATGACCACCGACGGCGAAATTATGCGAACGCCAAATACCCGCAGTAATAAATGTAGGGGAATCAACCCGGCGATACTACCCCGCTCACCCAACCCACGCGGCTGATCAGTATGATAAAACTCAAAAAAGTGCTTTTCTGCGCGTAAGGTTTCTGTTTGCACTTTCAACAATCGCTGCAAAAGTTCAGACGCTTCGGCGGTCATACCTGTATCAATAAGCGCCTCGCCAATCAGTGTATTCCAGAACAACCAGATGCCACCGGGGCCATGCGCATTTGCGGGGTCGAACAGCGGCTCGGTTTTTGCGGCCATAGTGACGCCATTAGCGCGCATAAAATCCGCTTGAATTGCACGCGCCAGATCAGCAGTACGTTCGATCTGGAGATCAGGCATCGAGAAGGGGATTAGCGCACTGATGTCATAAGCTGTGGTATCCATCGTGGCAAGACGCGCCTTAAAACCTGCGGTTAGCCCCTGCGTGGCGATGGTATCTAAACGACTCCAAACATAATGCGAGGTATACACGCCCCGGCTGTGCGTCCAGGTAAAAGCCTTCGAGTCTGCGGTTTCCTGAATCGGATTACCCTGTGCATCTCTGCCGGATATACGCAAATTAAATTTCGGCCGGCGCTCTGCCCCGCCATGGATGCTTACAATCAGCCGGTTGGCGGGTTTGATTTCAAGTCCTATGGATAAATCTTCACCCCCGCGCACATCCTCTAAAACAATGTTTCCCGGAAGCGACATATCAAGATCGCGGTCACGATAATGATAACGGCCATCCTGCCAAAAAGTTTCCAAAAGGCCGATCAAGCGGGCGATATGCTGCTGACAGCGATTTTCGCCATCACTATCGTTCAGGAAACGCGCCATCTGCCGCAAGCTAGCTGCTTCCGAGAGCAGATAGGCTATCAAATCTGGCGATTCGATAGCGCGAATATCCGCATTTTGCCCCCAACTTCTGCCCACGGCAAAAGCTGCCGAGAAGGGATAGCCAGTCTGAACTTCTGACTGCCATTCTGGGACGCCGTCGCCGTCAGCATCGAGATCGGGCTGCAACCAGCGTTCAAAAAACTTCAGCAGCGGCCGGTAAGCCTGCTCAAGGAATACGCGATCTTCGGTGTATTCAAAAATTTTCCAAGCTAATCTCGCAAGTATTGGCAGACATAACATCCCCTGCCGCTGCCCTTCAAGGCCGGGCTTCCAGTCAATCCACCCATCCGCACGCTGTACGGCAAGGTAATTGAGCAGTATTCCCTGTGCCAAGGCCGGATTGACCGGGGCAGTCGCCAACGCAACCAGATAGGCATGCGTGGGGTTTTGGCCGCTCCAACTTCGCACACTATCGGCGCCGCACTCTGGCTGCCGCGTTGAGACAAACGAGGGGTGCGGCAGCGATGAGGTTGGATTCAGAAACGCTTGAATTGTCTGCTGATAGCTGGTGGAAATCGCGGAATCAACTGCGGTATCGCCAGTTTCTATGATGGGTATTTCTGGCGCGATTTGCAACGAACGCTTCACCTGCGTCACGATATTGGTACGCACCGCCTGGGAGGCTGCGGCAATAGATTCTCGATAGTGGGTATAGCCAGCACAGCTCCACTGTACCGCCGTTTTATCGCTCGGGAGCACCGTAATTTTACAGGTCAAGTTACGGGCGCCGTAATCATCTAACTGTGCGCCTTCCATGACAACAGCCGGCTGAAGGCCGTCCATTGGAATCCCTAACGCGAGTGGATAATTGGGTGGAGTTAACCGCTTGGGTGTAAGCTCCGCCCCTTCATTCGCGGCAAAAACCACTAAATCAAGCCGAAGCTCTACAGGGGCGTACCCATAGTTTGCCAGCAAAAAGCGGCCAACAACGGTGTGGCTGTCAACTATTAAAAATTCAGAAATTGAGGAAATGAAAGGGAGCAACTGCGCTTCAGTGCGAATAAGACCCGGCGCAAACCGCGTGATCACGGGAGGCTTTACATATCCCGAAGCCGCATAAATGCTGCGCCCCTCATGCGTCCAAAGTGGGGCGACGCTGACAAGGCCGATACGCCCGCCAAAGCGGGTATTCAGCGAAATCGCGGTGGAATCGGCCTGTCCTAGTCGCAGTTCCCAAATTTGATCGTTGTGATAATCTGTTTTTGAGATACGCGCATCAGCGGCAATTACGCCACTAAAGGGATCGGCGGCAGTAAGTGACCACCGCCGAAGCGAATCGCTCAAAGCGTTAGCCCCCCAGCACCCACGTGCCGTCAGCTTCATTCAGGCGGAAGCGCTCACCGTATAGGCTGTAAATGATGTGATAGCCCGGCTCTGGCGTAAAACCGCCGCTGGCATCCACATTTCCACCAGCATGATACTCATAACTTTCCACATAGCCAAACTCGGGATTTACAGCCCAACCCAGCGCATTTTGAACTTCTTCGTTCGTACGCCACAATTTCCCAAAGCCACGCACGGGCTGCTGCAAATTATCTGCCGGGGGCACTAAGGACGGATCAGATTCGGCCTCACCTTCAACGAAGGTATCTTCATAAGTAGACCAAGTTCCGCGACCTTCTCCGGTGACGATTAACACCCAGATCTGGCCGATAGGCTGCAACCAGAACATACGGCCGTTCTCAAACAACTGCTCGGCGTACTGGATAGGGACAGCAATTGGCGTCGGGAAACCTGAAGGGAGCGCTGTTGGAGTAAGGGCGCTGCTGGCCGGCACCGATGCAACCGCATCTAAGGTTACTTCCATCGCCGTTGGCGCAGATACAGACGTAACACTGCCTTCAGTCATTTCAAGCGTCGCTTCAGAGGTTACATCACCGATTGTTTCTTCTGTCGTATTCGGGGTGGAAGTAATCACATATACCACAGTAGGCGGCGGCCCCTGACATGCTGCAAGCACCGTCACAAGTAATCCTACAACTACAACAATACGCAAACGCATTAGGCGTCTCCAGTGTCTAGCAAGCATGAACCATATAATGTGCCTGCCAAAGGAGTCATTTTAGCAGAGCCGTCGCTATATGCAAACGAACACCCCTCCTTTCAGGGGGCTTAAGCGTTCAGGTAGCCATGCTCATGCTATAGTGGAGTAGTTATAAGAAGCAGGCAGCAAATGGCAGGTATCGTCGCTTATGAAGCCCACTCCTAAATCTATCACGCTGAACAAGTCTGAACATTTCCTTGAAATTTTATGG
>DAOTUZ010000086.1:0-16160 GCA_034437295.1 Anaerolineae bacterium | reverse complement strand
GCTGTGCGCGTTGATGTGATCAATCGCCTCGTCCAGCCCATCCACCACCTTCAGCCCCAGAATCAGCGCCATCCATTCGGTGTCAAAATCATTCTCGCCAGCAGCTTGCACGCCAGAAAGCCCACCCACCAGCGCCAGCGCGCGCGGTTCAGCGCGGTAAGTCACCCCCGATGCGTTCAATCGCTCAATCGCGCGTGGTAGAAATTCCGCCGCCACCGCCTCATGCACCAGCAGCGTATCCGCGGCATTACACACGCTGGGGCGCTGTGTCTTGGCGTTGAAGACGATCTCTACCGCCTGATCCAAATTAGCGGTGTCGTCCACATAAATATGCACGATGCCTAGCCCGCCGGTGATCACCGGAATCGTGGCATGTTCCCGGCAAAACTGATGTAATGACGCCCCGCCGCGTGGGATAATCATGTCAATATAAGCGTTCAGGCGCAGCATCTGCTCCACATAAGCGCGATCTGTGCTTTCAATAAACTGCACCGCATCCGAAGGCACGTTCGGCAAATTGAGCGTTTGCAGCGCGCCGCGTATTGCCCCCGCCAGCGCCAAATTGCTGTGAAACACCTCGCTGCCGCCGCGCAAAATTGAGGCGTTGCCCGTTTTCAAGGCCAGCACCGCGCAATCTACCGTCACGTTTGGCCGCGCCTCGTAAATCATGCCGATCACCCCGATCGGCGTGCGCCGTTTGGCAGCATGCAGCCCATTGGGCAGCGTAGTCTCGCTGATAACCGTCCCTACAGGATCCCGCAGTTCCGCTACTTTGCGCACATCCGCGATGATGCCCGGCATCCGCCGCGTAAGATCGAAGCGATCTTTTATCAGCGTTTCGCTCAATCCCCGTTCACGCGCCGCCGCCAAATCGCAGTCATTCGCTTCTAGAATGGTATCCGTACAGGCTTCAATCGCATCAGCAATCGCCAGCACCGCGCGGTTCTTCTCTTCAGTGGTTGCTTTTGTCAGTGCGCGGGCGGCTTGCTTCGCCTGCTTTCCGGCAGCTATCAAGTCAAACATCGTTCAAAATTTTCCGATCTCGGGGCGGTGCTTCAAACCGTTCTCGCTTACCCATCTCTCGTATTAAATGGGAAATGTAGGAGGTGACTCGGCATATCCCCCACGGGTAACCTTATCCGAAACTATCGTTACCCCAACAATACCATATTATTACGATGGATTAACGCATCACCGTAAGTATAGCCCAATATATCTTGAATCACGCTTGATTTTGCGCCTAGCAGCTTCCGCGCATCATCGCTGTCGTAGCTCGACAAACCGTGTGCAATCTCGCGTCCATCCGGCGCAAACACCGCCACCGTCATCCCCCGTTTGAAATCATCTTCGATACGAGTCACGCCCACCGGCAAAAGGCTGGCGCCACCGCTCAGCAGTTTTCGCGCCGCCCCCTGATCCACGTAAATCTTGCCGCGCGTCTTTTCAATTAAGAGGTGTCGCTTGCGCTGTTCAACATGCCGGGCTGCCGCTTCAAAACGGGTGCCAACCGCCTCGCCCCGCGCAATCCGTTCAAGTCCATCAGCAATATTTCCAGCCGCAACTATCGTAGTCACCCCGCCGCGTGTCGCCAGTCGCGCCGCCTGTAATTTCGTGACCATGCCGCCCGTGCCTAAGCCGGTGGTACTGCCCCCCGCCAGCGCAAACGTGGAGTCATCAATCGTCTCAATGCGCTCAATCAGCTTTGCATCTGCCTGTTTGCGCGGGTCAGCCGTGAACAACCCCGCCTGATCGGTCAGCATGATCAGCAGATCGGCCTCAATTAAAGTTGCCACCAGCGCCGAAAGGTTGTCGTTATCGCCCACCCTAATTTCTTCGGTGGCAATAGTGTCATTCTCGTTGATGATCGGGATGATGCGCTGGTCTATCAGCGTCAGCAGCGTATCGCGGGCATTCAAAAAGCGCGTGCGGTTGCCAATGTCCTCACGGGTCAGCAGCACCTGCGCCACCACCAGATCGAAAATCTCATATAGCTCGCTGTAACGCTGCATCAGGTGGCCTTGCCCCACCGCGCTCAGCATTTGCTTAACCGGCAGCGCAGGCGAAAGATCGGGAAAATTCAACCGTTCTCGGCCTGCCGCCACCGCGCCGCTGCTCACCAACACCACTTCATGACCCGCAGCATGCAGCGCGGCAGTTTGCTGCACCAACCCCAACATGCGCTGGCGATTCAGATGGGTAGTGCCGCCGGTCAGTACACTGGTGCCAACTTTGACAACAATACGTTTAGAGGTGGATGAGGTCATGAGGCAATTATGCTAGAATATGGTCGTTGCTGTATTGTGCGTCATGGTTTGGAAAATGCAAAGTCCCCTTGTGATTGGGAGTGGGGAAAGAGCAGGATATGACCTTGACCTCACCCCTGCTGCCCCCGCGTGGCCTCCCCTCTAACCTATCCGTAGGGACAACGCATGCGTTGTCCGTTTTTTGAATATTTTCTTGAACATAACCGAATTTCCCGCCCTCAAACCCGCCCGTAGGGGCATCATGTATGATGCCCCATCTTTCCCCCCTCTCCACAATGGCCGGGGGGTGAGGTTGTGCACGGAGAGGGGGCCGGGGGGTGAGGTATCATCAGGCAATATCCTCGAAAGTCCCCACTCCCCAATAGGCCCCCGCTTGACGACGCTCTCCACTTTGATACAATGACCTGATAACCACATAACTCATCACGAGTGGGCGAGAGAACGGCTCGTTGACCCCACAGCAACCCCCGGAGCGCCGGGAAGGTGCCAAATCCGCCAGATTTCTGGAAGATGAGATTCGCGCATCCCTTGCAACAGCCTAACGCGCTTCTCGAATTTTCGGGGAGCGTGTTTTTATTTTGAATAGGCTTGGGCTGGGATTGGCGGGAACTGCCGTACAATATGAATCACGAATATTGCGCGGCAGCAGTTGTGGGGAGGAAAAACGCAGATGCGACTTCGGCTTGGAGCAAAATTCTCGCTGATCTTATCGCTGGTGTTCATTTGCGGCATTCTCGCCAGTTGGGCCGCCTTTTCACGGCTCATGCAGGAACACGCTGAACGCGAAATGACGGCGCGGGCGTCTGCGTTAATCGAAACCATGAATTCGGTGCGGCACTACACCACATCGCAGATCAACCCGCTCTTACAGGATGATCTGGTCACGTCACCGGAATTTGTCTCCGCGTCGGTTCCGGCTTATTCCGCCCGTGAGGTGTTTGAGCAGTTACGCACTCATCCGGAATACGCCGAGTTCTTTTACAAAGAAGCGTCCGATAACCCGACTAATCTGCGCGATCTGGCTGATGATTTTGAATATGGCCTGCTAGCTCAGTTTCGAGAACAATCCGGGCAGCCCCTGCTTTCCGGTTTCACGCAGCGCGGTGGCGTAGAGGTTTACTACAACGCCCGCCCCCTGCGCGTGAGTTCCGAATCTTGCCTAAGCTGTCACAGTTCGCCCGGTAACGCGCCGGAAAGCCTGCTCACCACTTATGGCGCCGATAACGGTTTCGGGTGGACGGTAGGCGATGTCATCGCCGCGCAGATCATCTATGTTCCAGCCGCAGAAGTCATCGGCGCCGCCCAAACATGGGTCGCGCTGAACATGGTCGTAGTGATCATCATCTTTGCCGTGGTGCTGCTGCTGATGAATTTTCTACTGCGGCGTATGGTGATCAAGCCGGTTGAGAAGATCGCCAGCACCGCCCGCGAGATCAGCGAAGATGCAAATTGGACGCCAGCCGCCGCCGATGTCGCCGCAGTTAGCAAAATGGCCGAACGCAGCGATGAAATCGGTCAAACGGCGCGGGTTTTTGCAAAAATGGCGCGTGAAATTTATGACCGTGAGCAGCGGTTGAAACAAGAAGTGCGGCGGTTAGAAATTCAGATTGATCATGCCAAACGTGAGCGCGAAGTACGGCAAATTACCGAAACCGATTATTTCCATCAGTTGCAAAACAAGGCAAAAACCCTGCGTGAGCAGCAGTCACGCCCAACTGATACGGGGGATTTACGCCCAAATGAAGGGTAATTCAGAAGAATCGACAGGCAGCATACGTCTGTATACGGAAGTGATTTCCGTGCTGTAAAAAAACCTAACTATCCAAAACCAGTCATCAACATCGTCAAATAGAGTCCAACCGGATGCCCCATGACTAAAAGACACGCAAACCGTACCTACACCAACCGCCGTTATCTCGATGCCGTCAATGATCATGTCGTAATTTTCGACGGCGCGATGGGAACAAACATACAGCTTTACAAGCTCACTGCCGAAGATTTTGGCGGCGAACGCTATAACGGCATGAACGATTATCTAGTCATCACCCGCCCGGACGTGATCGAAGAAATTCACGCCTCATTCATGGCAGCAGGCGCAGAAGTGGTTGAAACCGACACCTTCCGCAGCAACCCGATCACACTGGCCGAGTTTGGCCTGCAAGATCGCACCGTCGAAATCAACAAAGCGGCGGCATCGCTGGCGCGTAAAGTAGCAGATCGCTTTGAGGCCGAAACCGGCATCCCCCGTTTTGTGGCCGGCAGCATGGGGCCAACCGGCAAGCTGCCCAGCGGCACCGATCCCGATCTCAGTAACGTCACCTTTGACGAACTGGCCGATGTGTTCTACCGGCAGGCGGTAGGCCTGGTTGAAGGCGGCGCTGATGTGCTGCTCATCGAAACCTCACAAGACATTCTAGAGGTCAAAGCTGCGATCTGGGGCATCAATCGCTACTTTGAAGATTCCGGCGTGCGTATTCCCCTGCAAGCGCAAATCACGCTGGATACCAGAGGCCGCATGTTGTTCGGCACCGATATCGCCAGCGCCCTAGCCACGCTGGAAGCCTTGCCAATCGACGTAATCGGCATGAACTGCTCCACTGGCCCCGACTATATGGGCGAGCCGATCCGCTATCTGATCGAACACAGCGCCCTGCCCATTTCGGTGATCCCCAACGCCGGCCTGCCGATCAATGTGGATGGCGAAGCCGTCTACCCCATGGAACCCGACCCTTTCAGCGAGATGGTCTCTGAATTTACCCGCTGGGGCGTGAGCGTCGTCGGGGGCTGCTGCGGCACGCGGCCAGAACACATCAACAAGCTGTATGAAAAGGTACACGGTCACACTTACGCAGACGAGCTGGCCGGAAAAGCCAAACGCCGCGAACCCGTGAAGCGCGCCCCCGAAACCGAGCCGATGGCTTCCAGCAACATGCGCGCCACGCCCATGATCCAGAATCCCGGCCCCACCATGATCGGGGAGCGCGTCAACACGCAGGGCAGCCGCAAGGTCAAGCAGCTTTTGCTGAATGACGATTACGACAGCGTGATCCCGATTGCCATTCAGCAGGTGGACAGCGGCGCGCATATGCTGGACGTGCAGGTAGCCCTTACCGAACGCGCCGACGAAGCCGAGCAGATGAAAATACTCGTCAAGAAATTGGCGATGTCGGTAGAAACGCCGCTGATCATCGACGTAACCGATCCGCCAGTGGCCGAAGCTGCGCTGGCAGTCTATCCGGGGCGCGGCATCATCAACGGCAATAACCTCGAAAATGGCCGCGAGCGCATTGATAAAGTGCTGCCGATTGCCCGTAAACACGGCGCAGGCGTGCTTTCAATGACCATTGACGAAGAAGGCATGGCGCATACCCGCGAGCGCAAGTTGGAAATCGCGGCGCGCATCCGCGATATCGCCGTCAATGACTATGGCCTTGCGCCCGAAGATATGATCTTCGATGCCCTCACTTTCCCGCTGACCACCGGTCAGGAAGAACTGCGAAACGACGCGGTGGAAACGCTTGAGGGCATCCGCCTGATCAAACAAACCCTGCCCGGCGTCATGACTGCCTTGGGCATCAGCAACGTCTCATTCGGCGTCACCCCGGCGGCACGCGGCGTGCTCAACAGTGTGTTTTTATATCATGCGGTGCGTGCTGGGCTGGACATGGCGATTGTGAACCCCGCCCATATCACCCCCTACGCCGAAATTCCCGAAGAGCAGCGCAAACTGGCCGACGATCTGATCTTCAACAGCGATCCCGACGCGCTGCCCCGCTTTATCCAGTATTTCCAGCAGAACAACATCCAGTTGGCTGGCGCGGAAACCGAAGATACCGCCGAAAACATGACCAGCGAAGAACGCCTTCACTGGCAGATCGTGCATCGCAAAAAAGACGGGCTTGAGGCGCTCATTGACGACAGCCTAACCCGTCAAGACCCCGTTGGCGTGCTGAACAACGTGCTGCTGCCCGCCATGAAAGAAGTGGGCGACAAATTCGGCGCCGGTGAACTCATTCTGCCCTTCGTGCTGCAAAGCGCCGAATCCATGAAGAAGGCCGTCGCTTATCTCGAACAGTTTATGGATAAGGTCGAAGGCACTTCTAAAGGCACAGTCGTGCTGGCGACGGTCTACGGCGACGTACACGACATCGGCAAGAATCTGGTCAAGACCATCCTCAGCAACAACGGCTACACCGTGTATGACTTAGGCAAGCAGGTTCCCGCCAACACCATCATCGAAAAGGCCGTTGAATATAACGCCGACGCCATCGGCTTAAGCGCGCTGCTGGTCAGCACCAGCAAGCAAATGCCGGTGATCGTCAACGAATTGGCGCGGCGCAATCTGAAATATCCCGTCCTCATCGGCGGCGCGGCCATCAATCGTAAGTTCGGGCAGCGCATCCTCTTTCTAGAGGAAACCGAGCAGCCCTATGAATCCGGCGTGTTCTACTGCAAAGATGCCTTTGAAGGCTTGTCCGTGATGGAAACGCTCACTTCTGGCGGCGGCGCGGCTTTCGTTGAGCAGATCAAGAAGGATGCCTACGCCGAAATGCAAAAGCCCGTTCCGGTACGCCGCGCACGCGGGCAGGGCGAAAAGACCGTGAAGCCCGCGCCTTCTATTCCCCTGCCGCCGTTCTGGGGCAGTAAAACCATCCAGTACATGCCGCTGGAAATTGTGCTGCAATACCTGCACAAGCCCGAATTATTCCGCCTAAGCTGGGGCGCAACCAATACCCACGGCGAAGCATGGACGAAACTTGAAGCCGAGTTTGAGGCGCGCTTGGATCAAATGAGCCGTGAGGCGCTGCGGGCAAAAACCCTGCTGCCAAAAGCCGTCTATGGCTATTTTCCGGCGGTCAGCGAAGGCGAAGACCTGATCATCTATGACCCCGATCCATTTCAACACGTGCTGGACGGGGCAGGGGCAAAGCGCGCATCCCCCGATGATTATGCCAAAGTTGAACGCCGCGAAATTGCGCGAATGAATTTTGCCCGCCAGCCGTTCGGAGATTTCCTCTGCATCAGCGACTACTTCACCCCCTCAGACAGCGGCCTGATTGATGCCGTGGCGCTGCAAGTGGTCACCGTGGGCAATGCCGCAACCGAAGAATTTGAGCGCCTGCAAGCAGACGACAACTACAGCGAAGCCTACTTCTTTCATGGGCTGGCGGTACAAACCGCCGAAGCCACCGCCGTTTATGTCAATCGGCAGGTAGTCAACACAGGGCTGAATATCCCTGCCAAACAGGGCAAGCGTTACTCGTGGGGCTATCCCGCCTGCCCCGATCTGCGCGATCATCAAACCGTGCTGCGCCTGCTGCCACAGGCCGAAACCGAGCTGGGCATGGCGCTCAGCCCTTCTTACCAGTGGCTGCCCGAAGAAAGCACCGCGGCTATCGTCGTTCATCATCCTGACGCCAAATACTTCAGCGTCGGCGTGGATCGCCTAGAGCAGATCGAACGGGCATGATAAAATGCGCACCCTACGTCATAGGGATATGCGCCTATTTAACGGTATTTATAGGGGCGCGCCAGCGGATGCGCCCATTTAACCACCAAAGGAGGCGCGGCGAATGAGCCTGCGCAATTACATCATCCATGTGCCAAAAGTTGAGCTGCATGTGCATCTCGAAGGCTCAATGCCTCCAGAAACCCTGCTGGCGCTGGCGCAAAAACATCACGTCCCGCTTCCGGCGAACACCTTAAGCGGCGTGCGCGATTGGTTCACCTTTGTAGATATGCCCCATTTCGTGCAAATCTACATCACCATCTCCAACTGTCTGCGAACCGCCGATGATATCGAGCAGCTTGCGAAAGATTTTCTGCGCCGTCAGGCTGAACAAAATGTGCTTTACAGCGAAATTACCTACACGCCCTATACCCATTATCATCAAAAGGGCATCTCATTCCGCGAGCAGCTTGATGCCTTGAATCGCGCGCGGCGTTGGGCGGAAGCCGAGTTTGGCGTCACCATGCGCTATATCTTCGATATCGCCCGTGAAGTGCCGCCCGAAACCGGCTTGATCACCGCGGAATGGGTGATTGATGCCTATTCCGATCCAGAAAACGCCGTCGTTGCCTTAGGCTTAGGGGGCTACGAAGTCGGCCATCCACCCGAAAAACACGCCGTCTCTTTCGCCGCCGCCCGTGAAGCTGGCGTGCCGATTGTGCTGCATGCCGGGGAACACGGCGGCCCCGACAGTATTCGCGGGGCGCTGGCATTAGGATCGCAGCGCATCGGGCATGGCGTGCAGGCAGTTCATGATCCGGCGCTGGTACGTGAATTGGCAGAATTGCAAATTCCGCTGGAAATTTCACCGACCAGCAACCTCAAGCTCAAGGTGTTTCCATCGCTGGCCGAACATGCCATCCAGCCTTTAATTGAGGCAGGCGTAGTCGTCACGCTCAACAGCGACGATCCGCCGATGTTCAACACCACGTTGACCGATGAATTTCTTCAGTGTGCCGAAACCTTCAACTGGGATGCCGATCAGGTGGATGCGCTCATTCTCAATGCCGCCCGCGTATCCCTGCTCTCTGAAGATCAACGCGCAGCGCTGGAAGATCGCATTTTTGACGGCATGGCGATGATCCGGGCGGAATATCTATAGCGTTATGCTGCGCAAACTTAAGCTGTAGGGGCGCCCCACGGGGCGTCCACTTTCAAAAATACGCCCGTTTTCCGCTGCCCCACCTTTCCTCATCGCTTCTTTTAACCTTGACGGTCTTAACTTTTCTCGTTCTCGCTCACGTCCAAATAACCGTTCATCTCCGCCAGCGTGGGGGCAGATGAATAGCCGCCATATCCCCGCAGCGAAAGCCCCCCGGTAATATTCCCCCGGCGCAGGCATTCTTCGGGCGGCCTTCCTTGCAGCCACGCCGTCAAAAATCCCGCGTTAAAAATATCCCCCGCGCCGGTTGTATCTACCGGCTCAACCGTGATCACCGGCGCATGAAAATGATCCCCGCCTACCCACGCATACGCGCCGTTCTGCCCGTCCTTAATCACCAGATACGGCACCAGCCCGCGCAAAACATCTGCCGCCGCTTCAAGCGTCGTCGCCCCGGTCAGGCGTTGGGCTTCGGCGGTATTCGGCATAAATAAATCAAGGCTGCCAACAATAGCCTGCACCAATGGTTCCGCCAGCGTTTGTTCACGATGCTGGCAGTCCATCGAGACGCTGATCCCTTTAGCATGGCAAGCGCGGATCAAATCAGGCATGCGCTCGTCAATTTGCAAGCCGGTAAAATGCAGATGCCTGAACGGCGTGTTTTCCACCGCCGCATACAATCGCGGAATCAAATCAGGCGGCGGATCGATATACGTCAGGAAGGCGCGATCCCCCGGATAAGACATGGCAACGGTCACCCGTTTTAGCGGCTCCCCCGTGAACACCACCTGCGAAAGGTCTATCCCATCGGCGCGGGCTTGTTCTGCGGCAAACTGGCTGAAAAAGTCGCTGCCTAATGTGCTCAGCCATGCAACCTTTGTGCCTAAGCGCGTTAGCCCGACCACCGTATTCATCACCCCGCCCGGCACAACGTTGAGGTCTTTCGTGAATAATTCCGTACCTAACGCCGGAAAGCCGGGAATGCCGGTGAAGATGATGTCGCAGAAATAATGCCCCGGTATCAGAATATCGTAGCGTTCTACTGCCACTGACCAACCCACTCCCGATGTGTTTGAATGAAGGCATCCACCAGTTTTTCCGCCAGCGGGTACGATCCCACCAGCGGGTGTACCGTCAGCGCCCGTACGGCCAGCGTCCGTGACTTTTGTAAAATAGCTTGCGATGCCAGCCGTTCATAAAGCTTCACATCGCGCATTAACTGCAATTGGTGATCCGGTATTTCGCCAATATGGATCGGGCGAATACCATCCTGACCAACCCAACAGGCAATCTCAACAATGTCATCTTTCTCCATGCCGTCAATCATGCCGTTATTCGGCACATTCAGCCCCGTGTAATGCGCGGCGCCAGTTGCGATAGCTTCAATGCAGCCCAGCGCAACCGCCGCATACCCCTCAATATCATCGCCCACCGGTTTCATATCCACCCGGTCAGCCCCGCCCCGCGTATGCGCCATATAAGACTTGCTGCGCTGCTCCATCATCTGCCGATAAATGGCGAGCCGTTCTTCTTCTACCAATGTCTGCCGAAGGTGATCCAGCATCTCGCCCGTCAGCCGCGCCACTTCCTCCCCGCGTGATTCGCTTTTCCCGCGCAGCAGTTGAAACACTTCATCGCGGTAATAGTAGTAGTGAAGGTATTCATTCATGAATGCCCCCTGCCATTCGCGTAGGCCGGGCGCAAACATCGTCATATGCGTTTTTTGTATAAACTCCGGGTCATGCAGCAGCGCCTGCAGCAGTTCTTCGCCGTTGCTGCCATCTGGATCGGCATCGGCCACCACGCTGCTAGTCCACGATAAATGGTTCAGCCCATAAACATCATGCTGCAAACGATTCATCGGAATGTGCATGTAACGGCTAACCGCATGCTGCGCTTTGTTGGCGCTGTCGCAAATGCCAACAATCCGCCGGATTCCGGCATCATGCAGCACCTGCGCCACCAACCCCGCCGGATTGGTGAAATTAAAAACCCATGCGCCCGGCTTCGCGTGGGCTTCAACCAGGCGGGCATATTCCAGAATGGCTGGTGCGCTGCGCATTGCCATAGCAAAGCCCGCCGCGCCGGTAGTTTCCTGCCCCAACACGCCGTGTTCAAAACAGAGCCGCTCATCAATCGCCCGCCCAATTTCATAGGCTGGCCTGATCGATGTAATCACATGATCCGCATCTGAAATGGCCTCAAGGGCATCCGTCGTGAAACGAATATCAAAGCTCGCATTCAACTGCTGCGCCATGGTCTGGCATATACCGCCAATCAAATCCAGCTTTTCCGCCTGAATATCCATCAACCACAATTCGCGCAAGCCAAGTCGTTCGGCTCGCTGAACAAGCGTGGGTATCAAACGCGGTGTCCGCACACTGCCGCCGCCAATAATTGCCAGCTTCACAGCTCAATCCTGTCTTATGCTATCCCGTCAAAAGGTTATCCTAAGTATACCGTCAATACGCAGGCATAGGCTTCGCCAGATCTCAAAAGTGGACTTATTCCCCGCTGTGCTGGCGCTTGGGCGATAATCCTATGAGGCGCTATAATGCGCCATTGTTTAACCTCAGATAATGAGTCTTATCATGTATCAGAATATCGAAGTGATTGATTTTCACTGCCATTTTCCCACCAGTCGCCCTTGGTTTGCTGGCATGGGGCCAGATATGCACGAAGATTATCTGCGGCGGCGTGGAGAGCGCCGGGCGGCCATCGCCCGTGAATATGCGCGGGACTATAACCTTAACTGGCGCTTAACGTGGGGGTTTGAGCCGGGGGAAAGCAATCCGCCAGATGATGTCACGCAGGCTGCGCGCTGGGCTGAAGACATCGAGCGTTACGGGCTGCGGGCTGTTGGCTTTGTGACCGGCGGCGGCAACGACCATCTCGCCAGCATCACCTCTCTATATCCCGATAAATTCGTCGGTTTCGCCCATCACTATCCCTTTGCTGAAGGCGCGGCGGCTGAACTCAAACGCGCCGTCAACGAATTGGGCTTCAAAGCCTATAAGCTGCTCGCGCCCATGCTGGATCGCCCTATCGAAGACGAAGCCGCCTATCCCGTCTGGGAAATGTGCGCGGAATTAAATATTCCCGTGCTCATCCATTTTGGTATTCAGGGCGGCGGTGGCGGCATCGGTTGGCACGAAAATATTAACCCGCTTAAACTGCATAACGTCGCCAAAGATTTCCCCGATGTCCAGTTCGTGATCCCGCATTTTGGCTGCGCGTGGATTCGGGAAACACTCCAGTTGTGCTGGGCCTGTCGTAATGTGAATATTGATACCTCTGGCTCAAACCAGTGGGTGAAGTGGGTCGATGGCGATTGGTCTGTCAAAGATTTGTTCCGCAAATACATGGAAACCATCGGGCCTGAACGAATCATTTTCGGCAGCGATTCAAGTTATTTTCCGCGTGGCTTCGCTGTCCGCTATTTGCAGGATCAAATCCGTGATTGCCGTGAGCTAAACCTCACAGAAGATCAAATTCAGCTTATCTTCGCTGGTAATGCAGCGCGTCTGCTCAATCTTGACCTTTAATCTAAGTCGGTCGCATTCTGACCAGGGAGGTGTCCATTAAACAGACCTTGATCATACTGTTTTTAACTTAACGAAATTTATGAGTCCAACCTTAGGAGTTATGTCATGAGAAAGCTTAGCTCAACTGCCGTTCTGGCATCGCTGATGCTGCTTTTTGTGCTGGCAGTCGGTGTTCAGGCGCAAGAAGTGACTACCATTGAGTACTGGCAGTATACCTTTGAGCCGCGCCAACTGGCGATGGATATGCTGATTGAGCAGTTTGAAGCCGAAAATCCTGATATTGATGTCATCCACAACAGCGATATCGCCTACGATAATTTCCGCGATGAAATTGCCGCATCGGCCCCCGCAGGCGTTGGCCCCGATGTCGTTTCGCTGTTCTATGGCTGGATTCCCGCATTTGTGGATGCCGGTTATCTGATTCCGCTTCCCGCAGAAGATTTTCCGGCAGATTGGATTGAAAGCGCCTTCTCACCGATGGTCGCAGAATCCAAATTCCAGGGTGAATACTGGGCGCTGCCCACCGCCGTGCGCTCGCTGGCGTTGTTCTACAACAAAGACCTGTTTGAGGCCGCCGGCCTTGATCCCGATGCTCCGCCCACAAACCTAGATGAATTTCTAGAAATGGCGCAGCAGTTGACCGTTTACGATGGCAACGGCACCGGCATCGAAAATCTGGTCACCATGGGCTATGCCCCCGAAATGACCGGCCAAGCGCATCACTGGTTCCGTGAAGTCCTGCTTCGCCAGTTCGGCGGCGCGCCTTACAGCGAAGATAACCGTGAAGTCTTATGGAACAGCCCCGAAGGCTGCGAAGCTTTCCGCTATCTGTCGGACTTTGAAACCACCTATTTCACCGGCAGCAGCGATAACTTCCTCTACGAGAATGCCACCGACGCATTCATCAACGGTGACGCCGCCATGCACATTGACGGTTCATTCCGCATCGGCACCATCGCCAATAATGCCCCCGATCTTAACTACGGTGTCGCTGAACTTCCAGCCGGCCCGAATGGCGACCAGCACACCTTCGGTTCTTACTGGACTCACGGCATCACCCGTCAGGCCGCCGAAGATGAAGCCAAACTCGATGCCGCCGTCCGCTTCCTGCAATTCATCACCACGCCGGAAGCTGGCACCCTCTGGGTGAACGAAGTCGGTGAACTTCCCGCACAGCTAGAAGCCGCCAGCGATCCCGCGCTGTTGGAAGACCCCATCCTCGGCCCCTTCGCCGCTGGTTTGAGCTATGCGCACGCCACCTTCTTTGTCGATGAAACCGCACAGCGCCAAAACCTGATCAATGCCTACGATGCCATTCGGCTCAATGGCGCTGATGTTTGCGAAGCGCTGAACGAAGCCGCTGTTGCCGAACAGGCGCTGCTTGACGCATTCTGGGCGAATCACTAAAGCGCCCCAATCTGCTTGAATGGGGGCGGGCGCTCACCGCTTAGGAAATCAACCTTCCGGCGCGGGCGCCCCTCCCCAATGCTTCAGCTAAGAAGAGGGCATCGTTGAGGAAATGTCATGCAAAATCGGGTTGTAGGGGCGCCCGTTTTCGGGAAAACACACCCGTTTTCCCCTGCGAACCGGTTATGATATCCTCACGGCATCAAAAATGTGTCCACCCCACCCCAGAACGATGGGGTGGGGGCGGCCTTAACTCCCGGCCTGCCCCGCAACCTGCCCGATCATGAATCGAGTGTGCCGATGTCTGTAACTGCTTCCGGCGGTAAAAATAGCGCATCCCCCCCCCGCCGATTTCAGATGACGATTGCGCGGCGTAAGATCATCTGGGCTTATATTTTTCTCTCAATCCCGCTGATCTTCTTCCTCTATATCCGTATCTATCCAACGCTGTTCGCCTTTCAAATGAGCTTCTACGCATGGAACCCGCTGGCCGCCGAACAACCCTATGTCGGAATGACAAATTATCAGCGGTTGTTCACTGAACTAGGCACCGCTGGTTCCGTCACGCAAGCCGCGTTCCTCAATACCGCAAAATATGTCGTTTTAGGCGTGCCCATCCAGCTTGGGCTTGGGCTGCTTATCGCGCTCATGCTCAACGAAATTCATCGGATGAGCAACCTTTACAGGGTCATCTTCTTTCTGCCCTTCGTCACCTCAACAATTGCCATTGCGTGGGTATTCCGCTGGCTCTATCAACCCCGCATCGGCTTATTCAATGTGCTGCTGCAAGCCTTTTCGCTGCCGCAGCAGCCATTTTTGCGAAGCCCCGATCAGGCGCTTTTTTCGATTTTAGCGGTGGTCATCTGGCAGGGTTTGGGGTTTGCGATCATCATTTTTCTGGCTGGTATCAAAAATATTCCCCGCGTTTACTACGAAGCGGCGGAAGTGGATGGCGCCAACCGCTGGCAGTCATTCCGGCATATCACCTTCCCGCTGCTCAACCCTAGCATCGTCTACCTTTTAGTCTTGCAGTCCATCAGCTTTTTACGCATGTTTGCCGAAGTGCTGGCGATGACTCAGCAGGGCGATGGTGGGCCGCTGAATTCAACCACGTCAGTCGTGCTGCGGGTTTACCGTGAAGCATTCCAACGTTTCAACATGGGCTATGCCTCCGCGCTCACTGTCGTGCTGTTCATCATCATTCTGATCATCACGGTGGTGCAGCTGCGTTTGACCACCCGCACGGTAGAAATTTGAGGGCTGCATCATGAGCATTGCTCAACAACCAGACATCACCACCACAGATCACGCGCCTGTGAAGCGCCATCGCCCCAACTCGGTTCGCTGGCCTTATAAGCTCCTCTCTTATATCTGCCTAACGCTCGTGGCAATCACCATGATCGTCCCTTTCATGTGGATGATTTCAACATCCTTCAAAGACGCCACTGAAATTCGCCAGCCGAACTTCTTCCCCGAAAATCCAGTCACCGAAAATTACACGGAAGTGATTACGGGTACTGCGCTGCCCCGCTGGTACATCAATTCAATCATCGTCGCGGTCATCAGCACAGTAAGCGTCGCCTTTTTCGACTCGCTCGCCGGGTTCGTCTTTGCCAAATATCAGTTCCCCGGCAAAAGAGTCATCTTCATCTTATTTCTCACATCGCTCATGGTTCCAACCGAAATGCTGGTCATCCCATGGTATATCATGGCCGTAAACCCACCCATCGGGCCAACCTGGGTAGACACCCACTGGGGCATTTTGTTCCCCGGTATGATCACCGCGGCGGGCATTTTCCTCATGCGCCAGTTCATGCAAACCATCCCCGACGATTTGCTTGACGCAGGCCGCATTGATGGCGTCAGCGAGTTCGGCATCTTCTGGCGTATCGTGGTACCCCTCAGCTTGCCAGCCATTGCCGCGCTCTGCATCTTTAATTTTCTAGGCAACTGGAATGCTTTCATCTGGCCGCTCATCGTCACCTCAAATCGCGCGATGATGACGCTGCCTGTGGGGTTACAGTTCTTCTCCAGTGAATCCGGCGCCGACTGGCATCTGATTATGACCGGAGCGACGCTTTCCATCGTGCCGCTGCTGATCATCATCATCTTTTTCCAGCGTTATATCATTGAAGGCATCACCCTTACCGGCTTAAAAGGCTAGCGGCACACTTCGCTTGCCGTGGTTAGGGGGTTGGAAAGCGAAAACCCCCTAACCTACCCGCAAAAACAACACCGCCCCCACTCGGCTGCCCACGGCAATCTGCCCATCTGCGACCCACGCGCAGGCCGTCAACACGTCTTCAACATAAAACGTCACGATACCTTCGCCC
>DAOTUZ010000085.1:0-47799 GCA_034437295.1 Anaerolineae bacterium | reverse complement strand
AGCGTGCAAGGCGGCGGGCGCTATGATGACCTGATCGGCCTGTTCAAAGGCGAAAGCATCCCGACAACCGGCATGGCGTTCGGTATTGAGCGCATCATAGACCTGATGGATACGTTCAATCTATACCCGCCGGAACTGGGCGGCACACTCACGCAAATACTGGTGACGGTATTCAGCGACGAAACCCGTTTTGAGGCGGAAAAGCTGGCCGCAGAGCTGCGCGGCGCAGCTATTCGTACAGAACTGTATTTGCAGGATCGCAAGCTGGGGCAGCAGATCGCGCATGCCGATAAGAAGGGGATTCCGGTGGTGGCGCTGCTTGGCCCCGACGAGATCGCCTCTGAGCAGGTTAAATTCAAACGCCTGACCGATGGGCGAGAAATTACCGTCACGCGCACGCAGGCGGCAGAAGCGGTACAGGGGCTGTTAGCGGGCGAGTGAGATCGCGCCCTCATTTTCACATGCCGTTACGCGCCATCCACCATTGAATCGCGCCGGTGATTTGCGTCGGCGTGCTGTCATAGGTGAAGGTCGAAATCAGATTGCCTTCGGGATCAATCAGGTATGAGCGCGTGGAGTGATCGATCAGGTAATTTTCAGGCGATGAGGCGTTCTCTGCGCGCTGGTAGAACAGGCCGTAATCCTGCTGAATTTGCGCCAGCGTGGCATCGTCGCCGCTGAAGGCGATGAACGCGGGATCGAAGCGTTCGATATAGCCCGTCAGCAGCTCCGGGGTGTCGCGCACGCCATCGACGCTGACGAATACAAATTCGATGTGATCGGCCTGTTCGCCTAGCATTTCTTTAATCTGCGTGAACTCGGCAAGCGTGATCGGGCAGAAATCCGGGCAGTGGGTATAGCCGAAAAACAGCAGCCGCCATTTGCCGTTTGAGTCGCTCAGGCGCATGGCGTCGCCGCGGTTGCCGGGCAGGGTGAAATCTTGCAGCGCAATCGGACGCGGCAGATAATCGCCCACAAAAACGCCGTCAATCTGATCCAGCGATGCGCCAGGAGTCACGGCAATCGTTGGCGCGGAACTGGTGTTGAAAATTTCGGGCGTCGGCTGCGCGGGGGAACAGGCGGCGGCCAACAGGGCGAGCAGCGCCGCGAAGCAAGCAGGCCATAGTTTTAATGATATCCGCCGCACTTTTCGCACTTTTCACCTCTAAACAGTTTCTGCTGTTGATTTCAGGCCATTGTAGCGCGACCCGATTGCGAACCACAGGACAGAAAGAATGAGAGGTTGCTAAAAAGATTTAGCGCGGAAAGCGCGGCGCTTTTACCAACTTTGCCGATCAATTACGGGAAGAATTGGGACTAATCAGCCGCTCAGGGGTAGGTAAACCGTAGGCAGAAAGGCGCTGCACAAATAGGTTTCATACCATATTCCGTTTATAATTCCCACCTATGCAAGCGAATATACTTCCGGAATACCACTTTCTTAGGTTCGCGCCCAATTTAGGGGCCGAGTACTTCTTTGACGGCGCGAGAAACTATTGGAACACCTTCAAGCCCATCGTGATTAACGATGTCGCTATGCTTCGTTTGCTGCCCCCCGCGGTCACCGTCAGCGTAACGGTAGTGGCGCTGCGCGATCTGGCGGCGCAAATTGGCGTGGAACTGGGGCAAATTGCGCCATTCGCTTATTACGACGCGGTTGTTTACGACACCTTTGAAGCAACACGCGCCGAACTCAACCGCCGCGCACAGTTGAACCAGCCTTTCGGCGTGCCGCTGGGGATCGGAATCGCCACCACGACGCCGTTCATCCCCACCCCGTGGCTGCCCACCCGCCCGCCGGGATTCATCACCGCCACGCCGGAAATGACCGATGAACCCACCGTGGAAGTGACGCCGGAACTTGACACAAGTGTTTCTCCAACGCCTACTGCCACCCTGCCGGGACAGGTGATCAACACCCCCGGCCCGGCCATCGGAGGGTAACAGCTTGCGGCTAGACGAATACCAGTGGTCGCGCAACCCACGCGGCATGCACGTGATCAGCGCCTTCCAAACGCCAGTTGAATTCAGCCGCTACACCAATGCCCATATGGGCTGGGTGAAGATGGTGGCGGCGACCACCGATTTTGTGGATGATGCCGTCGAATTTATCCGGTTGGGTATCACGCCGATTGTGCGGATTTATCTGGGCGCATATGGCGCGGGGCCATTCACCCGTGATATGCAGCATATTACCGATGCGTTCATCAATGTTGGCGTGAAGTGGTTCGAGTTTTACAACGAGCCGAATTTAGGCGTCGAGTGGCCGAATGGCTTCAATCCGGATTGGCGCAACAACGATCAGGTGATCCGCCCGCTGATGGAAAACTGGCTAAATTTTGCCGAATACATCATCTCCCGCGGGTGCTATCCGGGATTCATCCCGCTGGCGGAGGCAGATACGGCGGATCGTTCATCGGTGCTGTGGATGGATGCCTTCCTGAATTATCTGGCAACCCACCACCTCATCCGCTTTCAGCGCATTTTGAACAGCGGCATGTATGTTGCCACCCATCCCTATATCCTGAATCACTTTTATCAGGAAACCCCCGGCGGCGGCCCATACAGCGCCCGCCCGCGGGGCAGTGAGCGCGCCCGTGAACCCGGCTGGCATTTTGAATACCCCTATGACCCCATTTGCCAGCAGAACGATCCCGGACGCACGGTTTACGGCGGCACGCGCATGACCCCCTATGGCGATCCGGTGGGCTTAATTGCGATGGGGCGAATGTTCAATGAGCGCGCCGCTGGCCTTTTTGGCGCGGTGAATGTGCCGGTGGTGGGTACCGAAGGCGGCATTTTCGCATTTCGGGATCAGGTCTACCAGCAGGATACCCGCTACCCCGGCTATGACATCAACAGCCATGCCGAAGCCACCGTCGCCATGTTCGACTGGTGCGCGCAGCAAGCGCCGCCGTGGTTTTTCGGCGTCACCCTCTGGAAAGAAGATGACTATTTTTCGCCGGGAACCGCGCCAGCTATCAACCGGCTAGGCGAGCATCAAACGATGCTGAAGCAGGTGCCGCCGCTGGAAGTGATGGGCAGCGCGCCGGTGAGGATGACTCCTACAGCCCCCGGCCCCGGCCCGATCAGAGGCGAAGCCGAGTTTCACATGGTGCTGCTGGCACAGGGCATCGATTCAAACTGGTTCTTTGATACCGCCAGGGCGTATTGGAATCGATTCCGACCCATTTTCACAACGCGGTTCGATCTGATTGATCTGGTTCCAACCAACAGCAGCCTTGCCGTGACGATTATCGCGCCTACGGAGATGGTGCCAACGATGCGCGCAGCAGTGGAAGGGCGCTACCCCAACGTTTGGTTTGATCTGATTGTCGCGGATGACCTTGCGCGTGTGCGGCAGGTTTTCGATGATCGCGTCACGGCAAATTTGCGATTCGGGTGATCTACAGGCGGCGGTTTTTTGGGGAATTTTTAGGAAACCCAATACTTGTTACAATTAGCAAACACTTGCTATAATGGATTTAGTTATAAGAACGGATTGATTAGCCATTAACGAATTAACGTTTGAGAGCATTGTGACACGCTCAGTTCTGATCGTTGACGACGATTACGCCAGTCGCGAAGTGTTCCGGCAGGTCTTGAAAATGGCGGGATTCAATTCTACCGAAGCGGCTAACGGTGAAATTGCGCTGCGCCTGTTGGAAAATAGTGCTCCCAACCTGGTCGTGCTGGATTTGCGCCTGCCGCGAGTATCTGGCTCTGACGTACTGCACTATATTTACAATGCCCCTCACCTAACCAACACCCGCGTGATCGTTGCCAGCGCCCATGAAGCCATGATGGTGCAGTTGGATCTGCGCGATGAAGATCGCTATCTGGTCAAGCCCATTTCCGCGACTCTACTGCGGACAACGGCGCTTGAACTGACCAACGACACTGATTGAACTGCCGCCTCATCGTTAGGACAGCGCAGCCATCTAACGGCCTGTGCTTTACACCTTCACCACTGCCCGCCCCTACAGAACACAGAAACCCGCCAATGTGGTATAGTCGCCTCAAAATGTATTTTGTGGAGGCGAAAACATGGCTTATGAGATGATTTTGACCGAAACGCCGATTGCCGGCGTGGGGGTGGTGCGGCTGAACCGCCCACAGGCGTTGAACGCCCTGAATGCGCAGATTACCGCAGAGATTTTTGATGCGCTGGAAGCCTTTGACCGCGACGAAGCAATTGGCTGCATGGTATTGGTGGGCAGCGATAAGGCGTTTGCGGCAGGGGCAGACATCAAGCAGATGGTGGAAACGGATGCGGTTTCGATGCTGCAAAATGACTGGACAGACTGGTCACGGATGACGCGCATCAGCAAGCCGGTGATCGCGGCGGTCAGCGGGTGGGCGTTAGGCGGCGGCTGCGAAATGGCGATGATGTGCGACATGATCGTCGCCAGCGAGACGGCAAAATTCGGGCAGCCGGAAATTACCATCGGCATCATCCCCGGCGCAGGCGGCACGCAGCGGCTAACGCGGGCTGTGGGCAAGGCGCTGGCGATGGAAGTGATGCTAGGCAACCGCCAGCTTACGGCGCAGGAAGCGGCGGCGGCGGGGCTGGTGAACCGCGTTTACCCGCTGGATCAATATTATGATGAGGCGCTGAAGCTGGCCGAGCGGATTGCCGGAATGCCGCGCATCGCGGTACGGCTGATTAAAGACGCGGTGAATCAGGCGGAAGAACTGCCGCTGAGCGCCGGCTTAAATTATGAGAAGCGCAATTTTCTGCTGTCATTCAGCACCGAAGACAAGACGGAAGGCATGACCGCCTTCGTAGAGAAGCGCCCGCCACAGTGGAAGCACCGCTAACCATTTTCTACACAGCGCGGCTGCAAGGGGATCTCGACCTTGCGCCGCGCCTTTTCTCATTCATCCGTATGCTGAAGGCACAAACTGAAGGCGCTGCGCTGCTGCTGGACATGGGCGAGTCTTCAGATTTGCGGGTGTGGCATTGTGCGATCACCGGCGGCAGATCGGCATTGTTTGCGCTGGATGCGATGGGCTATGACGCCGCTAACGCCGATCATTTGCACCCGCAAAATCGCGCTAAAACCCAAACGGGCATGCGCCTTGCCCTGATTGGTACGGGCGAATCGGTGCGGCTGAAGGGGGCGCGGGTGCTGGTGCCGCCGGATACTTCAGGCGCAAACCCGGCACGGCTGAACATCCTGTTAATACCAGCAGGGGAAACGCTGCTGGAATCGGGCATATTATCGCTGGCGGGGGTGAATACCGGGCAGGTGGGCATGGCGCAGATCGCCTTTGGCGCGGGAGGCGCCGAACTGGCCGCCGCTGGCGTGTATACGCTTTCGCCGGATACTCCGCCCGATCCCACGATTGCGGGGACGGTAGATTTCATCTTGAGCGAAGCGCATTATTTGCTGAAGAAAGCGCAGGAAAAGCGGCGTTGAGGCGGGCGCGCCATGGGTGTTTCGCGTTTGATGGTTCGTGTGCCGCAGCGTGGAGAATAATCCCCTTCGCTCCATGATCCGCTTTGTTTGCGCGGTAGATGGGCGAAGGGGATTGAATGTGAACTAACCAGTCATCTTAATTTAGAACCGATCACCCACCCGGCGCCAGCGTACTCTGAACGGCGGGCGTATTGACGACTGCCGTCGTCGGGCGCGGTGGCAGCGTGGGCGCAGCGTTGGTATCTGCTACTGGCAGCGTCGGAATTGCGTTCTGGCTGGCGGTAGTTTCTTCTTCGCCGCCTGTCCCCGCTGGAATCCCCAATGTTGAAGGATCCGTCGTGGAAACGATATTTGCGCCTAACGGCACGCCGCTGGTATTGCCGGCGTTAGCGGCGCTGTTCGCATCGGCCACACAACGGAAGCCGATGGATGCCGTCGGTGACAGCGGATCGCGGGATTGGCGGTGAACGGTGCGGGTGTAGAAAGGCACAGTGTCCCATGAGCCGCCGCGTGTCACTTTCTCGGTGCCGGTGGGCGGGCCTTGCGGATCCGGGCCAGCAGCCTGTGGTTGGCTGTAGAAATTGGGCGAATACCAGTCAGAAACCCATTCCGAAACATTCCCGGCCATGTTGTACACGCCATAAGGGCTGGCTCCGGTTGGGAAACTGGTCACCGAATTCTTTTCCTGTGAAGTCGAACGGCGGGTCGCGGAATTTTCAGGACTCCACGTATTCCCCCACGGGTACACATAGCCAAGATCGCCACGCGCAGCGCGTTCCCATTCCGCTTCGGTAGGCAGGCGGCGGCCAATCGCCTGGCAGAAGGCCTGCGCGCCGTACCATGTAACATTGGTCATCGGCAAGTCGGCAATGGCCGGGTTAATGGTGTAATTCTGGCTGTCAAAGGTGATGTTGCTGGTTTCCGAATCGGCTAGCGTTTGCATGCAAGGCTGTCCAAGGCATCCGTTGCGGTGGCTGCCGGGGCCTAGAATATTCATGAAGGTGAGAAACTGCGTGTAACTCACCTCATAGGCGTCTATCTGGAACGGGCTAACCGTGACATTATGCTGCGGGAAAGAGTCTTCGCTGTCAGCGGGCTGGCACGAGCCTGCTTCGCCGCCATAACCAGCCTGACATTCCGTTACCGCCACTGAAACTTCGGCGGCTGTAGTCCCCATCGGGAACTGGCCGCCGGCAATCGGCACCATCGGGTTGGCAATTGCCAACAAGCGGTCAAATTGGCCGCCGCCGCTGTTCACATTCGCCACTTGTGCCGTGGTGTTACCGCTGGCAGTGGTAATCGTCGGCTCAAGCGCCAAAGTCGTCGGGGTAATCGTCGGCTCAAGCGTCAGCAGCGTTGGCAAAATTGTCGGGCTGGCCGTTGGCGCACTAAATTCAAGCGGGGGATCGGTGACAATAATTTCAGTTGGTTCAGTCGTTGCAGTGACCGGCGCCGGGCTGGCGGTGATGATCCATGGCGTTTGCGTGGTCAAGCTGGCAACTGATTCGCCGCCGACGTTGAGCAGCCCGCTGATCAAGCCCACCAGCAGGAAAATGATGGCGCAGCCAAAGCCAACAATTCCACCGATGAACAACCACTGCCATGCGCCGCCGCCAGAACGACGCCCGCTAAGCGATCCATAATTATTGTTGCGTGACATCCGTATATGACCTCCTATTCACGCCTATGATGCGCCAATATCGAATTGGATTCGCATCAGTGTATCTAATTTTTTCGGCGTGAACCTGATTTTTAACCCTTGATTGAACCACTATCCTAAACAAAAGACCCTACAATCTGTAGGGTCTTTCGCAAAACAATGATAAAAACGGATGAAATTAGAGAGCGTTTACTACATTTGAATAGATGTTACCGACCCACGGGCCAAGCAGGACAACGACGATGAAAACCACAATAACAACGAGAACGAGTATCATGGCATACTCCACCAACCCCTGACCACGCGGACTACCGCGTTCATTGAGGCTGGCTGCTAGCAAACGCAACCATACCTCAATCTGTCTCCACATAATGCCTCCTTGAAACAACTTCAATGTGTAGACAACCAGTCTGTGAGTGACTTGTCTCAACTCTATCACAAGTCAACATTAAGAATGCGAAAGATATTCTAACAAAGTTAAAGATTTTGTCTGTAATCTCGCTTGTAGTTAAAGAAGGATGTTAGCGAGGCTGGCCGCCGTACTACGGCCCCTTCACCCGCCGCTCAATTCCCACAATACAATTTCAGGCGGGCATAAAAAGCGAGCGCGGGGGGCGCCCAAGCCTTCCATACCCACGCCGCGGGTGGTATACAGCGTCATTGCGCCAACCTGATAGCGCCCCATCACAAAGCGGCGGCCATAATAGCTGGCGGAAAGCATCGCGCCCAGAAACGGCAGGCGAATTTGCCCGCCGTGCGTATGCCCGCAAAGATACAGGTCAAAGCCCAGCGCCGCAGCTTCTGGCGCGAGATCTGGCGAATGTGATAGCAGAATTTTGAAGCCGTCTGTCGGGAAATCGACGGCAAGGGCGGCGAGAGCGCGGCGATCTTCGTCTATATTATGGGTAGTGACCATCCCCGCAAGATGCAGCTTTCCGGCGGGCGTATCCAGTGATGCCCATCGGTTCGCCAGCAGCGTAATTTGCGGAATATCGCGCACCAGCGCCGTGACCAGCGCCAGCGGCTCAACCGTCGGCGTTCCGCTGATGCAGTACACCCCCATCGGCGCTTCCCACCCGCTGATTATCTGGCGAATCTCGCTGTGTGCGCGCCCGTCTTGGTTATAAGACAGATTGACGAAATCGCCCGTAAAAACGATGATGTCCGGTTGAAGCTGCTGGATCAACTGGTTCAGGCGGCGTTCGCGTTTGGTGAGATGCTCAATATGAATATCGCCAATATGCAGCAGGCGGATGGCCGCAGTATTCCTGACGGGGCTGCCGGCCCCCGGTTGGCCGTCTGAAAAGCGAATCTTTTCATGGGTAACGCCCAAGCGGAATGGCTCGATCCACGTCGCGTAGACGGCTGCCGCTGTGATCATCGCGATCAGGGCGATCAACAGCCATAAAGGGGCGGCAAAAATTGCCAGTATCAGGGCTAATGTAGTGAACGCCAGCATCAGGGCTAAGGCGGGCGGCTTATCTGGCCCGAAACTGCGCCCGGTACGGGGCAGCAGCCACAGCGCCAGCCAGTTTAAGCTGCCGCCCCCAAAGACCACGAAACCAGCCGCTGCCGCCCCGGCCGTATCGTGAAATGCGCCCCATGCCAGCGCCGTGACCAGCCCGTTCGCCAGCATCAACCCGAACACCAGCGGGGACGGCATTTGCTGAAGCATGTTGGAACGCACCAGCGCCTTATGCAGCATGCTGGATTCCAATGCGGACGCAGGCTGGTTGGCAGGTGCGCCCATTTTAAGATTGGTATTCGTTGTAGAACACGTCGCTTATGCCGTTAGGCGGCGGGGCAGCGATCTGCAAGCGGATAGTGAAGGTGCTGCCTTCGCCCAGAACGCTGCTCACCGACAGATCTCCATCATGAAGGTCAATGATCTGGCGGGCGATGCTCAACCCCAATCCGGTGCCGGAAACATGGCTGACCACACGGTAGAAGGGCTGGAAAATATAGCTAATGTGTTCGGGGGCAATGCCGATGCCGGTATCCTGCACCTGAATAATGACCTGCTGAATGGCGGGGTTTTCGGTGACCACCAAACGAACCGTTCCCCCTGAAAGCGTATAGTTGATGGCGTTGGTCAGCAGGTTGGTGATCACCTGTGCCATTCGTTCAGGATCGGCTTGAACATATACGGGGCGGGCGGGATCATCGTAGATCAGCGTGATGCCTTTACGGTCAGCCTCAGGCTTTTGCACATCAAATATCTGCTGAAGGTGTTCGTTCAATTGCAGCGGGCGGGTGCGCAGTGGAATGACCCCACGCTCAAGCCGTGAAATATCCAGCAGATCTTCAACCAGACGCTTCATGCGCTCGGTCACTTCGTCCAGCACACTCAGGTGTTGATCCAGATGTTCAGGGCGGCGGCGCAGTAAATAAAGACGGGTTTTCAGGTTGGTGATCGGGGTGCGTAATTCATGGCTGGCATAGGCCACGAGGTTTGACTGCTGCTGCTGAAGTATCTTTTCTTTGCTAATGTCGCGGATGGTGGACACAGCGCGCAGCGGGCCGCTTGACGAGCCAATCAGTGAAACCGAGAGGCTGGCAAAAAAGGAAGAGCCGTCTTTGCGTTGAATTTCAGTTTCACCATGCCAGCTTCCCTCAGCCCCCAAGCGCTGGATGACCATATTCAGCGACCCTCTGGTGACTTCGCCTCCCTTGTTAATCATCAAAACAGACTGGTTGATCAGCTCTTCCGCGCTGTAACCGGTCAAATCGCTTAAGGTCTGATTCACATAGCGTATCGTTTCATCTTCAGAGTAAACGATGCCGTCACCTGTAGAGTCTAAAATTGCGGCAATCCGCTGGCGCTCAATCTCCAGTTCCGAGGTACGCTGCTTGACCTGTATTTGCAGGTCGTCGGCATGGTCTGCCACCTTCTGGTACAGGCGCGCATTACGCAGCGCGATAGCGACCTGATCGGCAAAGGCCTGCAATATCGAGGCGTGTTTCTCTGTGAAACTGTAGGTTCTATCGCTGGCGAGATTTAGAAAGCCGATGGTGCTGCCTTCAAGCTGAATGGGCGCTCCGAGCATGGATTGCATCCAGTTGGTACGCTCAAAATCTACCCAACCGGTGTAGTTTGGCACGTTGCCTATGATCAGGGGTTTACCGGTGTTCATCATGCCCTGAAAAGTAGCCATCTCGTAGATCGGAAACTGGTGCTGATCTACGCCGCTGTTGCTATGCCATAGCTCATCATACCCGCGTGAGCGCGCTACCCGCGCCGTCCGCCCTTCAATCAGCATCACATCGGCTGAGTCTGAGGGGATCACCGCTTGCAACTGTTCAAGAATACGATCCAGTATCACATCGATATCCAGCGTACTGGAAATGGCGGAAGCAGAAGAGCGCAGGCTTTCAGCCAAACGGCGCTGCTCATCTTCAGCAATTTGAGCTTCTTTCACAGCGGTGAAGTTGATAGACAGCCCGCTCATGATCCATTGATCGCCATGCTGCGCTAGAGAGGCAATATCGCGCACCCACAATACCCGGCCATCGGCGGCGATCAAGCGATACTCTTGCTGGAAACCACTTTTATGCTGCTGAACGGCTTCGAAACGGGTGGCCGCAGCGCGTTGACGATCTTCTGGATGGATGCATGTTACCCACAAGGAGGAATCCTGCAAAAAGCGTTCCGGTGAATATCCGATCAACGTCTCAACTTGCGGACTCATGAACTCAACTTCCAGTGTCACGGCATTGGCGACCCAAACCACGCCATCCACCGAATTGACCAGCGTTTCATAGCGCGTTTGCTGCTTATGCAGCGCGTCTTCCGCCTGTTTGCGCGCGGTAATCTCGAAAAAGCTGGAAATGATGACGGGAGCGCCTTCCATCACTGTACGGGTAATGGCGATATTCACCCAAAATTCGCTGCCATCTTTGCGGATAGCCCGCACCTCAATATCCTGAAAATGGTCGCCCTGCTTCAGCAAATTCACCAGACGACGGCGTTCACGGCGAGGAAGAAATTGCAGGGACATTTGCTGCCCAATAAATTCCTCACTGGTATAACCCAGCATTTCCAGCGCGTTGTGGTTCGCCAGCATGATCACATTGTCGGTTTCACGCAGCAGAATGATGCCCATCACGTTGGATTCGATAATAGTTCGCAGCCTTGTTTCGCTGCTGGCTAACGCCCGCTGCGCTGTTTTACGTTGATGAATATCTTGCGCCGCGCCATAAACCGCGTTGAGCTTTTTGGTGATTGGATCAAATTCGCCATGCGCGTAAATTCGCAACCAGTACGGCATTCCCTGACGATTTTGAACACGCACTTCAAAATTGATGCGTTGATCGATTTGAATGCGTTCGAGTTGTTCAACGATGACCCCGATGTCGTCGGGATGAATTATCGTAAAAAGAGGTACGACAGAGTCCGGCAGTAATTCCTCAGTGCCGCCAAGCGCTTTATAGAGGGTACCCGCCGTCCACTCGGTGATGAACTGCCCGTCCGGCATGATTCGCAATTTAAAAACAAAGTCGCTGACTAATTCAGTGATCTCGTGGTAACGGGCTTCACGTTCATTGCGGTCTTTTTCCGCCAAACGCCGGGCCTCACGATCCACCCCGTTGATAATGGCAAAAGTGATCACAAGGCTGGCAATGAAAACCATGATCAACACGCTGAACAGGGTGCTGGTGATAGGGTTATTGCTGACCCGTACCACGAACATAAAGACCATGGTGAGGGCAAACAGCGCGTAGGCGTACTTCCGCTGGAGCACATGCTGCGCCACCAGCAAGGCCAAGAGGGGATACTGCACCAGCGCAACTACCAACAAAACCGAAATTTGCTGCTGCAGCCCGAAATAAGCTAACGGCGCAGTCAGCCAGAGGACGGCCACCAGCAGCCATTTCCCGATCGTGTAATTTCCCCTGCGGTAAAGGATGTAACAAATGACCAGCCCGATCAGGGTAGGCATGAGAATATGGCCGCGCGCGCTTTCAGCGTACAGCAGCGTCGCTTCAAAAAGAGTACCGAGGGTTAAGGCGAGGATTAGCGTGAGTTTGCCGCGCACACGTGCCAGCGTGATCTCATCTGCCGTATTATTACGGGGATCAATCAGCCATTGTAAGAAGCGCAGCCCCACAAATGGCCGAGATTGATTATCTGATACAGGGTTCGCTTTCATAAATTTGAAGAAACACTCTGTTTGAGTGACGTTATGCTATACTAATCGTATGCAAAGTTTAATTTCAACATCGTAATGGTTTTCCGCCGATTTTTCCAACAGCTTCACCCCTTCCGACTGCCTGGCGCCGCCTGGCGCTGGTTCACCAATTGGCGTCGCCGTCGTCATAAAGATCTCGACTATATTCTGCTCAACCTGCCATCCACGATGCCGGCGCTGCCCGAATCGCGCGATTTCATACAGCGCCGGTTGTTTGGCAAGCCGCCCCTCAGCTTATGGGAATTGAAACTGGCCTTTGAGCGATTGGCAGCCGATCCGCGCCCCAAGGGAATCGTCATTTCGCTGCATGGGTTAGAAATGTCGCTGGCTGACTTGCAAACCCTACGCGGGATGCTGCAATTTTTAAAAGAGCGCGGGAAACGGGTGATCGTACACGCACAACTATACGATACCACACAGTATTATCTAGCCAGCGCCGCCGACGAAATTTTACTACAGCCTTCGGGCGATTTCATGGTGACGGGCATTGCGACGGAAGCCTACTTCCTCAAGGATGCGCTTGCACAGGCTGGCGTGACCGTAGACGTGATCGCCATCACCCCGTATAAAGGCGCATTTGATCAATTTTCGCTGAATGAGATTTCGCCGGAAGGCCGCGCACAGTTGGAATGGCTGCTGGATTCCCGCTATCAGCAAATTGCGCGGGGTATAGCCGAAGGGCGGGGCATCAGCAGTGAGACCGTACAGGCGATGATCGATCACTCGCCACAGATCGACACGGCGGCGCTGGCCGCGAAATATGTAGATGCGTTGGCTTACGAAAATGAACTACCGGCGCACCTGAACGTGAAGCGGCTAGTAGACTGGAAAGAAGCGCAGCGCAAGCTGTTCAAACCACCGCCCAAGCCTTACAACGAAAAATATGTGGCGCTGCTGCGCGTAGACGGCATGATGGTTTCTGGCGAAAGCGGCGGCGCGCCCGGCGATATTCCGATCCCGATCCCGGTGCCGTTTCTAGGCGAAGATCGCAGCGGAGACATCACCGTTGTGCAGCAGATTCGCGCCATCCTGCAAGATGACTCCGCGGCGGCGGTAGTGCTGTACATAGACAGCGGCGGCGGCGCAGTTTCGGCGGCTTCAGCGATGGGGCAGGCGCTGGATGAACTGGCGAGAACCCGCCCGCTGGTGGCCTATATGAACGGCGTGGCGGCATCCGGCGGCTATTGGGTGGCGGCTTCGTCGCAGCACATTTATGCGCAGCCGGGCACAATCACCGGCTCAATTGGCGTGGTCATGGCTAAGCCGGTGGCTGGCGGGCTGCTGGAGAAATTCCAAATTAACGCGGCGCACTTCAAACGCGGCGCAAATGCTGATATTTACGATGTGACGAAGCCATTTAATGAGACGCAGCGGCTGCAAATGCGCGCTTCGATTGATGATATTTATCGCCGTTTTGTTGAACGGGTGGCGGCGGCGCGCAAGCTGTCTTTTGAAGCTGTAGATGCCATTTCCGGCGGACGGGTGTGGACAGGTGAACAGGCGCTAGAAAACGGATTGGTGGATGCGCTTGGCAGCCTTGAGGCGGCAGTTGCCAAAGCGCGTGAACTGGCGAATCTGCCGGAGTATGCGCCAGTGATCTTCTGGGAAGAAGGCGACCCGCTGCCGCCGCAGATCGTGGAAGCAGCGCAAAAGGCCGCGCAAAACGCGAATCCGGTGGGGTGGATCGGCTATATGTGGGAAAATGCGATGCACGTCGCCAGCAGCCGCGCACAGGCGATTATGCCCTTCAGGCTTAAATAACGCGGCTCACACTTGATAGAAGCGCTTCCCATTCTGTACAATGGGCGTGATAGTGGGGGATCGTCCAACGGCAGGACTACGGACTTTGGATCCGTCAATCCTGGTTCGAATCCAGGTCCCCCAGCTTAATTGGAGCCAAGTTGAACGTGCTCCATGAGAACCGGCAGCATTTACGCTGCCGGTTTTTGTTTTCCGATTCCTTCACCTCACTGTACTGCGTGTAACTTCCCCGCTCATGTCACATCCAACATTTCGATGAAAGGCTGAATTGTGCTTACAGGGTCTTTGGCGGTCTGCGTGTCCCCGCCCGGCGCCGGTAATACCCCTAACTGCGTTAACAAACTCAGGTTATCCCACAGCAGCCATTCTTCAACGGAGAGATGATCTTCGTTGAAGCGATGCGTAGACTCAATCACATAGCGAACCGTTTGGCCGGTTGGGGGAATTTCGCCCGTGGGGGTCATCAGTGGATTCGTGAATGTACCCTCAAAAATGAAGCGCCCAAAGACATAATCGCCCGATGCGATCAGCAGTTCTTCGGTCATGGTCACGTCTGGCATGGCCGCCACAATGCCGGAAATAGTGGCGATAGAGGCTTCTATATCGCCTTCACCATTGGGGGTATGGGCAACAAACCCGGTCGCATACAATTCTCGCAATACTTCAGGATTTCCCCCTTCAAAGCCGTCACGAACGATTCGCATATAAACACTACGATTGATCTCTTCCGGGCTTTGTTGGGCAGTAACCATAGAGGCAAAGCCCAAGACGCACATCAATACCAGCAGCCCGCTTGATAATGCTCCGATTCTTAAAAAGCGCATGTGATTCCTCCATGTTTTGCCGCATTCTGTCATCGTAGTGAAAATCGCCCCGGAAATCTTCCCCCTCGCAGGGGGGAGTTTTAGGGGGATTCCTGAAATAGCTTTGGCAGTTTCTTGCTGTCGAACCTGCGGCATGGGCTTGCAAAATCAAAAAGACCCGCCCGCATCAGGTTAAACCCACAGCGCGGCCATCCTATTGTTGAGACGTTGGTTTATAATCGGCCAATCTGAAATTTCGACCCATGGATGCAGCGGCGCAGTTAAAAGTAGTTGCAAACCTTCGCAGTACCACTTTTACCTGCCCTTAAGTGAGAACCGATGAAAAGACCATCTGTGAAAGGCCTATCTGGCTGCCTATTAGTGATTATTCTGATTGCGATTTGTGGGGGAACCCTCACCTTTGCCATGGACACCATGTGTTATGCCGGGCTAACCCAACGCATGCCCATCTATCCCGGCGCGGAAATTGTGAATGAAGAACACAATATGTTCCGTTCATTCGGCATGGGCAATACCACCCTCACCCTGTTCACGCCAGACGATCCTGAAACCGTACGCGCATGGTATGCCGTGCGTAACGGCGCGTGGCTGCGGCAGAGCTTGCAAAGCACCGATGCTGGCGCGCGCATGCTGCGCACCTTTTCGCAGTATCAGTTTGACGTGACCGAATCGCCATCTGGCGAAGGCTCACAGGTGATCTTATTCGGCACCTGCGTGAACTAACCTATATCATGGATTACCTATGACCACACCGAGCTTCATTGAACGACTCTCTCAACCTGAGCCTATCCTTGCCGATGGCGCGATGGGGACGCTGCTGACTAATAACGGCATCCTGCTGGAAGCTACCATTGAAGGGCTGAACTTATCGCAACCGGAGACGGTCAAGGCGCTGCACCGCGCCTATTTAGAGGCCGGCGCGGAACTGATCGAAACCAATACCTTCGGCGCAAATCGCTACAAGCTGGCAGATTACGGGCTTGAAGATCAAGTCCGTGAGGTCAATTTTGCGGGTGCGCAAATTGCCCGCGAAGCAGTAGCAGCAGCAGGCAAGGCGGCCTATATCGCCGGAAGCATCGGCCCTTTAGGCGTTGGCTTACAGCCCTATGGCAGAATCCGCGCCGAAAATGCCGCCGCCGCCTTCAGCGAACAAATTGCCGGGCTGCTGGCTGGTGGCATAGATGCGCTGCTTTTTGAGACGTTCACCGATCTTTCTGAACTGAAGCTGGCGATTGAGGCCGCGCACCAGACTGCGCCAACGCTGCCGATCATCGCTGAAATGACCTTTGGCCGCGATGATCGCACCATTTACGGCTATCTGCCGGGGCGCATCGCCCGCGAACTCAACGACGCAGGCGCAACCGTGATCGGCGTGAACTGCTCCGGCGGCCCCGCGCAGATCGCCCGTGTACTCACCGCCATGCGTGAGGCGGTGACAGCGGCGAAATTTTCAGCCATGCCCAACGCTGGCTATCCCCAAAATGTGGGCGGGCGCACCATGTATACCGCCAGCGCCGACTATTTTGGCGATTATGCGCGCACCTTTCGCGGGTTGGGCGCGGCCATCATCGGCGGATGCTGCGGCACCACGCCCGCGCATATCGCCGCCATGCATACGGCGCTGGAGACCCCAGAAACAGCCGATGAGCGCGTCGCCGTCATTCGCCCCCGCGAAGATGATGAGCGTATCGCGCAAGCGCCAGATCGCCCCTCCGAGCTGTCGCATCGTCTGGCTACCGGCCAATTTGTGATCAGCGTGGAGATGAACCCGCCACGCGGCCACAATTTCGAGAAACTGCTGGCTTCCGCAAAAACGCTGGTCGATGCGGGCGCAACGGTACTGAATATCACCGACAGCCCAACCTCACGCATGCGCTCTAGCCCTTGGGCTGCCTGCCATGCCATCGAGCAGGAAGTGAGCATCGAAACCATCCTCCATTTCCCCACCCGTGGCCGTAACATGCTGCGTATTCAAGGGGATTTGCTAGGCGCGCATGCGTTGGGACTGCGCAACATTTTCGTGTGTATGGGCGATCCTACGCGCATTGGCGATTACCCGACCGCCATGGACAATTACGATATCGTCCCTTCCGGCCTGATCAAATTAGCCAAGCAGCGGCTGAATGAGGGCGCGGATCAGGCTGGCAACAGCATCGGCCAGCCCACCAGTTTCACCGTTGGCTGTGCGCTGAATATGGTTGCTGATGATCTAGACAAAGAAATTGACGTGCTGCGCAAGAAAATTACCAACGGCGCCGATTTCGCGCTGGCGCAGGCCGTATTTGACCCATCCAGAGCCGAACGTTTCCTGCTGCGTTATGAGGAATTGGAAGGCCACCCGCTAAAGCTGCCTGTGTTGATCGGCATCCTGCCGCTGTACAGCCTGCGCCATGCGCGGTTTTTGCATAACGAAGTGCCGGGTATCGTCATCCCTGAAGCTATTTTGAAGCGCATCGAAGCCGCCGGTGAAAATGCCCCGCAGGAAGGCGTGCGCGTAGCGCAAGAGCTGCTGCGCAATCTCAAAGACCTTGCGCGCGGCGCCTATATCATCCCCAGTTTCGGTCACTATAGTTTGGCGGCGCAGGTGGTTGATGCGGTAGGGGTCACGCGGTAGGTGGACTCCCCTCAACCGTTATGCGCGGCTGAGGGGGATTGATAGGGGAGAGGTCTCTACTCCTCCTCCGGATCATTTACCAGCGTCTCAACATCTTGCAGCGCCAGCTCCAACGCCTTTTTGATGCCCCGTAAATGGCTGGACTGCTTTGGATGCGTATTCAGCGCCAGCCGATCATTGGCTTCGCTCCACATCGCCTGCCAGCGCCCGGCCATTTCCCGCAGCGCCGCATCCATTTGGCTGTCCATTGCCGCGTCTAAAGTTTCATCTTCCGCCTGAGCTTCGATCTCATCCTCATCATCAGCGGTAGAAATTTCATAGACTCGCGGTATCAAGATCGTGTCCGCGCCCATTTCCTTCAATCGCTCAGAAGCGCCGTGAAATGCGGCTTTGGTGAGCCGCGCTTCCGCCAGCAACCGATCTAACCGCAGCACCCCTTCCTGATATGGGCGCAGCGTGCTGACCTGTTCATCAGCTAACAAATTCGCCTGCGTGCGCCCGCGGGCAATACTTGGGGCAGCTTCACGGATGGCTTTCGTGCGTTCGCGGTACATCGCCCGAATATCTTTAATGGCCGCGTTCGTTTCTTTTTTAAGTGATTGTAATTTTTGGCGATATTCTTCAGCATATTCCTCGCCAAGGATGGCCTCGTCCATATCCACGTAGCCATCTTCCTGTACGCCATTAATTAAGGCAGCATACTCATCAGCCAGCGTATTTGCCTCATGTAAAATTTCATCGGCGCCGCGCATATTCCAGCCTCCAGTTTAAGTCAGCCCTATTGTAGCGGGTTAGAATAATCTTTTCACAATCACCTGCCTATCACCGTTATGCTCATTTTATTTCATCAAACTCCGTGATACGCTACTCATATTATTGCGTCATTGTTGGCCGTGTTGATGATTTTCACATCAACCATTTTTGTAAGCGCCGTTGTATTCTCTCCGCGCCGCCAGCCTGCTGCCCTTTATCATGCAGACCGCGGCTAATAAGAGGCTGTTCTCATGTTGACTGCTGAATTTATTTCCCGCATCGTCGGGATGATTGTGTTTGCCATCATCGGGGCGCGTTTAGGCGTGGAAATCGCTGGCACGCTGCGCCTCAGCGAACTGGTGGTTTCCTTCTTTTTCGGGCTGATCGGCATCCTTTTTGGCTTGATCCTAACGCCGCTGCTGACCGTGCGCCCGGTGCGCCGCCTCAGCCGCGCCATCAACGAACAGCCCATTGAAGTGTTGTTCACCACCATCCTTGGGCTTTTATTGGGGCTGCTGCTGGCGCTGCTGCTGGCCTACCCGCTTTCCCTGCTGCCGCAGTCCATTGGCGATTGGTCACCGGCCATCCTCGCGCTGGTGCTGGCCTATGTGTTCACGTCGCTGTTCCGCAATCGCTCGCGGGAAGTGTGGGCCTTCATGAACGAGTGGTTCGGCATAGGCTCTAAGGCGCTTGCTACGGCCAGCGGCACTTCCTCATCTCAATATTTACTGGATACCAGCATCCTAATTGATGGCCGTATCGTGGATATCGCCCGCACCGGCTTCATCGGCGGGGCTTTAGTCGTGCCGCGCTTCGTTATCAGCGAGCTGCACCGCGTGGCCGATTCTTCAGACCCGCAGCGCCGGAATCGGGGGCGGCGCGGCCTTGCCAAGCTGAACGAATTACAGCGCGATCCAACGCTGGCTTTCCGCATCATTGATGACGATGTGGAAGGGGTGAATGACGTTGACGATAAACTCATCGCGCTCGGCATCCTGCTTAAAGCGCCGATTTTGACCATAGATTTCCCGATGAATCAGGTCGCCAAAGCGCAGGGCGTAGAAGTGCTGAACATCAATGCGCTGGCTAATGCCGTGCGCAGCGCCTATATTCCGGGCGAAATTTTCCCGCTGCGGGTGTTACAGGAAGGCCGCGAGCAGGATCAGGGCGTCGGTTATCTTGAAGATGGCACCATGGTGATCGTGGAACACGGCAAGCAGTATTTAGATCGCACCATCTATGTAGAAGTGACCAAGCTGATCAATAAGGAAGCCGGGCGCATCATCTTCGCTAAACCTAGCGATCAGAAAATAAGCTAGTGATTCAAGCCGCGGGCGGGATTGATACCCGCCCATAAATTTCCCAACCATCGGCATCGTAAACCTGCCGCCAGCCCTCATTCGCCAGCATCTGCCGGAAAGCATCCGCGCCGCCGGCCATGCTTTGACGCTCAGCTTCACCGAAGATCAGCCATCTCGGCGGATCGCCGCACAGTTCCGGCGCCGCCTCTAAACAGCCCCCCGCGAATAGATTCCGGCGTTCCTGATCGGCAAGTTCGCCGCCGAAAAACTGCGCGATCAACGCTTCTTTGCGGGCTGCTTCCAGCGTCTCCGGCCCATGCCCGATGAACGCGCGCAAATGCGTATAAACCGGTATCGCATTCCCCGTCTCAAAAGAGGCCAGCGCCACCTCTCCCGATGAAGAATGCTGATTCAGCCATTCCAGCGCCGCCACCTCCGCCGCGGGGCGAAAGACCGGCGGCTGTGGGCGCAGCGCCGCGTTCAGCGTACCCACCAGCAGCAGCGCCGCCGGAATGGCCGCCGCCGCCACCCATCCCCACGCCACCATACGCCGCCGCCAATGCGCCCCCGCCCAGACCATCAACCCCACCGCCGCCAATATCGCCAGCGGCACAATCACCCCTTCCAACATCCGCCGCTGCACATTGATCGGCACGTAGACCAGCGCAAACGCCGCCAGCGGCCACGAGATCAGCAGCAGCCAGCGGGCATCCTGTTTGACCTCTCGCCACGCATGCGCCGCGCCCTTTACCGCCGGAATCGCCAATAGAATATAGGCGGCCAAATAGACCAGCGGCGGCGGCGATGGCAGTTGATTTTGCGCCGACCACAGCGCGAATACCTGATTTTGCTGAAAGGTTATGCCGTAATAGATGAACAGCGGCAGCGTGACCAATCCCGCAGCCACACAGCGCAGAAACAACGCCGTTGGGAAGCGCCGGTTTCGCAGCCAAACGAGCAGCCCCCACACGCCCAACAGCACATAAATCACGCCGAAGTAAAACGGCACGCTCATGCCGGTGATCACCCAGCAAATGCCCGCCATCAGCGCATAGGGCATCCAATCCCGCGCCTCTGCCCGGCGCTGCGCCGCAAACAACGCCAGAAAACCGCCCAGCATCGCCGCCCGCGCCAGCGCCAAATGCGGCAGCCCCAGCACAATCAGGAAGCTAAAGCCTTCAGGGATGTAAAATTCGGCGGGCAGCCCACCGCCCAAAAATGGCAGTAACCAGCCCACGCCGCCGCCAATACTCGCCAGCACGAACGCCGCGAATCGGGCATTTCGCTCGCTCAAGAATGCGCCGATGAAGCGCCATAACGCCCATAGATACAGCGCGTCAAACACCAGACGCATCACCTGCCACGCGATCAGCAGCGCCGCAGTTTGCGCAGGATCGGTTTCAGGCATAACGCGGCCAACAATCTGCCCCGGCAAGAGATACGGCCAAAAGACCAGCGCCGCCCCTTCGTGAGGTTCAGTTGTGTAAAACAGCGAAAAATCCCACTCGCCGCGCCCGCCAAGCCGCATCTTGCCAAGATAGGAATTGCCATCATCCACGCCAAACAGCGATCCGCTGAAGCGCCATTGATCGCCCTGATTTGCGAATCCGATCAGGTAAGGCAGCGTCGTCAAAGTCAACAGCGCCAGCGCGAAAATCAGCGCGCGAAAATCACGCCGTGCGGGCATATGGGTACGAGAAGAGTCGTGCTAGGTAAAAGAGTGTAGGGGCAGGGTATGCCGCGCCCATTCTCAAAATTTCTGACCGCTTGCTCACCGCACCCGCACCCATCTGCCGCTGTCGCCGCCGCTGAATCGAATGATGGCGCCATCAGCAGTATCCACGAAGAACGGGCTGTTCCAACCCATCGTATTCTCAAACTGAATGGTGCGGTCACCCAGCGCGATATCCATCACCGGCCAGCCGATCAAGCTGTTCCACGTGCCGCCAATGCCAAGGGTGTTATAGTATGCCCAGTTGAACATCTGCTGTGGAATCGGGCCGCCGTTGGGCGCTGGCGAAGTGTTGATGGTATGCCCATCCCACCCGTTGATTAGGCAGACATACAAGTTTTCTGTATCCTGCGCGGCGCAAACCCGATTCAAGCCGTTGGCATTGATGTAGATCATGAATCCGCGCTCGAAACGCTGGAACGCGCCCTGCCCAATAGCCCCAACCGCTGCGGGGCAACCAGTTCCGGGCGGCGCAAATTGATCGCCAAAGAACCAGCCTGCCGGGCAGGTGATGCCGATCACCAGCGGCTGCGAGATAGTGATGATGCCATTTGTGCTAACGATCAGGCGGAAAATAGCCTGCTGCCCGGATGCCGTAGACTGTGCCAGCATCGAATACTGGCCGTTCGGCGGCACCGCGATAGATTGATAAATGATATTGCCCGAAGGATCAATTTGCTCCAAACGCGCCACTTGGCCGTCACTTGACCAACCAAGCAAAACCGGCGTGTTCGCCATTACAAAATTCTGGCTTGCATTGAAGCTGAAGATCGTCGGGGCGGGCAGGGCGGTAAATGTGGGCGAAACTCCGCCGAAAGGCGTGGATGTATGCTGCTGAATGGTTGGGCGCGGTGTTCTGGTTGGCAGCGGTGTCGGCGTGTTTGATGGCGTCAGCGTGTTTGATGGTGTCAGCGTTGGGAAGGTTGTTTCCGATGGCGTCAGCGTAAGGGAAGGCGTCAGCGTAAAAGTTGGCGTATCGGTGAATGTCGGTGTAAACGTTAAGGTATAGGTATTTGAAGGCGTCAGCGTGAAACTTGGCGTGAGCGTTGGCGTGAAGCTGGGCGTATAGGTAAACGTCCAGCTAGGGAACGGCGTACGGGTTGGAGTACTGCTTGGCGGTATGTCTGTAGGGGGTGGCAAGATCATCTGCGTGGGAATTTCAATATCCTGTGGGCGGCGTTCTTGGCATGCGCCAACCGCCGCGGCCAGCACGAATGCCAGCAGCATAAAGACGATACGGCGTCCACAATTCCCGTTCATGCGACTGCCTCCAGTATTGCGAAGGGTTGCACTCATTTTCATGCTCATTATAGGCATGTGGCTGGCGGGTTGCCAAACCGCGCCGCAAACGCCTGCCCCCACCACCCCCGCGCCCGCCATGACAGCCGCGCCCGCCATCATGCTGGCGACGGTATCCCCACGTCAGGTTGCCACCCGCATCACGCCTGATCCCACCAGCACATCTACCCCTTGGCCCACGCTCCCCCCTGTCACGCTGACTATTACCAGAGTCGCAGTCACGAGCGACAATGTATTCCCCGTCGAAATTTCCGCCGAAGAAACGCTGGATGCCAGCGCATCACCCTTTCCCGTGCCGCAGCCGGGCGCAAGCGATGAAATCATCGGCTATTCAGGCGCAGGCAGGCCAATTTTTGCGCGCCGCTTCGGAAACGGCGAGCGCATTATCCTGCTGGTTGGCGGCGTGCATGGTGGCTGGGAAGCCAATACCGTCGCGCTGGTTGAAGCCTTGATGGCGCATTTCGCCGCAAATCCCGCCGAGATTGATCCATCCGTCAGCCTGATCTTCATCCCCGCGCTGAACCCCGATGGACTGCCCTTTGGCCGCACCCCCACAGGGCGATTCAATAGCAGCGGCGTAGACTTGAATCGCAACTGGGGCTGCGATTGGTCAGCACAAGCCTACTGGCGCGAACAGCGCGTGAACCCCGGTGATGCGCCGTTTAGCGAGCCGGAAACGCGGGCGCTGGCGGAATACATCGAACGCATGAATCCGGCCATCGCCCTGTTCTATCACAGCGCGGCTAACGGCGTATATGCGGGCGATTGTGATCAGGGCTTTGCCAGCAGCGACACCATGGCTGAAATTTATGGGGAAGCGGCGGGTTATCGCACCGGCGCGCCGTTCACCGCCTATCCCGTAAGCGGAACAGCCGCAAATTGGGCAGATGGGCTGGGTATCGCCGCGGCAGATGTGGAACTGCGATCATGGAATGATCCCGAAACAGGCCGCAATTTACGCGGCATCATGGCCGTGATGGCATGGGCATCCCCCTGATGCCCTACGTTGCCCGGCAGCTTCGCGTTTCCAACGCAAACAGGCGTTATGTCAAATCGAATTTTTCCGCAGGGGCATGCACGGGAAAACGGGCGCCGAATTCTCTCGCCCTACCCGTTATTCAAAAAATCTCGGATCGTCTCGTGGAAGCGTTCCGGCTCATCCATCATCGGGAAGTGGCCGCTGTTCTCGAACCATGCAATCTGCGATTCCGGCGCATATGTTTTCAGCACCTTCGCCTGACCGGGATCAACGATGGCATCCTTTTTGCCGTACACGCCCAGTATTGGCATTTGCAGCGTGCCTACATCCCCCCGCAAATCGGTTTCCCGCAGGGTGGTAATGCTTTCGATGAACGGCTGAAGATCTAGCTTGGAAACATCATCCGTCAGCATTTTGCCAAGTGTGCGGCCATCTTTAGCCAGAAAATAGCTGTAGCCGCGCAGAAATGGCCGGAATCCCGCTTGAAAAACGTTATACATCGGGGGCGCGCTGTTGCCTAGCTTGATCCACTGGCGGTTGGCGGCTATTTTCAGCAGCGGGCTGAGCGACTTGCCTTCAATCGGTGAGCCGACCACGATCACCTTGACCACCTTTTGAGGCTGCGTCAGCGCCACATTCAGCGACACGGTGCCGCCCATCGAATGCCCGACCAGCGGCGCTTTGACGATGCCCATGCGATCCATGAACACGCTGACCATCTTGGTGAAGTTGTTCACTGAAAATTCGCTGGCTTGATCGCCAGAATCACCAAAGCCGAGAAAATCTATGGCATAGAGGCGAAAATCTTGTCCTAAAATTTCAATCGTATCGCGCCAGACCGCCCATGAGTTCATCCACCCATGCAGCAGCACGACCGGGCGGCCGCGTCCGTATGCTTCGTAATGAATGACACCCTGTTCTGTGACGAGAGTTGCCAAAAGGTGCGCTCCGAGCGCCGCCTAGCTGGATTTTTCCATCTCTTCAAGGATGGAATAGAGGAGTTCAAGGAGTACGTTCTTCACGCTTTCCTTGTCGTTGGCGACGCATGGTAATAGTTTAACACCATCTTCGATCCGAAGTGCAATTCTCAGATCGTCAATCGTCCATGCATCTTTGAGGTCTTGCTTATTGGCCGCCACCACAAACGGCGTTGGCGCATAAGCCCGGAAGGTTTCGAGAATACTTTTCGCCTCGCGGAAGGTTTCCGGCTTGGTGCTGTCTACCATCACAATGAAGCCCAGCATCCCCTCGGCCAGAATTTCCCACATGAAATCAAAACGGCGCTGGCCGGGCGTGCCAAACAGATACAGCACCAGATCGTCATCAACAGTAATGCGCCCGAAGTCCATCGCAACCGTGGTTTCGCTCTTCACTTTAGACTCGGCCTCAGAAGAGATCGAGCGTTCAGTTTTCACCACATCAATTTCGCTGATCGAGCTGATGAATTCGGTCTTACCGGAGCTAAACGGCCCCGTCACCACCATTTTGACCTGCTGCATACTAATCGCTCTCTTTGCCTAACGACTACCGGCAAGAACCGGGCGTGATTATAACCACAAATTAACCGTTGCTACGAAGCCGGTTGATAATACGTTCTACAACGCTGCGTTCTACATTCGGTGGGCGCACTTGCTGTGGGCCAGTCGCATTTCCCGGCGCGGTTCGCGCGCTGGCGGCGGCCCCCGGCGGCTGCACAATCTCCACCAGCCCGGCCTGCTCCAATCCAAACACAATACGCCGAATTTCGATTTCCGACATATTGTTGGCTTTGGCTATCTGGCGAATGGTGTTGCGCGGGTTCACAAAGCTGACCACGCGCCATTCTTCCACGCTCAGATGTATCCCCTTGAACTTCTCGCGGGGGTTTTCTGGAAATTTGAGCGCCATGTCCAGATTCGGCAAATGCACGGTCAACTGCTCAATTTCCCGTATTCGCCGCGCCCCTTCAATGATCACATTTTCCAGATCAATCGGCACTAAAATGCGATCCACAGAGGGCAGCAAGCCATCCTCAAAACGGAACGGCCCCTCCAGCCATGTCAACAGGTTATAGACCACATCCAAGGTATGCTGCTGCACACTGGCGACAATATCTCGTTGAGAGACATAGTTGGCGTTGATCAGCAGCAGCGCCAATGCCTTGTCGCTGGTATTTTTGGCGCGCTCCCGAATAATCCGCGCCTGATCGTCGGTCAGTTTGCCGGCCTTGTTCAGCACAGAAACCAGATTCCCGTCCTGTGCGCCCAACTGCGCGCCGATCAGCTTGCCCACCTTGAAAGCGACCCGCGCGCGTTCTGCGCCGGCAGTCTGTTTCACATTGCCAATCGCATCTTTTTCATTCGTTTTAATACCCTCAAAAATGACCAAAGTACCCGTTTTTCCGGCAAGATTGATCAGATTGAGAAGCTGCGTGGTGCTAAAATCCCGAAGATTGCCTTGCAGCGGCATGAATGTGCCTCACTTGAACCTTATGGCGTATACAGCCCGTCACCGATTTATCCTACACCGTTTTTTGCATGTGCGTTACATGAAAGCGGGCTGTTCCCCGCGCAATGCTCACGCCGTAGGTTACGCCAACAAACCTACGTGGTTATCTATGCATTGTAATGTAAGTTCGCCAATGGCAACCATTGAGTTCTGGCGATAGGAATAAATTCGCCCCTCAAGCTCCCCTCCGCGCGCGAAGAAAGGCGGAAAAAATCCAACTTACATCCCCAGCATTTCGCGCAGCGTTTCCAACGGCAGGCCGATCACGTTGCTGTGGCTGCCTTCAATGCGCGAAACGGGCGCAAACTCAACATGCTGAATGGCATAGCCGCCAGCTTTATCGAACGGATCGCCCGTGGCGATATAGGCTTCAATTTCGGCATCGCTGTAATCGCGCATCCAAACCGTCGTGCAGGCGTGCGCCGTCTGAAATTCAGGCGCTTCGCCAGAGATCAGTCGGGCTAAGGTCAACGCTGTACAAACTGTATGATCGCGGTTTCGCAGGCGCAGCAGCATCCCCCGTGATTCGGCAGAATCGGCTGGCTTTCCCAGAATTTCATCATCCAGAATGACGGTTGTATCGGCGGCTAGAATCAGGGCGGGGGGTGTCGTACGTGCGGCCACCGCTTCGGCTTTCTCGCGGCTCAGGCGGCGCACGTAGTCAAGCGGATTTTCGCCCGCATGCTGCGCCTCATCAATATCTGGCTTCGCAATCGTGAAGGTGATGCCCAGCGAGCCAAGCAGTTCGCGGCGGCGTGGCGATCCAGAAGCCAGAATGAACGGAATATCGAAGGCCATAAAAGACTCGCTGCTACATAAGTTAAGGGATTGAGGACTATAAAACAGAAGGACAACGCATGCGTTGTCCCTACGAAAATTCCGTGTTGGTGGAAACCGTGAACTGCGACCCCACCCCCCAATCCCCTCTCCTAAGCCATGTACAGAGAGGGGAAGCTAAACGTGGCGGGGTGAGGGTTTTTACTCCTCGTCGTCGTCCTCGAAATCTTCGTCGTCAAAGTCGTCGTCGTCAAAATCCAGTTCATCATAGAACAGCGCGCCATGTGCGTGGCCGTGTTCTAATTCTTCCGGATCAGCGATCCGAATATTCACCACTTCAACGTCATAATCTAACGATTTTCCGGCCAGCGGGTGGTTGAAATCCAGCGTGACCGCATCGTCCCCAATAGCTGAAACTGTCGCCAGATAAGCGTTGCCCTCTTCGTCCTCAACTTCAAGATCCATGCCAATTTCCAGATCATCCGAAAAGGGGATGTCCTCGCGAGCAATGTCCTCGAAGTTTTCAGAGTCATATTCGCCATAGCCTTCAGCGGCAGTCAGCGAGATCGAAAACTTGTTGCCAATGCGCTTGCCGGTCAGCGCGGCTTCCAGCCCCGGCACGATTTCCTGATAACCATGCAGATATTCCATCGGTTCGTCGGCGCTCATCCGCGAAACTTCTTCGCCATCCACCTTGAGCACATAGGCCAAACTGACCACCATCCCATCGGCAATATATTGAGGTTCCGTTTGCATGTACGGAAATTCCTTTCACAACAAAAGACCCTGTGTCTTCGGGTCAACATACTGTGAATTTTAATGGACTACGAGCATTTTGAGAATGCTGACCGCTTTCAGTTGTCGTTATGGCCTCGCCCCCACCTCAAGCCCGTCCGTTCTTTCCCTCATCCGCGCGCGCAGAGGGGATTGAGGGGTGAGGTTACGCTTATATCCTGTACTGTTTTGGGGTAAACTGTCCAAGTTTTCACAGTCTGATTCCGTGAGTATTATGGCCGAACTATATATCGTGACCGGTGGCGCGGGTTTCATCGGTTCGCATCTCGCAGATCGCCTCTTGAAAGATGGGCATCGCGTGCGCATCGTGGATAATTTCGTCACTGGCAAACGCAGTAATCTTGAGGCGCTGTCCGGCGATTTAGAGGTGATCGAAGCCAGCATCACCGATCTTCAGGCGCTGCATCAGGCTTTTGCTGGCGCCGATTACGTGCTGCATCAGGCCGCCCTGCCTTCCGTGCCGCGCAGTATTGATGATCCGCTCACTTCGCATGAGTTCAACGTCACCGGCACGCTCAACGTATTGTTGGCCGCCCGCGATGCTGGCGTGAAGCGCGTCGCCTATGCCGCCTCATCCTCTGCTTATGGCGATATTCAGGGGGAATACAAAGCTGAAACCATCGCCCCGCATCCCCTTTCGCCTTATGGCGCATCAAAATTGGCGGGGGAATACTACTGTCAGGCTTTCACCGCCGCCTATGGCTTAGAGACGGTGGCGCTGCGTTATTTCAACGTGTTCGGCCCGCGTCAAGATGAAACCTCACACTATGCCGCCGTCATTCCGCGCTTTGCCGCCGCCATGCTGCGGGGGGAATCGCCCACCATCTATGGCGACGGCCTGCAAAGCCGCGATTTTACCTATATCGACAACGTGGTACACGGCAACCTGCTGGCCTTACGCGCACCCCACGCCGCCGGAAAAACGTTCAACCTGGCGACGGGCAGTAAAATCACGCTGCTTGATCTGATCGCCAAGCTGAATCACTTGCTAGGCACAGAGATCGCCCCGAATCATGATCCGCCGCGTGTCGGTGATATTAAACATTCACGCGCAGATATTGATCTTGCCGCCGAGCTGCTGAATTATGCGCCAATTGTAGATTTTGATGCCGGCCTTGCGCATACTGTCACTTGGTATCGCCAGTATCTTGGGATGTGATGCGCGTCGTTCATGTCGTTAAAGTGAAAGGGATCGCGGGGGCAGAAAATCATCTGCTCACCCTCTTGCCCGGTCTGCAAGCGCGCGATCTCGATATTCACCTGATCTATCTGCACAATCCGAATCAGCCGGTAGAAGAATTTTATGCCGCCGCGACTGCCGCCGGAATCCCGACGCAAAAATGCGTCATTCATGGCAGCGCCGATCCCTTCTTGACCAATCGCTTGATGGGGACGTTTCAACAGCTTAAACCGGATATCATCCATACCCATCTGCTGCATGCCGATCTTTACGGCATACCAGCGGCATGGGGCTTGAAACTGCGCGGCAAACGCCCGCGCGTCGTCTCCAGCAAACACAACGATGATCAATTTCGTTTAGGGCGAACGCAGCGCGCACTCAATCATCAGTTGTGGCGCATGACCGATAAGGGCATCGCCATTTCCGAAGCCGTCCGCCGCTTCAGCATCGAAGTTGAAGGCGCGGCGCCAGAAAAAATCGAGACCATCCATTACGGCCTGAAGCCGCTCACCGGCGATCCGCTGGCGCGGCGCAAAGCCGCCCGTGAAAAGCTCAATTTAGCGCCAGAAGCCGTTGTGATCGGCGTCACCTGCCGCCTGGTGGAGCAAAAAGGGCTGGTTTATGGCCTTGAAGCTTTCGCCCAAGCCGCGCAAAATCGGCCAGAAGCGCAGTTGATCATCACCGGCGATGGCCCCTTACGCGCATCTTTGGAAGCTCAGGCGAAAGACTTAGGCATTGAGTCTAAAACCCGTTTTCTAGGTTGGCGCGAAGATGCCGCCGAAATCATGGCCGCCTATGATATTTTCCTGATGCCCAGCCTTTGGGAAGGTTTCGGCCTCGTGCTGCTGGAAGCCATGGCCCAAAGTGTGCCAGTGATCGCCTCTCGTGTGAGCGCCATCCCCGAAATTGTGGCCGAAGGCGAAACCGGCCTGCTGGCCGCCCCCCGTGATGGGGAGGCGCTGGCCGCACATCTCGCGCTGCTGATCGAAGATGCGCCGCTGCGCCGTCATTTTGGCATGTTGGGGCAGGAACGTTTGGAAACCCATTTCAGCGCGCCAGAGATGATCCGCCGCACCGCCGCCATTTATGCGCAGGTGGCGCAAAAGTGAGCAAAACGCCCCGCCCGATCAAAGTTGCCAACGTCATCGCGCGGCTGAATATCGGCGGGCCTGCCATTTACGTTTCGCTGGTCACCCAGCGCCTGAACCCGCCGTTTGATTCCGCCTATGAAAGCGTGCTGATCGCCGGAAAAGTGGGCGCCGATGAAGGCGATATGAGCGATTATGCGCGGGAACGTGGCGTTGATCCGGTCATCCTGCCAGCCTTAGGGCGTGAGCTGCATCCGCTGCGCGACCTCAAAACCATCTGGTCGCTCTACCGCCTGTTTCGCCAGTTGAAGCCGGATGTCGTCAGCACGCACACCGCCAAAGCCGGTTTCGTCGGCAGAATTGCGGCGCGTTTAGCCGGCGTGCCAGTCGTCGTGCATACCTTTCATGGGCATGTCTTTCATGGCTATTTCTCGCCTGCAAAAACCCGCCTCTTCCGTTGGATCGAGCAGTTTTGCGCCCGCCTAAGCGATGCCATCATCGTGCTGGCTGCCAGCCAACGCGACGAATTGGCAGATCGCTACCAGATCGCGCCGCGCCACAAATTCACCGTGCTGCCGGTTGGGCTGGAACTCGACGCTTTCGCCGCCGCGCCGCGCCTGACCGGAAACTTCCGCAGTCAGTGGGGAATCCCGTTGAAGGCCAAACTGGTCACTATTGTTGGGCGAATGGTGGCCGTCAAAAATCACGCCCTGTTTCTAGAGTCCGCCGCGAAAATTCACGCCGCCGATACGGGCACCCATTTCGCCATCGTCGGTGATGGTGAACTGCGCTCAGAAATCGAAGCGCAGGCGAGTCATTTAGGGCTAAGTGAAGCGATCACCTTCACCGGTTGGCAGCAGGATGTTTTAAGCGTCTATGCTGATAGCGATGTGCTGGTGATCAGCAGCCTGAACGAAGGCACGCCCTTCACCGTGATTGAGGCGTTGGCTTCTGGAACGCCCGTCGTCGCAACTGCCGTCGGCGGCCTGCCAGACCTGTTAGAAAATGGGGCTTTCGGCACGCTCACCCCTTCAGGTGATCCAACCGCGCTGGCCGAAGCGATTCTACGCGCGCTGCGCCAGCCCTCAAATTCAGATCGCTTGCGCGCTGAAATCGTGGCGAAATACGGCATCTCTCGCTTGGTTCACGATCTGGATGCGCTCTACAGTGAAATTTTGAGCGTAAAAAAGGGGAAACGTTAAAAGATTGGCGGCAGCGCCAGCAGCACCGGCTGGCTGATTAGCACCATGATCAGCGTCACGACGCCGCCGACGATAAATCCGGCGATCACTTCGGCAGCTGTATGCCGCCGCAGTTTTAAGCGTGCCGCGCCCACCATCGGAATCAGCGGGGCGATCAGCAGCATCGGCAGCCAGCCATAAAGCGCGCCGGTCACGATCACCGCCCCAGTGATGCACATCGTGTGCATGCTGATCTGCCACCAAATGGTGATCAGCAGCATCACCCCAATTTGTACGAAGCTGAAAAGCGCGAACATCGGCAGCAGCGCCGGCGCCCCCATCCACGTCAGCGCCAGCCATGCCAGCAAAGTGCCGACCAGCGAAACCGCGAACGGGCGTATCCGCTGTTCTCGAATCGGGATATGAATATCGGAAATGCGCCCACGCCAAACGTTCAGCCCGATATAAATTGCCGGCATCACGCAGACCAGCGCCGTATACGTGAGCGCCCAAATCAGCGTTTGCTGAAGCGACTGCGCCGCCCGAAAAGCAACCGGAAAGGCCAACACGCCCCAAATCATCGGGGGGCTAAGGATGTCGGAGGTGATGCGCGCCCAAGTAGCATCGTGATTTTTAGTCGTGGCGGTCATAGCCCCTAGTGTATCACACTCAAAAGCTGCCCCTCACCCCCCAATCCCGCCGTGCAGCGCCCCCTTCCGGCTAAAACCCCGCCCCCCTCAAATAAGCCATGCAGGCCGGCAGTTCCAGCGCATAAGTTTTGGCGTGGCGGGCGTTGTCGCTAGGATCGCCACATTCCAGCGCCGCCCACCCCTGATAGCCGATCTCGTTCAGGGCGGCGGCGGCCTGCGCGAATGGCGTGAAGCCTTGCCCCGGCAGGCGGCGGTTGTGATCTGCCAGATGCACATAGCCAATCACGTCGGCATGGGCGCGAATGGCAGCGGGGATATCCGCTTCCTCCAGCGCCATATGAAACAAGTCCGCCACCACTTTAATACGCCGGTGATTGCGCCGCCGCGCCAGCGCCGCCGCCTGTTCTACGCGGTTCAAAAAGTGGGTTTCATAGCGGTTGATCGGCTCCAGAAACAGCGTCACCCCCATCGCGTTAGCATAGTCTTCCAACGTGCGCAAATGCGCGATCAGCAGTTCGCTTTCAAGCTGTTCCGGCGTCATGAATGGCGACAAATCGGGCAGGGCGGGGCCGAAAAATGCCGGCACGAAGCCGACGCCCGCCGCCCCCAGATCCGACGCGCACATGATCGCCTCGCGCAGTTCTTCAAGCGCCCGTTCGCGTTCCGCCGGATCGGGAGATAACATGCTGCTCTGCCGCCCAAAGTTGACGCCCGAAGCGGCCAACCCCGTATTTTCTAGCGCCGCCGCCGCTTCCTCAATCCGATCTGGCAGCCCCCTCGCCCAAAACTCGATCCCGTCGAACCCTAAATCTCGCGCCTGCTCAAATTTCTCCAGCAAATCACGCCCCGCCAGCATGTCTTCCTGAATCGCAATCCGCATCTTATTCGTTCTCCAATTTAGGCTCAGAATCGCGTCCGCTAATCAAAATCCGTCGGCAAATCTGGCTGGCGCTCATGCTCAAAAAAGCGCGCAATCTGGCTTGTCGTCACCCGCGCTTGTGAAAGTTCTAGCCCGGCAATTTCCGCTTCAGTGAACCATCCCACCTCGCCCGTCTCAATATTGCGCGGGTCTTGATCCCGTTCGGCCTGCGTCAGTTCGCAGCGAAAAAACAGCTTGTAGGCGTGAAAGGCGTAGTACGGGTGGCCGTGCTTGTTGCGGTCATACACCGCCAGCAGCTTGCTGGCCTGCGCGTGATAGCCGGTTTCTTCCCAAATTTCGCGCGCCACGCCGATGCTGGCACTTTCCCCAACATCAGCCCAACCACCGGGCAAAGTCCAGCGCCCGCCGTCCATCATTTCCTGCGCCATCAGCAGCTTGCCGCCCTGAAAGACCACCCCGCGTACATCCACTTTGGGCGTGGCATGCCCCTGCTGATCAAGGTACAGCGCCCGTAAAGCCTCGCGTTGATCGTCGGCGTTCAGCGCGGCGGCCATCATCTCCACCGCAATATCCAGAACGTCCTCATAGCGCAGCTTGTCGAATGGCTGCGGCGTATAAGCCAGCCCCGATTGTGCAATCGCTTGTAGGCGCTGCGCCCACGCCACCACATCGAACGCGCCCGCTCTATTTTGATCCTCTGCCGCCATTCAAACCCTCGCTTGATCCTGTAAAGAATACCCTTAAGCATACCGCGCGGCTCACAATAAAGGGCGAACCCACCGCCCCAATCCCGCCCCCCAAACAAATCGCCTTCTTTCCTCCCCTCCCCGCGCACCGCCCATTCTCCGCCCATGTCCTCCCCTATAAATCTATTCACGTATAATAATCCCTTGCCGCCGCGTCTATTGTTTGTGAAAATAAACACAAGCAATCCAAGATGGGGATAAGCATGGTGAATTACGGCCTCACTGGCGCGCGCCCGCGTGTGGTCATCGTCGGCGGCGGCTTCGGCGGCGTGAACGCGGCCAAGGCGCTGAAACATACGCGGGTGGATGTTCTGCTGATTGACCGCATCAATCACTACCTGTTTCAGCCTCTGCTCTACGAAGTCGCCACCGGCACCCTGACGCCCGGCGATATTGCCGCGCCCATTCGCGCCATGTTTCGCCGCCAGAAAAATGTGACCGTCCTCATGGGCGAAGTGACCGGCGTCAACCCTGCCGCCAAAACCCTGACCGTGGCCGCCATGAGCGAGCCTATCGCCTTCGATTATCTCGTGCTGGCGACTGGCGCGCGCGATAATTTCTTCAATCACCCCGAATGGCAGGGCAGCGCCCGAAGCTTAAAAAGCCTGCGCGATGCGATTGATCTGCGCGAACACATCCTAAAATCTTTTGAGTTGGCCGAGCTGGCCGATGATGATGCCAGCGCCAACTGGCTGACCACGTTCGTGATCGTCGGCGGCGGCCCCACCGGCGTAGAACTGGCCGGCACGCTGGCCGAGATGTTCGCGCTCACCTTCAAAAATAACTTCCGCCGCCTGCATCCCGACGAAGCCCGTATCCTGTTGGTTGAAGCCGGCCCCCGCATCTTGCCCTCTTTCGATCCGGCGCTGGCGCAGAAAGTGCAGCACAAGCTGGAGCGCATGGGCGTAGACGTGCGCGTCAATTCGCCTGTCGAAACGATTGATGCCGAAGGCGCGGTGATCAAGGGCGAGCGCGTGTTTTCGCATAATGTGATCTGGGCGGCGGGCGTGCGCGCTTCCCCGGCAGGCGACTGGTTAGGCGTCCCCGCAGATCGCAGCGGGCGGGTGATCGTGAATCCCGATCTCAGCATCCCCGATCATCCCGATATTTTCGTCGTCGGGGATACCGCGCATACGCAGCAGGGCGATAAGCCCTTGCCCGGCGTGGCGCAGGTAGCCATTCAAGGCGGGCGCTATGTTGGCGCGGTGATCAAGGCGCATGTTGAGCGTTACCCCGCGCCCCCGCCGTTCGTCTACCGCGATAAAGGCAGCATGGCGACGGTTTCGCGCTGGTACGCCGCGCTGGAACTAGGGAACGTCAAAACCGCCGGACTGTTCGGCAAATTGGGTTGGGCCTTCATCCATATTCTCTATTTGAGCGATATGCAAAACCGGATTCGCACCTTCATTCAGTGGACATGGGCGAACCTGTTCAGCGCGCGCGGCTCACGCTATATCACGCGGCCATTTGCGCATGACGAACTGGATTCCGTAGATGCCCCGCCGCCCGCCGCCAACGACGGCTAAAGGTCTGCCTCATCCAGCGCCGGATCGCCCAACCCGCAGTCCTCAGGCGTGAGCGCCCGCCACATGAACGGGTTCGGGCTGTTCGGATCAACGAAGCTCAAATCGCTGCGGATTGCGAAGCCGAGATGCAGATAGATCGGGACGGCATATTCGGACGAGAAGAACCACAGCAGCGATGCCCCCCGCCGCGCAGCATAGCCGATCCCTGCATGAATCAGCATTTTGCCAGAGCCTGATCCCCGTAAATCAGGGCTTAACGTCACCCCCCGCAGCCGCCACTGTGCCGGATCATCCTGATCGGGGATCGGCTGGCGCATGGCCGTGACGCTGCCCACCGCCGCGCCCTCGCGCATCAAGGCCGCGTGCAGCGTGTCGGGATCGTCATCATGCGGGTACACCGACTCGGCAAATGGGCGGTCAGGGCGCAAAATCGCCGCGCGCAATGGGCGAACGGTTGAAGCAGGGACGCGCTGGAGGGAGAGGGTGGGCATAAGTTCTCAGTTTCAACTACTGATTCGAGATTCAGAAAACTGATACAATGAGTTTAGTTTATCGGAGATGATAGCTCATGTCTCAAACAGTTCGCGCTATTTACGGTGCGGGGCAGCTTCATTTGCTTGAGCCGGTTGATCTGGCTGAGGGACAGGAAATTCAGGTCTTGATCCTGTCGAAAAATGACCGCGCGCGCATTGCGTTAGGAGATTTGCTGGCTGAAGCACCAATTTCTTCTCATGACACTCTAGATGAAGCCGCTTTGCTGCGTGAAATAGAAGAAGAATTGAAAGGTCACTCGCTTTCCAGCGCAATTATTGAAGAACGGCTTACTGGCCCATGACCTTTTACTTTCTGGACAGCAGCGCATTGGTGAAACGCTATGTCTCTGAATCTGGCACAAACTGGATTCGTGAAATTACCTGATCCTGTTCACAAAGTTGACGCATCTTCTCCCGCAGTCCATCAATTACCCGCATCTCGCCAGATTCATCCATATACCACCAGCGCAGCCAGCCGTTAACCGCCGCTTCGCCGGAAAGATGCCGCCCCAACGAGTGAATCGAACCGCTGGTACCGTCGCCCAACCGCAAGCTCCCGTCCGCCAGCACCGCCGCCGCCAGCTCAAGATCGCGGTCAAAGTAGAGTGTGTCCCCCGGCAGCAGCAGCCCATTTTCCAGCAGTGAGGGAAACGGCGTGCGCTTAACCGCCCGCTTGTTGGGCGCCGCCCCCAAAATCGCCGGATCATCTGCCGCCGCCGCTTCTACCGCATCAATGCGCGTTTGCGCCGCCTGTGCATAAGCCGTCTCGCGTTCAATCCCGATGTAGTGTCGCCCCAGCCGTTTCGCCACCGCGCCAGTCGTCCCCGTGCCGAAAAACGGATCGAGAATCACATCGCCGGGATTGCTGCTAGAGAGGATAACCCTGTATAGCAGCGCCTCTGGCTTCTGCGTCGGGTGCAGCTTCTCGCCGTTCGCCGTTAGCCGTTCTTTGCCCGTACACAGCGGAATTTCCCAATCGCTGCGCATCTGCTTGCCGTCGTTCAGCGCCTTCATCGCGTGATAGTTGAAGGTGTAGCGTTTCTGGCTTTGCGATTTTTTCGCCCAGATCAACGTCTCATGGGCATTGGTGAAGCGTACCCCCTTGAAGTTCGGCATCGGGTTTACTTTTTCCCAGATCACATCATTGAGTATCCAGTAGCCCAAATTTTGCAAAATCGCGCCGACGCGAAAGATGTTGTGATACGAGCCGATCACCCACAGCGCGCCGCTGTCCTTCAGCACCCGCCGGCATTCCCCTAGCCATGCGCGGGTGAAGGCATCGTAGGCCGCAAAATCATCAAACTGATCCCAGTGATCATCCACCGCGTCCACTTTGGAATTGTTCGGGCGCAGCAGCGTATTTTGAAGCTGAAGGTTATAGGGTGGATCGGCAAATACCAGATCAACCGACGCATCCGGCAGCCCACGCAAAACCTCAAGGCAGTCGCCCTGATAGATGTGATCGATCTGGAATGCAGATTCAGAAGTGGGCGGCGCCGGTTTCGCCATAAAATCCTCGTCATTCGTGGCGCAAATATGATAACAGATGTTCTAATCACAACGCGAATATCCCCCAAAACAAAAATCACCGTCTTTCTTCCCCTCTCCGTGCACGGAGAGGGGATTGAGGGGTGAGGTCATCTTTTAACTTTTTTTAGCCCGTTTTTGCCCGTTTTTCCCCTCAAATTTTGAGTCCATTTTGTTAGCAATATAGTCACCACTTTTCAGAACGAATGTGCTAAATTGAGATCGTGATGGCTGTCTGCGCGGCAGCGCGGAAATCGCGCCCATCGGGGCTGAAAACGATTGCTGTTTCCGCCATTAGCCGAACGGCAAGCCGCCCGCAGGCAGCCATTCGTAGGGGTGAGGTTCGTAGGGACAAGGCGCCTTGTCCGCCGGCAGTAAAAAAATCATTTCGCAGGTCTATCAGGTGAGCATTTCTCACCAGAAAGGAACACCGATCATGTCCACCAAACCAGCGCCAAACGCGCCAAACGCCGAGTCGCTCAACGCGCTTCAATGGCATCTCATGCAAACCGCGCTTGAGCTGGCCTGCGGGCTTGAGGCCGCCATCGAAGAAGCCCCGCTCCGTGAACGGGCTAACGCGCTCGGCGTCATGATTGACCGTCTGCTCAAGTTACAACAGTGGTTTGAAAAAACAGGAGAACAACATGCCTCAGATCAAGAAGAAGAAAAAGTCGTCCGCGTCGAGTACCGATATCCTGACGGTTCTCTCCATAATGCCCCACCCTGGGCAAATGACCATTATGAAGTCGAAACGGCGCTTCCGGGTGGTCGCGTGTGGGCGCCGTTTCGGGAAGACCGAAGTGGGGAAACTGCTGATTCTGGATTACGCGATGAACCGTAACCTCACCTGCTGGTGGGTTTCCCCCACCTACCGCATGGCCTCTCAGGTCTGGCGCGATCTCAAACGCATGAGCCGCCACTTTGACGCGCTCACCATCTCGCAGGACGCCATGCGCATCGACGCGAAAAACGGCGGTTCTATCGAAATTCGCAGCGCCCACCTGCCCGATACCCTTCGCGGCGCCGGGCTGGATTTCGTCGTCCTCGATGAGGCCGCCTTCATGCCCGCCGAAATCTGGAGCGACATCATCCGCCCCATGCTTTCCGACAAACACGGCGGCGCGCTGCTGCTCTCCACGCCTTTTGGCCGCAACTGGTTTTACGACCTGTTCACAGCCGGGCAGCGGCGCGGGCAAAATGAATGGCAGTCGTTCCATTATGCCAGCTATGACAACCCGTTCATCTCACGTGATGAGTTCGACTCTATTCGCCTCGCCACCTCCAACGCCGTATTCCGCGCCGAATACATGGCCGAATTTCTCGATGATGACGGCCTCGTCTTTCGCGGCATTCACGCCGCCGCCAGCGCGCCGCCTCACCCGCGCCCCGTCGCAGGCCGCCTCTATGTGGGCGGCATTGATTGGGGGCGCACCCGCGATTTCACCGTCATCACCCTCATTGACGCCGAAACGCGGCAGGTGGTCGCCGTCGAGCGTTTCAATCAAGTCGGTTGGGCGGTTCAGCGCGGGCGTATCGCCACCCTCTGCGCCCTTTGGAAGCCCGCCTATCTGTGGGCCGAAGAAAACAGCATCGGCGCGGTCAATCTCGAAGCGTTGCAGGCCGAAGGTGTCCCGCTGCGCCCTTTTAAAACCACCGCATCCAGCAAAGCGCCGCTCATCGAAGCCCTAGCCTTAGCCATCGAACGCGCCGATCTCGCCCTGCTGCCCGAATCTGCCCCGCATGGCGATGTCGTCCTTGCTGAACTGGCCGCCTACGCGCTCCACCGTGCGCCCGGCGGCGGCATCAAATACAGCGCCCCATCCGGCATGCACGATGACTGCGTGATCAGCCTCGCCCTCGCTTGGCATGGCGTCGTCACCGGCGGCAGTACCGGCATTGATTGGGCTTAATCATGCACCCAATCCCAACCCGCCACCCGCCCATCTTTCCCCCTCTCTGTGTACGGAGAGGGGGTCAGGGGGTGAGGTTTCCCGCCCACCCAAATTCGCCTGTAGGGACAACGCATGCGTTGTCCGTTCCGCCGCCATGAACGCGGTCACTAAAGGAGTCTTTCAACCATGAACTACGTTCTCTCGCTCGATACCGCCGATGATGGCGCGTTCGCGCTCAATTGCTCAGCCCGCATCCGTTCGCTCTCGTGGCGCTTGGGCTGCGACTCGCCCGATCAGCCCGTCGCTGAAGCCGGCCTCGCGGAAATCCACCTCGATAATGCCGATGGCCTCTTTTCGCCTGAACGCAGTCCCGCCCTTCACGCTGGCTTATGGCTGCGGATTCAGGCCGATGATGGCCTCACGGTTCGCACCCTGTTCACCGGCGTGATCGAACGCATCACCCCGCAGGCTGGCGCGCGCGGCGAACGTACCGCCATCATCACCGCCCGCACGCCAGATTCAGCCTTAGAATCGCTGGCCGTTCATCTGCCGCAAAGCCTCAATATTTCCGCCGATCACCTGCTGCGCCAGTGTCTCCAAAGGCTGCCGCTGCGCCGCCCCGCGCTCGCCGCGTTATGCGTCTTAGACGATCCCGCGTTTGGGATATTAGGAGTCGCGCACTTGGCCGATTCGCTGCCCATCCCCGCCAACTTTGAGGCCGGCATCTCATCATTCGCCTTCACCGCCTTTGCCGCTGATCTGCCTGCGCGCAGCATCATCACGCAAATCATCGCCGCCGAACGCGGCCGCCTGATGGCGAATCGGCAGGGCGGGCTAACCTTCTATAACCGCCATGCCCCGCTGCGCGCCGCATCCCCATCGGCCAGTTTCGATCAGGGCATGGCCGCCGTTGAGTACGCCCATCAGGCCGCCATCAACCATGTGCGCGTCACCGTCACCCCCCGCGAAATCGGCCCGCCCGAAACGCCCTTGTGGATCAGCGCCGCGCCGCTGCCCGTCCCGCCCGGCCTACGTTCGATTGTGGCGCGTTATCGTTTGGAAAACGGCGCTGATGTTGGCGTGCTGGCGCTAGAAGGGCTTACATTTTCTGCCAATACCCGCCCCGACGGCACAGGCGAATCGCTGCCCGTACAGGCGGTATTCGCGCCGCAGGGTGTCGATTCCGCCGTGATCGAGTTCCGCAATCCGTCTGCGCGGCTCGCCTACATCTTATCTGGCGCAGTCTTGCGCGGCACGCCCCTGATCGCCGCCGCGCCGCTGTCCGTGGAGGCGCTGGATCAGATCAGCATCGCCCATCACGGCTTTCACAGCCGCGATCTCACCCTGCCGCTGATCGACTCGCCCGATGAGGCCGCGCACATCGCCCATTTTGAGCTTCACTACAGCGGCAGTATCCGCGAAACCATCCGCTGGCTTGACTGCGATCTCCGCGAACACCCTGCCGCGCTCGCCCTTGAGCCGATGGCGCAGATCACCATTCAGGAATCGCAAACCGGCCATGATCGGGCCTATTGGATCATCGGGGAATCGCATCAAGTGGATTTAGCCGGATCGCGCCATCGCCTCCGTTTCTATCTCGCGCCCGCCGCGCCCGGAACATTTTGGGAATTGGGAGTCGCCGCCATCGATCAAACCGCGGCGCTCGCCTACTAACGCCATCCCGCCCATAGGGCAGGGGACTCTCTGCCCGCCTATCTATAGATAACGTTTGTGATCACGAAAGGATCAAAATCTCATGCCTATTATCTGGACTGCGCCGCGTACTTGGGCAACCGGCGAAATCGTCACCGCCGCCGCGCTGAACACCCATCTGCGCGACAATCTCGAATTTCTAAAAGCGCAGGTGGATGCCCCGCTTGCCGTCACTTCGGCAGGTTCTGGCGCAATTCCAACCACCACTTCCGGCACGTTCGTGGATGTTCACGCCAATTACGTGATCACCATGACCACCACCGGCGCGCCCCTGCTGCTTGGCTTTTCCGGCACCTGGAAATCGGCCTCTAGCGGCGCTGACTGCTGCCTTGATGTCACCATCGACAGCACGCGCATCGGGCATTCCAGCTATGGACTCATGCTCATGCAGGCCGCCAGCGCCGATCAAGTGCAGCCGTTCAGCCATCTGCGCGTCATTTCGCTGGCCGCCGGCAGTCATACTTTCCGCCTACAATGGCGCGTCTCTACCGGAACGCTCTCCATCAACCAGACCGCCACCACCCAGTTTTATGTAGTCGAACTTTAACAGTTAAATACCAATATAGATATTATGCTATATTGGTATTTAACTAATCTATTAAGGGGAATTTCCCCTTAACCATACAATGCCGTAGAGGCGCAAGGCATGCTGCGGCCTTCAGGTCAGAAAGCACGCCTTTTGCCCGCCCGTCTTTTTCGTAAGGGCGCAGCGTTGGGCTTCCGTTTCCATTCAATTCCGTAGGGATCGTGAACTGTAATCGTTTATGGCAGAAATTCGTTTCAAAAAGAGAGGGCTATGCGGATGTGCCGCTGCAAAATCGCCGCATAAATGGGGAACATGGGGATGATGTCGCTTGAACTTTTCGCTATCTCTCAATAACTTCCCTTGAACATATTCGCCCGCACTTTAGCAATATGCTCAACCATCAGCGACGCAGCAGCTTCACCATCGCCGGCGGCAATCGCATCCACAATCTGCGCGTGTTCTTCGGTGCCTTCAATCAAATACTGTTCGCTCACGTTATCGCCCGCGCCCTTGCTGTACATGCGGTTGCGCGCTTGCAGCACCATCTGCCCTAGCAGTTGATTCGGGCAGGCGCTGCACAACATTTCATGCCACTGGCGATCCGCCTTCGACCATCCGGCGCGATCCCCTTTTTTCGCCGCTTCACGCATGGCGCTGGTGAGGGCTTGCAGCGTGGCGCTGTCGTGTTCGTCCATGTGTTCAGCCAGCAGGCGCGCCAGTTCCGGCTCAATCAACTGGCGCACATGCAGCGCATCCAGCACATCCTGTAAGCTGCGCGTGGCAACCGTGATCGCCCGTCCGGGAATGATTTGCAGCACGCCCTCCCCTGCAAGCTGCTGCAAGGCCTCGCGCACCGGCGTTCGGCTGATGCCCAGCGCCTTTGAAATCCGGTTTTCAGAGAGCGGATCGCCCGCCTGCACATCGGCATTTCTAAGCGCATCCTGCAATATTTCATAGGTTATATCGCTCAAGCGGCGGCTGTCCCCCGCCAGATTCGGGCGATGCTGCTGCAAGTATTGTTCAAGGCGTTTAATAGAGTCGGCAGGTTGTTGCATTCATCCTCACGATACTGTATTCTGTCTGTATACAGGCTGCATATCGTGAATATACTCTGTTTCTGGTAATTGTAAAGCGAGTCAGTTTCAGCATCGCTGGCTATTTTTTTTCAAAAAGGAGAGCTTGATCATGGATATTTGTATGCACAATTGGATGCGTCCAGAGCCGATTGAAGTCACCATCGAGCGCCTGTCTCATTTGGGCTACGATGGCATCGAAATCATGGGTGAGCCGCGCAAATACGATGTCAATTCGGTCAGGGCGCAGTTAGATGCCCACAACTTAAAATGCTTCGGCGCAGTCACCATCATGATTGCTGGCCGCGACCTGATTCACGCTGACCCCTATTTCCGCGAAATGAGCGTGCGCTATGTCAAGGAAATCGTGGATATGGTCGGCGCGCTAGGCGGCACCATCATCACCCTCGTGCCTAGCGAAGTCGGCAAAGTGGTCGCCATGGCCGACCCTGAAACCGAATGGGGTTGGGCGGTGGACGGCGTGCGCGAAATTGCCGATTACACGGCAAAGTACCCCGCTATTCGCATCGGTCTTGAGCCGCTGAATCGCTTTGAAACCAACTTCCTGAACCGCCACGATCAGGCGCTGAAACTGATGGAAGATGCCGGGCGCTCAAACGTGGGCGTGGCGCTGGACGCCTTCCATATCAATATCGAAGAAGCCGACATGTATCAGGCGATCATGAATACCGGCAAGCATCTGGTCGATTTCCACGTGGCCGATAACAACCGCCGCGCCTGCGGTGAAGGCGCCATTGATTGGGCGAAGCTGATCCAAACGCTCAAAGCTGCTGGCTACACCGGCCCCCTAACCGCCGAATTTGTGGTTCCATTTGACCGTTCGCCGCTGGCCGAAAAAGACAGCGATGTTGGCACTACCGCCACCGAAGCCGAACTGAAATTCATCCGCGATCACGGTTCCGACCTGATGAGCGACGCCATGTATTCGCGCCACGTCAAAAACTGCATCGATCATCTGCGCGCAAACGGCGCGTAATCTTACCGACTAGGCAAAAGTCCAGAAAATCGGCGCATTTGTCAGGGCGCAGCAGGGTGAAGTTTATGACACCAACGGTTTTACTGATCGGCACACTGGACACCAAAGGGCCGGAAACCGCCTATCTGCGCGATCGCATTCGCCAGTATGGCTGCGACGTGCTAGTGCTGGATTCCGGCATTCTGGGTGAGGCAGTGGGCATCACCGCCGATTTCACCCGCAAAGCTGTGGCTGAAGCTGCCGGATCACACATTGAGGCGCTGCGCAGCGCCGGAACCCGCGGCAAAGCGGTTGAAGAGATGCTCAAAGGCGTGCGCGCAATCGCCCTCGATCTGTGCGCGCAGGGAAAAATTCACGGTGTAGCCTCGCTGGGCGGCGCAGAAGGCGCCATTTTGGCCGCCGCCGCAATGAAAGCGCTGCCCGTCGGCTTTCCCAAACTGATCGTCTCGCCGCTGGCTTCCGGCTTTCGCAAATTCGGCCCTTTCGTTGGCAGCAAAGATGTGATGGTCATGCACTCGGTGGTGGATATTCTCGGCCTGAACGACATCAGCCGCGCGCTTTTCGACAACGCCGCCGCCGCCGTTGCCGGCATGGCAAAAGCCTACGAATCGCGGGGGCCGCTGCGCGTCGCCAGTGAACGCCCGGCAGTTGCCGCAACCATGCTCGGCAACACCACCCGCCCGCTGATGCGCGCCCGCCCCAAGATTGAGGCTCTCGGCTACGATCTGGTGATCTTCCACGCGAACGGCGTGGGCGGCGCGGCTATGGAAGAACTGATCCCGCAGGGCGCGTTTTCGGCGGTGCTGGACTATACCTTAAGCGAAATTGCCGGGTTCATCGCTGGCGGCTTTCACAACGCCGGGGCATCCCGTTTAGACGCGGCGGCGCTGGCCGGAATCCCCCAGTTGATCGTACCCGGATGCCTTGACTTCATCGTCTTTGGCGCGAAACACGAAGTTCCGCCGCAGTACCGTGACCGCCCAACCTACTACCACAACCCCGAATTTACGCTGGTGCGCCTGACCGCCGAAGAACAGCTTGCCGCCACCCGCCTGCTGGTAGACAAACTGAACGCGGCCAGCGGCCCGGTCACGCTGTTGGTGCCGTTACGCGGCGGCTCAATCATGGACATTGACGGCGGCGCTTTCTGGAATGTTGAGCTAAACCAACGCATCCTTGACATCTTCAGGGCTGATCTGAAGCCAAGCATACGGCGCGTTGAGTTTGACGCGCATATTAACGACGATGCCTTTGCCGATATCACCGTTGAAGAATTGAAACGGCTGCTGATATGAGCGGCGCAGCAAAATGACCTCGCTCAAAGCCGCGATCCGCAGTTCACCCCTGCGCCCGATCTATCTGTGGTTCGCCAATCGCTATCGCGGGATCAAGCGCCTGTTCAGCTACCCCGATACCGCGCATATTGGCAGCGTCAATTATGACGCATATTGGGACGCAAAAGCACAGAGCGGGCTAGGTAAGCTCTCGCCGTGGCGCTTACGCCGGGTTCAAGTGTTTGAAAGTATTGTTTCGCCGGAAGATTCGGTATTGGATATTGGCGTCGGGGATGGCGCGCTGCTGAAATATCTTGTCGAACAGAAACGGGTTGAGGCATACGGCCTCGATCTTTCGCCAAAAGCGGTTGAATTTTGCCACAGCATCGGCCTGACCAACGTGAAGTTAGGCGACGCCAACCGCCCGATTTATGCCGTGACCGCGGAAGCCTTCGGCAGCGATTTGCGCTTTGACTACGCCATTTGTTCCGAAATCATCGAACATTTGCCAGAGCCGGAAATTCTGCTGAATGACCTGCGGCGAGTGGTTCGCAAGGGCATCATCGTGTCGGTTCCCAACACCGGCTTTCACCAGCATCGGCTGCGCCTGCTGATGGGGAAATTTCCGCTGCAATGGGTGGTCACGCCGGGCGAACACCTGCGCTTCTGGACTCTGGCAGATTTTCGCTGGTGGGCAAAGCAGCTTCATTTTCGCATTGAAACCACAGTTCCCTATGAAGGGACGCGCGGTTTGAAAGATGTACTGCCAGGCTTATTTGCGGCAGCGTTCGTATACGTGCTTGTAGACGATAGTCCGTCTGGAGGAACCCTAAATGGCGGCGCCACGTAAGACCAAAGACCTGAATTTCCCCTCATTCTGCCTTGGCGATTTGAGCTATGTAGATGTGCAGGAATATCTCAAACATTCCGATACCATCCTGATCCCCAAAGCCAGCCTTGAGCAGCACGGGCCGCATCTTCCCCTGTTCTGCGATACCATCACCGCGCAGGAAGTGGCCTCACGCGCAGGCGAGCAGGCGGGCATTTTATACACACCCACCCTTTGGCTTGGCTATTCTCCGCAGCACATGCGCGGGCCGGGTTGGGGCGCAGGCACAATTACCCTACGCGCCGATACCTATTTGAATGTGATCTACGACATCGGCCGCAGCCTGATCCATCACGGCTTCAACCGCCTGATCTTCGTCAACGGGCACGGCTCAAATGTGAAGGTGATCGATCCGGTGCTGCGCAAACTGCGCTACGAAACCGGCGCGCTGATCGCCTATTACAAGCCCTACGCCGAACGTTATATCGGCATGCTGAAAGATGTGCTGGAAGGCCCACTTGAGGAAACCCCCGGCTGGCACGCAGGCGAACTAGAAACCTCGCAGTGTTTGGCGCACGATCCTAAACTGGTACGGCTGGATCGCGCCGTGGTGGACAAGGCGCATACTCCGGCATGGCTGGGCGAAGCATGGGCCAAGAAAGACGGCATGCCCGACGCGGAATTTCAGGGTTACCAGTATTTCAACTTCCCCTTCGATCATGAAGAATTTACCGACAGCGGGATCATGGGCAACCCCCATCGCGGCACCGCGGAAAAGGGCGAAATTGCCTTCACCCGCTTCACCGATCACCTGATTGATGCCGTCGAAGAACTGGAAAAGGTTGACCTCACCATCAAGAATCGGGACTGGACGGAAGGTAAGGCGTGGGCATGGTAGCTGAACGCATGGAAAATGCCGCAATTGTTGCCCGTCTGACCGAGATTGCCGGCGCGAATAATGTACTGGCGCAGCCAGAAGCGCGGGTGAAGTATGCCAACGATCAATACTGGTACGCCATCGCCGCCGCCGCCGCCGGGCAGCCGTTGAGCAAGCCCGATGCCGCCGTGACGCCGGAAACGGTGGAGCAGGTGGCGGCGGTTGTACGGCTGGCGAATGAGCTGAATATCCCCCTCACGCCGTGGGGCGGCGGCAGCGGCGTGCAGGGCGCTGCCAACGCGGATCGCGGTGGTATCGTGCTGGATACGCGCAAAATGAAAGCGATCCGCCATGTTGATGAACTGTCGCTCACCTGCACCGTCGAAGCTGGCCTCGCCTGCCGTGATTTTGAAGCCTATCTGAACGAGCGCGGGCTGACCTTCACGCACTATCCAGCCTCCACCGAATGGGCGACCATTGGCGGCAGCATCGGCGCGCGCGGCTCTGGCGTGCTGTCCAGCAAATACGGCAAGATTGAAGATCACGTGCTGGCGGTGGAATTTGTTACCCCTACCGGCGAGATTGTGCATACGCCAGCGGTGCCGCGCCATGCCGCCGGGCCGGAATTGACCCAACTGCTGATCGGCTCAGAAGGCACCTTAGGCGTCGTGACGGCGGCGGTGGTCAAGCTGCGCCACCTGCCTGTAAAGCGCATATTCGGCGTGTACAGTTTTGCCTCGCTGGACGAAGGCGCTGAAGCCGGACGCCAGATCATGGTTAGCGGCCTGCGCCCGGCGGTGCTGCGTTATTACGATGCCTACGCCGCTGCGCACAGCCTCGCCCGCGCGGTGGAAACGCCGCTGCCCAACCCAACCATGGTGCTGATGTTCGACGGTGAATATCCATCGCTGGTCAGCGCCGAAGCCGAAACCGCCTTCAGCATTTGCCGGCAGCATGGCGGCGAAGAACTTCCCGCCAGCATCGGTGAAACATGGTGGGATAAACGCTACGTGTTCTATTACCCGCCCTACGCGCCGGAACTGCCGAGTATCTGGGGGACGGTGGATGTGGTGGCCGATTTCTCGCATATCAACGCGGTTTACCATGCGACCACGCGGGCGATCCGTGAGGCCGTGGGGGCGGAATGGAATTTATCGCTGAACACCCACTTTAGCCACTGGTACGAGTGGGGTTCGATGATTTATGCGCGCATGAAAATTCCGACTGGCCCGGCTGATTTAGCCGAAGCGAAGGCGCTTCATGACAAGATCATCAAAGCGGGGGTAGATGCGGCCTTAGCGGCGGGCGCGGTGATCAACGATCATCATGGCGTCGGCTTGCGCTTGCAGCCTTTCATGGAGGCTCAGTACGGCAGCGCAGGCATGCACGCGCTTTCGCAAATCAAGCATGGTTTAGACCCGAAGAATATTCTATGTCCCGGCAAATTGGGTTTGGGGTAACTAAAAACGCTGTACCTCTCCCATGCAAGCGCTGAGGAGAGGACATGTTTTCAAGTGAACCTTATGTCTGGGATAAAGGTTAATCCTAGACATAAGGTTTGGCGTTGAACAACTTGCACGAAGTAGCGCAAGCCTTCCCGAAACAAGCTCCAGAGCCGCCGGAACGAACCGTCGGGACGACGAACGAGCGGTTGGGCGATGCCAGCAGCAACGGCTTGGCTGCCGAGGGCGACCATCCAAGTGTAAGCAATAG
>DAOTUZ010000084.1:0-21945 GCA_034437295.1 Anaerolineae bacterium | reverse complement strand
CAACCTTCTCGACAAGCTTAACCCTCAGCAGCGCGAAGCCGTCACCGCCGTCACCGGGCCGGTACTGGTGCTGGCAGGCCCCGGCAGCGGCAAAACCCGCGTACTCACCCATCGCGTCGCCTATTTGATCCGCGAAATCGGCATCCCCGCGCATCATATCGTCGCCGTCACCTTCACCAATAAGGCGGCAGGCGAAATGCGCGAGCGCGTGGAAAACCTGCTGGCAGATCGCGCCGACGGCCTGCAAATTGGCACTTTTCACGCCATTTGTGCGCGAATACTGCGCGTTGAGGCTGGCGTAGGTACGCTGCCCTACAACCGCGATTACGCCATCTATGACACTGACGATCAGCTTTCGCTGATCAAGCGCATCCTTGGCGAGCTAAATGTAGACACCAAGAAATTTCAGCCGGGGCGCGTGCTTGGCGCCATCTCTAACGCCAAAAACGAGCTGATTCTGCCCGACGATTATCCCTATGGTCGCGATTATTTCAGCGAAGTGGTACGCCGCGTCTATCCCGCCTACCAGAAGCGCTTGATCGAAAGCAACGCCATGGATTTTGATGATCTGCTCATGCAAACCGTGCTGCTGCTGCGCGCCAATGAAACCGCCCGCGAAAAATATCAGCGCCGCTATGAACATGTCATGGTAGACGAGTTTCAGGATACCAATACCGCCCAGTATCAGTTGGTCAAACTGATTGGCAAACCGCAGGATAACGTGTTCGTGGTTGGCGATGAAGATCAGGGCATCTACGCCTTTCGCGGCGCCGATTACCGCAACGTCATGCAGTTCAAGACCGACTACCCCGCCGCGCACACCATCCTACTAGAGCAGAACTATCGCAGCACCCAGATTGTGCTAGATACCGCTCGCGCCATCATTGACCGCAATCGCCATCGCACCCCCAAAGCCCTATTCACTGACCGTGAAGGCGGCAAGCGCGTCGCCATTTACGAAGCCTACAGCGAGGCCGATGAAGGCGAATATATCGCCACCCAAATTCGCCGCCTTATTAAAACACGCGGCTACCGCTATCGTGATTTCGCCATCATGTACCGCACCAACGCCCAATCTCGCACGCTCGAAGATGCCGCCGTAGCCACCGGCATCCCTTATCGCCTGATCGGCGGCGTGGCCTTCTATAAACGCAAGGAAATTCGCGATCTGCTGGCTTACCTGAAGCTGGTCAACAATCCCGATGATTCCGTCAGCTTTCAGCGCATCGTCAATGTGCCGGGACGCGGCATTGGCGAGAAGTCGGTCAGCGCCTTCCTCACATGGACAGCACAGCGCGGCGGCGGTTTAGCCAGCGCCTTACAGGCTGCCGCTGATGGCGAAACGCTGCCCATCACCGGACGCGCCGGCAAAAGCATGGTCGAATTTGGTCAATTAATTGGTGATCTGCGCGCGCTGGCTGAAGAAGGCGATTTGACGCTGGTCTTCGATGAGATCATCGCCCGTACTGGCTACATGATCCATCTCAACGAAAGCTCCACCGACACCGACGACCAGATTCGTGAGCGTCAGGAAAACGTCAGCTCTCTGCGCGGCACGATCAGCGAAAAGCGCGATCTCTCGCTGATCGATTTTCTCACTGAAACCTCGCTCGCCTCTGACACCGACGCCCTCGATCCTAACGCCGACGCTATCACCCTCCTCACGCTGCATGCCGCCAAGGGGCTGGAATACCCTGTCGTATTCATCACCGGCATCGAAGAAGGCCTGCTGCCACACAGTCGTTCGCTCTCTGAGCCGGACGCCATGGCGGAAGAACGCCGCCTGTTTTATGTCGGCCTCACCCGCGCAAGAGATGAAATTCACCTTACCTATGCCTTCCGGCGCACGCTTTATGGCGATAGTATGCTGTCTGTACCCTCGCGCTTCCTCGAAGATATTCCCGAAGAGCTGACCGAAGGCGTTTCGCCCAAGGTCAAATCATTGAAAGATCGTTCCGGTTATCAAAAGTCTACAACGTGGGAATCGGGCGGCGATAGAACCTCGCAGCGATCCGCCCAAACGCATAGCAAGGTGATCCCCTTTCCGGGGCGTGCCACAAAAGACAAAGCGCCAGAGCCGCAGACGAAATTCAAGACTGGCATGAAGGTATTTCACGCCACGTTTGGCCCCGGCATCGTGATCACCAGCAAGCGCAGCGGCGACGATGAAGAAATAGAAGTCCGTTTCGATAAAGTTGGCTTCAAGCGCCTTTCCGCCAACTTCGCCAAGCTAACGATACTCTAAGTCCATCCAATATTTTTCGGCCAAATGCCGCCAATTTCGCCATCTTCAATGGCATCACTTACAGCAGTGATCCCTATTGAGATTACCGCCACACGGCCATTCATGCTTCCCCACCCAGAGGCGGCCTTCAAGCGCCATCCTTCTTCGAGTAGGAAGATGAGGCTTGTCGTCGCAAATATTTATCCCACGATCCCATAAGCGCGAACGGGGAAGGTTCCGAAACCCTTGATCTTCACCGGCACAGCCGAGAATTTGAAGCCAGCATCAGGCAGGCGCGAAAGATCGCAAAGGTGTTCGGCAATCGGAATATCTGAGCCAAGCAGGATGCTGTGAACCGGGCGTTCACCGCCTTCTATGTTGTCAATATTATAGGAGTCAATGCCAACCAGCTTTGCGCCGGCCTTGACCAGAAATTCAGCGGCGTCTTCGGTCAGGTAGGGGTGGCCTTCAAAATATCGATCTGTGCACCAGTGGGCATCCCATCCAGTATGCACCAACACTGCTTTGCCACGCAGATTTAGATCAGCAAAGGCAGCGCGGGTGATAGCGCGTCCATTTCTGCTGGCGGCGCGAATGACCACAGCATCTAGATTCACCAGCGAGTCTAACGGCAGTTCCGACAGGTCTTTGCCGTGTGCATATCGGTGAAACGGGCTGTCAACATAAGTGCCAGTGTTGGCGACTAGCTCAATTTTGCCGATCTGAAATTCGGTGCCGGGGGCATAGTGGGTGCGAGACTCTTCGCGGCTAAGGTAATCGCAGATGATCGGCGCAGGCAGCCCTTTATAGGTGATCATGCCAGCTTCAACAGTATGGCTGCAATCAATGAAGCGGGGTTCAGCACGTTTATGCGACTCTTCAATAATAGTCTTATTGAGGATGCGTACATCGCCAACCATCAGCAGGTTCAAATCACGCACGATGTAATCGGCTAAGGCGGCATCATCTATTTGATCGCCATCAATATCAAGGCGAAAATCCTGCCCCTGCAAGCCGCCGCCGTTGCTGAAGCGGATATCAAAATCAAATTTAACCCGCTTTTGACCAATACCCATGTTATTCACCTCTGGCGATGATGACATTTGTCATGAACAACGATATTTTGCGGCAGTATAATTTATCCCGCAAAGTATTCTTTTCCCGAATCATGTGCAGAGGATTTTACCGTGAAAATTGGTGTTGTCGGAGCGGGTTTCGTAGGTGCAACGGCGGCCTATGCGCTGCTGATGCAGGGAATTGGGCGCAAAATTGTGCTGGTGGATCTCAATCAGGAACGGGCGCAGGCCGAAGCGGACGATCTCTATCACGCAGTGCCATTCGCCTCGCCCTTAGAGATCGTCGCTGGAGATTACGCCGCATTGGCCGGCGCTGCGGTGGTCATACTAGCGGCGGGAGTGAACAGCGCCTCGCCTGAAGAAACCCGCCTAGAGCTGTTGGGACGAAACGCTGAAGTATTTAAGGAAGTGGTGCCAGCGGTGCTAAAAGCCGCGCCCAATACCCTGCTGCTGGTGGCAACCAATCCCGTAGACATTATGACCCATCTCACCGCCCGTTATGCCGCTGAAGCTGGTGTTCCCGCAGGGCGGGTGATCGGCTCTGGGACAACTTTGGACACTGCGCGTTTTCGCGCATTATTGGGGCGAAAAGTAGGCGTAGATTCACAACATGTGCATGCCTATGTCGTGGGCGAGCACGGCGATTCAGAAGTGCTTACGTGGTCAAATGTGACAGTAGGCGGCATTTCGCTCAATGAATTTGTCGCGCATCGGGATATGGTATTAGGCGATATTGAACGCGCCGAAATTGATGAGCAGGTGCGGATGGCGGCGCCGCGTATCATCAAGGGAAAGCGGGCAACCTATTACGGCATTGGTAGCGCGCTGGCGCGAATTGTGAACATAATGCTCCATGATCAGCGGGCGATCATGACGGTATGCACACCCCATGATGAGATCGCCGGAGTGAACGATGTCACGGCATCGCTGCCACATTTAATCGGCGGGCAGGGCGTCATTGACAGCTTCCCGCTAAAATTACAACCGAATGAGCAGGATGCGCTGCATAACAGTGTCACTATCATCAAGCGCTATATTGAGAAACTGTGAGCGATACGCGGGTCTTTCCCTAGAAAGCCGAGAGAGGTTTACGTAAAATTTGATCGAAGCATAGTATACTGAGTGAAAGAGACGGGTTTTTGGAAGATGTATTTAATAGACGGTCACAACCTGATCGGGACAGCTTTACTAGGTTTTTCGCTGGATGATCCCGAAGATGAGATGAAGTTGGTGGAGCTGCTGCGGCGGTTTGCGGCGGGCAGCAAGTCCCGCGTGACCGTATGTTTTGACAGCGGGCTGCCGGGGGGAATATCCCGCGCTTCCAATTCTGCGGTTAAAGTGATCTTCGCCGCTGACCCGACGATTGCCGACAAGCTAATTTTGCGTGAGCTGCGCGTAACCAAAGATACAACGCGCTGGACAGTGGTGAGCAGCGACGCAGAAGTGCGTAAAGAGGCTGAGCGGCGCAAATTTAAGACCGTTAAAAGCCATGATTTCGCGAAGCGATTGATGCAGCAAATACAGGAAAAACCATTCTCTTACCCAACAAATATGCTCAAAAAGCCGGGAAGCGATGATGACCCCGGAAGCGCCGCCAACCCCCGCCAAACCCAGCAGGATATAGACTATTTCGCAAGAGTCTTTAAGGGCGATCCGCGACCCGGAAAACCCCCACGCCCCCGCTAAATTTCAACGAGATATAGAGTAAAAGCCCATCAAACCTGAACAGCGCCGGCGGCAATTTGAACAGTAGGGATGTCGTATATAGCATCCCTACTGTTCAAATTTTACGCGAAATTTTCCCTTAACGGCGGGTCAGCGCCAGCAAGCGCAGTACCGAAACGAACAACCAGATGATGCCCAGCACCAGCCCGAAGGCGGCATACCATGCCATGTAAGAAGGCGCGCCAGAATTGGAGATCATCTCGATGAATTTAAAATCGGGGGCAAGGCTGAGCGCTGCCAAAACCACGATGAACACTGCCAGCCCGATGCCAATGGGCGTATTGGTGAAGAATAGAATGCCGATGCGCGGATCAAACAGGCTGAGAATCCAAATCATGAAATAGCCAAGCAGCAGGCCGCTCATGGCGACCACAATGGCCGAGACAAACCCCGGCGTAACCTTAATGATCTTCGTGCTGTACAGAATCAGCATGCCCAGAAAAATCGCGAGAGTGACAACGATGGCCTGCGCCACGATGCCGTCATATTCCACCGCGTAGGCGCGGCAAACCACACCGATCACGAAGCCCTGAAAGAGCATATAAAGGATGCCGATCACCGCCGCCGCCTTATAGGCAACAATACCGACCATCGCGATCACGAAAGCCAGCATGCTAAGGCACCATGTCGCCGGTGGAATTTGCACCACCTGCTGCTGGCCGACGGTGAATACTTCAGTCTGCGACCAGCCAAACCCCGCCGCAATAATCATGATCAGCAGCAGGAAACCGGCGCGCAAATAGACACTGAGCGCAGTCAGGTTGCTCTGGCTGGCGCCCCCCTGCTGAATAGCGCGTTGAAAAGCATTAGCATTGAGTGCCGGATTACTAGACGATTCCATCAACCCGCTGTTAGATTGTGTTGCTGAGGCCATGCTCGTTGTCCTTTGAAGGCAAAATCCCGCCTAAATTGTAGCCTTATCTGACGCGCTCCACCAAGATTTGAGCGCATCCAGATCGCCATTGAAGGCGCTGCGGTTACCCCTGCCAACACCAGAGGTTTCGTGGGGCTGCGGGCCGCTTCGGCCATCGGTGAACTGCCACAGCGCCCATGTAGCCCATAAATGAGGGACAACCGGGGCATTGGTATAACTGGCGACCCATAAAGGACAGCGATTCAACTGCGAGATGGTACCCGGCGGGGCGATGCGATTGAGGTATTCGGCGCTGGTATAGATGGCCGGAAGGCGATCTATGCGCTCAAAGATGCGGCGGGCGAAGGTTTCTGCTTCAAATAAACTCATGCTTTGATTAGGATGAAAAGCGTTGCTCTCCAGATCTAACGCCAGCAAAGTGTTTTCATCTGGATCGGAGGTCGCAAGGAAGTGATCGGCCTGTTCAAGCGGATCGCCGGCGGTGCCAAAGTGATATGCGCCCTGAAGTAAGCCGCTCGCCCCCGCCTGCTCGCGAAAGGCTGCAAAGCTGGAATCAACTCTGGTTAAACCATGCGAAGCTTTGATGATCACCGCGGCAATGCCAACTTGTTTTGCTACCGCCAAATTGACCGAACGATTGGTGCTGGACAGATCAACGATGCCATTGAAAATGTTGTCCGGTATCGGCTGTACGGTGATCGCAGCCACGAGTCCGGGGCCAAAAGGATGGCCGAACTGATTACGGATACGCCAATGGCTGCGGTGCGCGCCAATCGCCGCTGGCACAGTCATCGTTAGGGTAATGTCGGTTTCTTCTCCGGAACTCAATGGCGGAATCTCAACCCGCTGCGGAGCATCCCACGTGCCGCCAGAAATATAAGACAGATAATAACCCGGCTTCCACGGCTCATCGCTGATATTTTGAATGCGCCATGTCTGAGTGATGGTTTCGCCAGGGCGAACGACGGACTGCGGCAGGGTGGTATTCACCAGTATCTTGAAATTGTCCATCACGTTTTCTCCGTGAACTATGTTCCGGTCAGCCGCTTTCCGTCGGCACAGGGCCGGGCATCATCGGAAGGAAGATGATATCTCCGGCGCGAATGTCGTCAGGGTTATCAAGGCAGTTGGCAGTCATGAGCGCGGCCACCGTACTGAAGGTGGAAGCGGCTAATGAGGTGAGCGTATCGCCAACTTGAATGGTGTAGGCGACCCACTCAGGATTCGGCTGCGGGCAGGGGTTAGGTTCAAGTGTGCCATTACCGGTGCCGGGCAGCGGGGTGATTGACGGTGCGCCGAGAAACGTAGGCGTAGGCTGGATGAAGGTGGGCGTTGAAACTGGCGTTGGTGTAGCCTGAATCAAATTACACGCGCTAATAAGAAGCACGCAAAGCGCCGCAAAGCTGACGATATTCAAGCGACTGCCGGAAAAGGGCATTACACCGCGCTTCCTGTGAGATGGGGATACGCTTAACAGTTAACCACAGCAGCAGAAACAGCGCAACTTTGGGGAAAAATAGGCGAAGCAAGCCGCGTTATTAGGGGGCTGTTTCCCGATATGGCGGCGGCATATATGGATTCGGATCGACGCTGCTCAAAAATTCTCGCATGCGCTCAACGGTCAGGGTTTCACCGGGGTACGTCGCTTTGCACCAAATTTGACAGGGCTGCACCCGCAAACGTGAAGTCTTAAATTCCTCAATAATTAACTGCCCGGTCACGCCCACTTGATCAATAAATTTCTGCCGCTCAAATTCGGCGTACACGGGCGCATAGTCGTATTCCACCCGCCGCGTGGTCACCTGCCAGCCGGCAGCATCGCCATCCAGAAGCATGTATTTCGCCGCCGGATCGCCATCCAGAGGCGCACCTACCGATCCGGGATTCAGCAGATGCCAGCCATCCACCACCCGATCCATCATAATATGCGTGTGTGCCATAATCACCGTTGTTTCCTGCACCCCCGCCATCCGTTCGCGTACCTGTTCAACCGACGTATCCGGGAAGATGCCGCGCCACGGGTTGCCGGGGTAGCCATGCAGCACCCGTATCATGGGGGCATCATGAAAGCGCAGTTGCAGCTCATCAGGCAGCCCGCCAATATAGTAAATCCAGTCTTTCAACTGCTCGCGCAGCCAGGGCGGCAGCGTATATTCATGCCAGTATTCAGGGGCGCGGGGGGTCAAATAGTCCAGCAGATACAGTTCATTGTTGCCGCGTATCAGCGACCAGCGGCGGGATGTAATGTAAGCCATCACCTCATGGTTGAACGGCCCCCAATTCACACTATCGCCCGCCACCACCACCTGATCGACGTTGAACTGCGCCATATCGGCAACAACAGCTTCCAGCGCCGGTAAATTGGCATGAATATCGGCTAATATCGCTAAACGTGTCATGACCGCCTCTATATCAGTACGGGAATCAAAAAGCCGGAGCATGATATATCACACGCCGGTCTCCGTGAATGACCATTGTGTTAAGCGGTTATTATTCGGGCTTAGCTTGTCCAGTGAGGTATTGCGCGGCAAATTCGGCGCTTGGCGGCACAATTTGAATCACGTCAATTAACACGCCGTTCGGGTCAGCGGTGATGAAATGCCGCTGCCCGAAATCTTCGGTCACTAGTTCGCGGTGCAGCGGCAGCCCAATGCCGGTGATCAGCCGTTCATACTCAGCATCCACCTCATCCACTTCAAAGTTCAGCAGTAAGCCCCCCACAGGTTTCTGGTATTTGCGCATCACGGTTTCATGGTTGTAGGCAACAAACGCCAGCTCAAACCGTTCATCTGCCGATTTCAAGCTCACATACCAGTCCGCCTCAAAAACGATCTGGAAGCCAAAGTGCTGCACATAAAAGTCACACGTCGCTGCAATCTTATCGCTCATCAAAACCGGGTAGAAACTGTTGATTTGCATTGTTCGCTGTCCTCAGTCTAAAATCCAGATACATACAGACTGTATGTTAGTTCTTATGATACATACAAACTGTATGTATGTCAACATCGGGAGCAAATCATGAGCAAGATCACTAAAGCCCAGCAGCGCGAAGCCACCACAGAACGACTTATTGAAGTTGCCGCCGAAATATTCACGCGGGATGGTTATGCCAGTGCCGCTACTGAGGAAATCGTCCACCTTGCCGGAGTCACACGCGGCGCGCTTTATCATCATTTTGGAAGCAAAGAAGGCTTGTTTGCGGCGGTCTTAGCAGATATACAGCGGGGGGTTGCACAACGGATCGAATCAGTCACCGCCGCTTATGACGATATATGGGATCAGTTAGTTGCTGGATCTATCGTTTTTCTGGAAGTGAGCATAGACCCGCAAGTACAGCGCATCATGCTGATCGACGCTCCGGCAGTATTAGGCTGGTCGCTCTGGCGCGAACTGGACGCCCAGAACAGCATGAGGTCGCTGCGCGAGGCATTGTCTGAGCTAATCAAAAAGCATCAACTTCCACAACTTCCTTTGGACGCACTCACCCATTTACTTTCGGGCGCAATGAACGAAGCCGCGCTCTGGATAGCGCAATCAGGCAATCCCCAAGTTGCGCTTTCCGAAGCAACCCAGTCCCTAAAATATATCCTTGAAGCGTTGCGGGTTAAGGAAAGCGGGAATTAAAAACGCCAGAAGAAAATTTCTTCCGGCGTCATTCACATCTTAACAGTTCAACTGTACTTTACTCAGAGCTTTATTTCTGAAGTACCGCCTGATTAACCACGTTCTTGTATTCGCCCTTGAGCAGCGCGGCAACAACCAACTGCGCGGCCTCTACGGCGACGACAATTTGCGCATCTTCGGTGCTGGCCGCCAGATGTGGGGTATGCACCACGTTGGGCAGTTGCAGCAGCGGGTTATTCGGATCAGGCGGTTCTTGCGCGTACACATCCAGCGCCGCGCCAGCCACCTGCCCGCTTTGCAGGGCTTCAGCTAAGTCGGCTTCGTTGATCAGCGCGCCACGCGCCGCGTCTACAATGCGCACGCCTTTTTTCATTTTCGCAAGCGTGTTTTTATTGACCAGATGGCGGGTTTCATCGGTCAACAGCGCGTGCAAGCTGATAAAGTCGCTCTGCGCGAACAACTCATCTAGGGAAACCTGCGCCGCGCCAGCCGCTGCCGCCTGTTCCGGCGTGATGTAGGGATCATAGGTGACGACGCTCATCTCAAAGGCCAATGCGCGTTTCGCAACGGCGCGGCCAATGCGCCCGAAGCCAACCAGCCCCAGCGTTTTGCCGCGCAGCTCGATACCGCCGTAAGACTTGCGATCCCACTTGCCCTCATTCATCGAAATGTGCGACTGCGGGATATGCCGCGCCAGCGCCAGCATTAGCCCCAACGTATGTTCGGCGGTAGAGACGGTGTTGCCATCTGGCGTATTCATGACGATCACGCCTTTTTCGGTTGCCGCTGCCAGATCGACGTTATCCACGCCGACGCCAGCACGGGCGATCACCCGCAAATTCTGCGCCGCATCCAGCACGGCTTGATCAATTTGATGGGCGCTGCGAATCACCAAAGCATCGGCGTTAGCAACTTCGGCCAGCAGTTCATCGCGGGTAATTTGGCCGCGTGCGGTATAAGCCAGCCCATCGCCCGCCGCTTTCAGCACAGCTACCGCCGAAGCATGGACGTTATCAGGTACAAGTACGTGGAAGGACATAAACACTCCAAAGCGTTAGGGGATTAGTTCCCCGCTAAAAATTCATCCAGGCCGGCTAAGACGGCTTCCAGCGTGGGAATTTGCATATCGCCCATATGCGCGATACGGAAGGTTTTACCCTTAATCTTCCCGTAGCCCTTGTCCATCGAAAAGCCTTTGCCGCTCATGGACTTCGCCATCGCATCCACGTCAAAGGCGGTGGTATTGGCAATGGTGGAGACGGTGGGGCTGCGGTAGCCCTCTTGGGCAAATGCGCCAAGCCCGCGTTCCTGCGCCCAATTCAGGGTGAGATCGCGCATTTGTAGGTGACGCTGCCAGCGCCCTTGCAGGCCTTCGCCGCTGAAAATATCTTCCAACTGGCGATCCGCCGCGAACATCAGCGAGACGGGCGGGGTTGACGGGGTATTGTTCTTCTTGAGCAGGGCTTCAATTTCGAGAAAATCGAAGTAATAGCCGCGATTGCTGACCTGAGCCGCACGCTCCAGGACGCGATTGCTGACCGCGGCAAACGCCAAACCGGGGGGAAGCGCAAAAGCCTTCTGCGATGACGTGAGCGCCAAATCCAGCCCCCAAGCGTCGGTCAACAGTTCAGCGCCAAGAAAGCCGCTGACGGTATCCACCAGCATCAGGGTATCTTCATACTGGCGCACCACAGCGGCGATGTCTTTAATTGGGTTGGTCACGCCGGTGCTGGTTTCATTATGGACGGCACAAACGGCGTCATAAGCCTGCTTTTTAAGCGCTTCTGCGACCATTTCGGGGGTGTGCGCCTGCCCCCAATCCACAGCGATCACATCCACCTCTTTGCCGTTCAAGCGGCTCACATCTGCCCAACGCTCGCTAAAAGCGCCGCCGACCAGATGCAAGGCTTTCTTGCCATCACGGATGCAGTTACGGGAAGCGCCTTCCCATAAGCCAGTGCCAGAAGAACCCTGCACGAACACGCGGCTTTCTGTGCCGAACGCCTGCTTGAGTTTCGTTTGCAGACGCGCAAATAATTCGGCAAACGCGGTAGAGCGATGGCCGATCATCCATTCAGCCTGCGCATCCAGAATTTCCGGGCGCACTTCTACCGGGCCGGGCAAGACGAGATATTTGTGATTTTGACTTCTCATAACGAAGGGAACCTCTGTTGTTTGTGACAGGAATTGCAAAGAAATTCTAAACCGCGATAGTTTAGAAAACAATAACAATGCAGGGGGGTGATCTTTGGGCATTACCACCAATGCCGTCTGTTTTTTCAAACCGCCCCGTTAATTGACAGTCTCTTAAAGCGGCGTTAAACTTTGATCATGATATTGAAACATGCAATTAAAGATGTTCTCTACTCTGATTTTGAAAGCACGCGACGCTGTTAAACGCCCGCGTGCTTTTTGTTTATTTACATTTCGGCCTCAAATTCTTAAGGGGATGTGGCTATGGACTACGGAATGATCGGTAAAATCGAGAAGGCTAAGCTGTACGCACAGGAACCAGAACGAGTGACCTTCAATGCCCTCACCGCAGAATTTCGCGGCGACAACAGCACCTATATCATTAATCTTGGCCCTGAAGGTTGGGACTGCACCTGCCCCGGCTATAAAAGCTATGGCATCTGCCCGCACATCATGGCTCTCGAAAAAATCTATAAACCCCTGTTGAAACGCGCACCGCTGCCTTATGCGCCCGGCCAGAATGTGGTTTCGGATGTCGAAAAGGCGATGCGCTATGCTGATGAGCAAGATCGCATCAAACTAACATGCTTTGAGGTCAGTTTTCAAGGCGACAACGACACTCATCTCACTACTTACGATGATACCGTCTGGGTGTGTAGTTGCACCTTCTTCCAAAGTCGCGGCGTCTGCTGCCACACGATGGCCTTGGAGCGCATTTTGAAGGGGATGATCACCGCTGTACCTGCTTTTGAACACTGATCCAGCCCTCCAACTGAATATTGACTCTCTCATAAGGCGCTCTGTTATCAGGCGCCTTGTTTTTTACTCAAGCCGCCGGGTACTGCGGGCTTCATCTTCAGCCAGCAATCGCTCGATTTCCGCCGTTTCCAGATCATCAACATACTGCGCAATTCCCTGCTGCAAATATGCTGGAAGTTCAGGATGCAGCTTCTGAAAGTTGGCAATAAAGGCCGGATCGCTGTTGTAGACTTCGCCCAACCCGCGCAAAATTTCCAGCGTTGGCTCGTAAAAATGAAAGATGTTCTTATGCCAGCGTTCTAATATTGCCTGCATTTCCGGGCTTTGAGGCGGAACACCAGCCTCTATTGCCGCAACAACATCGCTGTAAATCTCTCCAGTTTCAGCCAATATCTGATCTTTCTCGGCTTTGCTGTAGCCATTCCATCGCCGAACAGAATCATTCACAATCTGCGGATCGTATTGCAATCGCGCCTCACGCTCATATTGCCTTTGCGTTTCCTCGCTAAACGCTTCAAACAACTGTTTTCCGCTCATCGGTATCTCTCCTTCCAGATGGCGTATAGTTTCATCAACCGTATTTATCAGGTTTTCGGTGCGCGTAATTCGGTCTCTCAGCACTTCCCGATGCGCGCGAAGCGCCGTTACAAGGTCAAAATCCGGGCTGTCAAAAATATCTTTGATCTGCATCAGTTCCATGCCAAACTCGCGATATAGCAAAATCTGCTGAAGCCGCAGCAAAGCCGAATCGTCATAGTAGCGATAACCATTCGCGCCAACGAGCGCCGGATGCAGCAGCGCAATTTCGTCGTAATAATGCAGCGTGCGCACAGTCACCCCCGCCAGCGCCGCAAGTTGTTTCACCGTGTACACACCAATATCCTTCCCCACTTCAATCATCCTAAACTATCACGCAACGTAAGAGTCAAGCGCCAGCCTGCCGCTTACCTCTATATCATGCTGAATCGCCATCGGCTCTGAAACTTCCTGATGAATTCTCCGTATAGCTTTATGGAAGAAGTGAAGATTCGAAAAAGGGGGTCTGTATCATGTATTTAATTGGGGCGATTGTACTTGCCATCTTAGCCATTGTGCTGCTTTCACCGATCATCGGCACAATTTGGGGCGTGCTGGTGACTATCGTCATTTGGGCGATCACCGGCTGGCTGGTGGGGAAACTCATCAATAAAGACGGCAAGGGATTCGGCGCACTGGGCAATATTGGAATGGGTTTACTTGGCGGCATCGTGGGTACGTTCGTGCTGCGGCTGATCAATTTGCAAGGCCTGGGTGATATTTGGCTGGTCGGCAGCATCATTGTGGGCGTAATCGGTGGTTTGATCATCGTCTTTGCTGTTCAGCTTTTCACTGGTAAGCGGCTTTCCAATTAGCTGGCTGAACGTGTTGGCGGCGCGCCTTGCTGGGATGGGGTGCGCCGCTTTTTTAGGCGCAGACGCGGCGTAAAAACACCCCCACCCGTCGATCGGGTCTCATTCGGCATACTTTCAACACCCCTCAAAATCGTAATAATTTAACGTTTGTTGCGTCTTTGACGCGCTTCAGTATAATATTCACCCGTACTCACCACCCATCCTGTGCGGAAGAGATTTGCTTCTATGGTGCTAAATTCATCCGGGTCGGACGAGAATGCTTTGCCAGAAAACGGCTCAGCACTCGAAGGAGAACAGGCAGAGACTCTGCCTTCCGACGAAGTAGAAATGGTTTCAGAAGAAACGCCGACTGAAGCCCCTGTGTCAGATCATGTTTCAACGGACGCCGCTGAATCGAGCGAAACGGCCAGCGCTGATGCGCCAGTTTCCGAAGCAGCAACCACGCAGGAACAGTCCTCTGCCTTCAAGCGTGGCGATATTGTCGAAGCCACGATTACCGAAACCTCGACGGTCAGCATTAAAGTTGATTTGGACGGCAAGGCGGTTGGCACAATTCGCAGCAGCGAGCTGGATCGCATCAACAAGCGCGATCTTGAGAACTTGCAAGTCGGAAAGAAGATTCTCGTTTATGTGGTCAACCCGCGCGGTCAGGATGGTAGCGCTGTCGTTTCCATCAACCTCGCCGCCGAAGAACGAGACTGGAAGCTAGCGCAGGAGTATCGCCAGAACCAGCAGGCCTATGATACGCGCATCTCCGGCTACAACCGCGGCGGGCTGATTGTCAAATTTGGCCGTCTGCGTGGTTTTGTGCCTCAAAGCCAGATGAATGCCGAGCGCCGCCGCGCAACCGATGACGAAACCCCGGAACAGCGTTGGGGCAAAATGGTCAATGAACCCATCGTCGTTAAGGTGATGGAGGTTGATCGCGAGCGCAATCGACTGATCCTCTCCGAGCGCATGGCCTCTAAAGAAAGCCGTGAGAAGCGCAAGGAAAACCTGATCACCCACTTGCAGCAGGGCGAAGAACGCACCGGTCGCGTCGTCAGCCTTGAAGATTTTGGCGCTTTTATAGATATCGGCGGCGCTGAAGGTCTGGTTCACCTAACCGAGCTGTCATGGCAGCACGTGAACCACCCGCGCGAAGTGCTGAAAGTGGGCGAAGAAGTGCGCGTCCGCGTGATCAGCATAGACTCTGACGCCAAGCGAATCGGCCTCAGTATCAAGCAGCTTGCCGCTGATCCTTGGGATATCGTGGCGACGACTTACAGCCCCGGCCATCTGGTACAGGGTACTGTCACCAAGCTCACTAAATTTGGCGCCTTCGCTCAAATCTTTGAACTGCCAGAAATTGAAGGCCTCATCCATATCTCCGAACTGTCAGATCGCCGCGTGAACCACCCTAAAGAAGTGGTCAACGAAGGTGATAAGCTCACCATGCGCATCGTTAAGATAGACATCAAGAATCGCCGTTTAGGGCTAAGCCTGAAGCGTGTAAACAGCGCCGAATATCTGGATATGGACTGGTGGGAAACCGATGAGTTCCCATCTGACAACGCTGAAGCTGCCGCGCCTGAAATCGAACCTTCCAACCAAGTGGCGCCAGCAGACAGCGATACTTCTGAGCAGGCCGCTTCAGAAGCAAACGCCGCTGAAGAATCCTCATCTCAGGAAACTGACAGCCCCTCTGAAGCATAAAACCTGTCGAACATCGCCTATACAAATAAAAACGCCCGCGAAGTTCGCAGGCGTTTTTCATTTACAGAGAAACCGTCGTTACTCGCTTGCTGTTGAAGCCGAGTCAGCATCCAGCGCCGCTTGAATCCGCGCTTCAGCATCTGCATCCAGGTTGGTCTGAAGAATTTCGCCGCCAAATTGCGCCATTTCGGGCAGCACCTTGTCCGTGGTCACCTTACGCACCATCAGGAACAAGACCGCTTTACCCGGCTCCAGCTTGGAAGACACCTGCTTGGCGAAGTTGTCGTCAATACCGTAATCGCTCAGCTTGCCGCCCAGCGCGCCCATGATCGCGCCAATCACCAGCCCGCCAATCGGAATGAAGAAAATCAAGCCGATCAGCATGCCCCAAAATGCGCCTGAAGTTGCGCCGGCAGCAGTCAGGTTCACCGCTTGGTGAAGCTGAATCTTGCCATTCTGATTCTTAGTGACAATTACGGCATCTTCCAGCTCAATCAGATACTGACTGGAGAGATCACGCAGCTTTGCCAGCGCGGCATTAGCTGTTGTTTGATCCTTATATACAACGGCGACCAATGTTCCCATGTTGTCCTAAGACTCCCTTATTATCTGCACAATCTATTACTGCGTCAGTATAGGCGCGATAGGGGGTGATTTCAATGGAAGATTGTGCGTTATTAAACAAGCTCTAACCTGTCACCGGCGCGGCATTAACATCACCGTTAATCGTGCCATAACCCGACGACACCCACCCGCTTTGGCCGGCATAGTTCACCTGTAGCCAGCCGCTGTCGCCAGTCCGCCCGATCACATCAACTGCCGTCCCCGCTGGAACGCTGGTGATCACATCACCGCTCACCGGCGCATTCCGTAAGCGCAAATTTGAATGAACCGTATACGTAACTCCGGTGGGGGATCCCGCCGCGCCGCCTTGTGCGGGTGCGCCGCCTCCGCCGCCTTTCCATGCTGCCACCAGCGGGCGCAGCACATCCAGCGATTGCGTCCCGTAAACCTGACTCGGCTCAATATGGCTGTTTTCGAGATATTCATTCCAGCTCACGATCAAAACCGCATTAGCGCCGCTGGAAACCGCGCCATTCCAACTGTTGGTCAAAAATTGGCCGTTATTGCGCGGGCGTGGTGATGTTGGGTTCGGGCGGCCTGCTGCCAGCGCCGATTCATCCCACCCTGGATGCACGGTCGGAGTATAGAACGTGCCGCCCGCCTGCTGCACCCGCCGCGCCCATTGGTTAGCCGTTGAAGCCGGGCTGCTTGCCCACGCCGTGTTAAACAAATACAGCCCGTCGAACACTGAAAGGAAGGCGGTATTCGTGCCTTCAGCAACCCAAATGGTATTGCGCCCCGGATCCACCTGATCTCGGATCGCCTGCCACTCGCCCACCGAAAAGCGCGACTGATTCCAGAAGTAAATCACCGGTTTGCCGTTATAGCGCAGATACGCAGGGTGATTCACGCGGTCGCCGATCAAATATTGCAGCGTACCAATAGTATCGCCCACCGTCGCGTTATAGCCGGGATCGCCCAAATCAACCGACACGCCAGCGCGAAAACCCATCCCCGCCGCAATATCCAACAGCGCGTTAAAGGTCTGTGAAGTGAGATTACCATTCGCCGGGCCGTACCACGCCGCGATAAAAGCATCAATGCCCGCGCTCTGCGCCTCGCTGATCTGGCGGGCAATTGCGCCGCCATCACGGCTGTCATAAGGGTTTGCAGGGCGATCCAGCAAACGACTATCGCCCCAACTATCTCCCGTATACCAACCGAAATAATATGCCCAAACCTGCCGTGGTTCTTGCGCTGAAATAGGCAGCGCCATCCCTAACAATAAACTTGCTAGCAGCATAATGCTTAACAGTACATGACGTCGTTGCATCTGTATCCCTCAAATCTATGCTTTACGTTCATCGCTAAACCTACAATTTTCCTCTCCCAATGCAGCAGATGAGGGGATTGAGGAGTGAGCTAGTTTAAGGATACGGGTAAATCTTTGTGGATGTCATAGGAAAATAGGTGGATGTTCAAAACCACCCTATGTCCATTGCGGCAGAAAAAACAGCGCGGGTTATAAAAGCGGTAGAGGTGGATCAACCAAGCTGATAGGCGAACCCATTCCCGCCTGAATAGATTGAGCCATCTACGTTCATACATAAATTGTCGGCATAAATGAAGGGCGCATCTACTGATGCTGGCGGCTGTTCCGTCATATGATGAATCGGCGTATGCCCGTGAATAATTTGTTTGCCGCCATAAAGCTGCAACAGGTACTCAGCACGCGCAATGCCGCTTTCCTGCCCCTTGAAGAACGCCTTGTGCTCCGCAAATACATCAATAAGGTACTCGTAGGCGCTGTCATCTTTGGATTGAATCGCCGCGCTGAAATTGGAATTGACAGCATCGCGCGTGGAGCCAAACAACGGATAAAAGCCAGCATCGGCATGAATTAACAAATAATCTTCAACCCGCGCGATCAGCGGAAGATACAAAAGCCAGTCTATCATATCCGGCGTCAATTTCTCGCGCTCATCCGGCATGCCGCCATTACGCCCCCATGCCTGTACCAGCTTGTCATTCTTTGGAAATCGTGCCGCGCTCAAAATAGCCACTTCATGATTCCCGATCAGCGAATTGACCGATCCGCCAGCATTTGCCGCCTCATCCTGTAATTTCATCGCCAGCGCCAATGATGAAATACCATCTGGCCCGCGATCAAAAAAGTCGCCAATGAACCATAATCGCGCATTTCCACCGGCCCATTTCAAGCTCCCGTCAATTAAGCCGGCATCTTGCAGCAGCCGCTTCATCTTGCTGAAATGCCCGTGAATATCGCCAACCACCCATAGCGGCTGTTTGTATGGCGTTGAGTTCATCCCCGATCCCCTGTTGTTCCTCTAGGCGTCTGTGTGCATAACCGCGTCAATGCGGGCAATATATCGCTCAATCTCGTCTGTACGCTCTGGCAGCACCCCGGCTAACCTTTGCAGCGTATCTCGTAGCAGCCCAAGCGCTGACCGCGATGGCGCTAACTCTACCACCAACTGAAAGGTCTCTTCTGCCTCAGCGTTCTTCTTCAGCGCCAGTTGTGAAGTGAATAGATCCGCAAATCCATAATAGTTATCAGCACGGGCAATAGTCTCTGCGCGTGCCAAACGCTCTGCGCTCTTGAAGGTCTTTAGCATCTTCTCGCCGTCATTCATCTGCATGTACAGTACCGCAAGATTGACGAAAGGATACGATGAATACGGTGTCACTGCTGCCGCATTCAGATACGCATCTACCGCCTGATCAATTTGTCCGCGGCGACGGTATAACCCGCCTAGCGAACCGTACCATGACTCATTATCCTCATCAACCAATTTGGGCGACTGTTTCAGCGCCGTGATCAGGTAATTCTCCGCCTTACTATATAGGTCGCTAATTTCCAGCAAATGGCGGCTTTTTGCCAGATCATCCTGTCCGTTCTGCTGCTTGATGGCCTTTTCCTTGCGTTCTGCCATGCGCCGGTAAGTGAAACCAAGCGCCGCAGTTGCCGGGGCAAAGTCCGGTTCAAGTTCCAGTGCGCGCAGCAAATAGTGTTCCGCCGTATCATAGTCATCGGCATTTACGTACACATAGCCCAGCTTATACTGGATGATCGGGTTCACTTCATCGAGTTTCAGCGCCCGTAGGTAGGTGTCGCGCGCGCCCGTCAAATCGCCAGCACGGAACTGGCGCTCACCTAATGGCAGCAGCCCACCCGCCAGCACCGCGCTCTCTAGCCGCCTGCGCTGCTCATCGGCGTTCTTGTTGATTTGCTCATCCATTTTCGAAAGTTCAGCTGCGCGGCTCTCCATTTGCCCCGTAAATTGATCGCGTGCCGCATAAAGATCCTCTTGCTGCTGCTTGCGGTGTTCCTCAGCAATTTTTTGCTGCCCATCATGCAAGCGGATTTCTGCTAATTTTTGGTGAGAATCGACATCGCTTATCCGGCGTTCAATATCCTGTCGAAACTGGTCAAAGCGATCATCCTGATCGCGCCGCGCAGCATCCAACCGCCGCTCAAGCTCCGCCTTATTCTCGCGGCCTTGATCTCGCGTCTGCCGGATCTGCTGCCAGCCAAATACGCCTAGCATGATCGCCCCAACTGGCACAATCAACGTGAACAGCGCCGTGATCACCTCAAACAGCCCGAATACGTTGAATGCAATATTTGCCTGGTTTTCCAGCCGTGCAGCAAGAGCGGCAGCCTCACTGGCGGCGGCCTGTGTCGTTGCCACGTAATCCGGTACCGCGCCTACCGCTTGCTGCGGCACTACGATGATATTTTCTTGAAAGGGCGCAGGGGTTGAGGTTGGCAGCGGCTCGAAAGGCAGTACAGTAGCCGTTTGTGCATAAGCGCCAGTTGCCGTTAGCAGCAAACCTAGCAGTATTCCAGTCGCTGTCAGATGGTGATATTTCATCGGCAGTAAGTCCAGTTCAATGTAACTCCCTTTTGCCTATTATGCGGGTTTTGCCAGAACACGCTAATTGAGAAATACATCTAGCACGCCGAAAGCTCAAAGCCTCCGGCATGCGCTACTTCTCTTTAGCTGTCCTTCATTCAGCGCTCACAACTTCTTTTCGTCCTACACCATCACCCGCGCTTGTTCAGGGAATATCTGCGCATTCACAACCCGGATCGCCTCTGAAATCACCGCCAGCGCCTCATCAATCTGCTCATCGGTCATATTCAGCGGCGGCAGAAAACGAATGCCGTTGGTGTAAATGCCCGCGCGCATCAAAATGACGCCGCGCTTCATCGCCTCCGCCACAATCAGCGGTGGTTGCGCCGAAGCCGGGGTTTTTTCATCACGATCTAGCACAAACTCCACCAATATCATCGGGCCAAGTCCGCGCACATCGCCAATCAGTTCTACTTCCTGCTGCAAGTCTGTCATCGCCTTACGAATGCGTTCGCCCACTGCTTCCGCGCGCCGCAAAAACTCTGGTTGGCGAATCATGTTGATCGATTCAATCGCCGCGGCGCAGGCCACCGGATTGCCACTGTAAGTGCCGCCCAGCCCCCCCGGATGCGGCGCATCCATAATTTCTGCGCGCCCGGTCACCGCAGCCAACGGCATGCCCGCGGCCAGCGATTTAGCCGTCACAATCAAATCCGGCGCGATCCCATAATGCTCCACCGCAAACATCCGCCCGGTGCGCCCGAATCCACACTGTACCTCGTCCGAAATCATCACGATACCATGCTGCGTACACAGATCGCGTATCTTTTGCAGGAAGCGCGGCGGCGTGGGGATGAACCCCCCTTCGCCCTGCACCGTTTCAATCACAATCGCAGCCACCGATTCTGGATCGATCTGCGCGATCATCGCGTGTTCCAACCGCGCGATCATGTCATCAATATACTGTTCCTCAGTCATTGCTTCTGGCCGGCGGTACAAATACGGAAACGGCAGGCGGTAAATTTCCGGGGCAAACGGCCCGAAACCCTTCTTAAACAGCGCGTATTTACTGGTCATCGCCAGCGTCAGGTTAGTGCGCCCGTGATACGCATTCTCAAACACGATCACACCCTGCCGCCCCGTGTAGCTCCGCGCAATGCTGATCGCCGCTTCATTTGCCTCTGAACCACTGTTCAGCAGCACTGTTTTCTTCTGAAAATTTCCCGGAGTAACCTCGTTTAACAGTTCCGCTACCTGCACATACGGTTCATACGTAGCAACAATCGCGCACATATGGATCAGCTTCTCTGCCTGATCCTTGATCGCGTTCACCACGTTCGGCGGGCAATGCCCCACCGCCAGCACCCCGATCCCTCCGGCAAAATCTAGGTAAACGTTGCCGTCCACATCGGTGACAACCGCCCCTTCCGCGCACTCAATCGCAATCGTTGTCGCTTTGGCCGCGCCCCGCGGGGTTGCCGCCTCGCGTCGCGCCACCATCGCACGGCTCTTCGGGCCGGGTATCTCGGTCACTTGCCTGATCGTAGCCATGAATTTTATTCCACTGTGCTTTTTTCTTGAGAGGGCGAATTGTAGCGCGAAATTGACCACACAGGATATGCCACATACATCCGGTTCATCATCCCGTGATCCGCTGCCATTCCAGCCTGTGCGTCTCCAGCGTATAGCCGTCCGCTTCCGCATCCGGGCCAAGCGCCTCCACCGCGCTTTCAGGAACCAACAGCCACAGGCTGCGGAATCCTTCGCTGCCAGCCCATTCTCGCACCGCGCTAATAATTGGTGGTTGCAGCGCCTTTGGCGTCCAGATCGCCACCTCAGCCGAACGTGGATCATACAAACGCGCCGTTACATACACCAGCGCCTCAGAGCCACCCGCCGATACCTTAAGCCGCGCGTGGCGGTTAGCAGCAATTTCCGGAAT
>DAOTUZ010000083.1:0-15327 GCA_034437295.1 Anaerolineae bacterium | reverse complement strand
GATTTCACTGATGAATACTTTTTGAACGGTATTCGTGAATGGCTTAAGACCGGAAAGATTACGCACGATACTTCGCATGTGCATGATATCAACTTGAGCGGCCTGCCAGCGCCAGAAGCTGAATTGGGGCGCGCGCTAGCACAGCAGCTTAGGGCCGAAAAGGCGATTATCGGCGTGTTCGATGAAGGCTGCATGGGAATGTATAACGCCATCATTGATGATGAACTGCTGAATCCTGCTGGCATCTATAAGGAACGCTTGAGCCAATCGGCATTGGTGGCGGCGATGCGGTTGGTGAGCGATGACGATGCGAAAAAAGTGCGGCAGTGGTTGGATGATCGGGGAATGCGGTTCAACTTTGGTACCGATGAAACCACTGATTTGACTGAGGCGCAAGTACACGAACAATGCAAGATGTACATTGCCGCGGTTCGCATCGCCCACGATTTTGGGTGCAGCGCAATTGGTATTCAATATCAGCAGGGCTTGAAGGATATGGTTCCCGCCTCTGATTTGGTGGAAGGCCTGCTGAATAACCCGGATCGCCCGCCGGTTTACCACGCGAAGACAGGCGAAGAGTTGTATGCTGGTGAGGCGCTGCCACACTTTAACGAGGTGGACGAGGGCGCAGCAGTTGATGAACTGGTCACCAATCGCATTTGGATGGCGATGGGGCTTGAACCTTCAACAACACTGCATGATCTGCGCTGGGGCGAGCATTATACGGGCGGCGGCGTGGATGATTTCGTGTGGGTATTCCTGATTTCGGGGGCTGCGCCTGCCTCTCACTTTATTGGCGGTTACGCAGGCGCAACCAGCGAACGCCAACCGCCGATGTTTTTCCGGTTGGGCGGTGGAACCTTAAAAGGGGTAAGTAAGCCGGGCGAAATTGTGTGGAGCCGGATTTATGTGATGGATGGCTGCCTGCATGCTGATCTAGGGCGGGCGACAGCAGTTGAACTGCCACAGGAAGAAACCGAACGGCGCTGGCAGTTAACCAGCCCACAGTGGCCGATTATGCACGCAGTTTTACACGGTGTTAACCGTGACCAGATGATGGCGCGGCATAAAGCCAACCATTTGAATGTTGCTTATGCTCCTTCAGCGGAGATGGCTGATAAGGCTTTAGCGGCTAAAGCGGCGATGCTGGGTGAAATGGGGATTCAGGTACACTACTGCGGCGGCTAATCGGCAGGTTACCGGCGAGCGATAGAGGCCGATCATTCGCCGGTGATGCCGGTCATTTCCACCGACTGCACAAACCAGCGCTGTAGGATGAAGTACATCAACAGCAGCGGCAAAATATTCAGGAAAGTTCCACTCATTTTGACCGCCTCATTCAGGCGGTCAAATATATTCACCACGCCGGGCGGATAGAGATTCTCATAGGCCTGCGTGAACCGCGAAAGCTGCATCGGCAGCGTAGTGACCCCGCCTTCCAGAAAAATCACCGTAAGAAACGTCTCATTCCAATACCAAACGATAGAGAAAATAAGCGAGACGATATAGGCTGGCAGCGCCGATGGCATAGCGATGGTTACAAAAATACGGAGATCGGAGGCGCCGTCTAAGCGCGCGGATTCTTCTAATACCTTCGGCATTGAGATAAAGCTCTGGTAGAAGATCAGAATGAAGATCGCGCTTTTGAATCCCTGACCCATCAGCGCGGGAAGGATCAGCGCCAGCGGATTGCCTAACAAGCCGATATTGCGATAGGTTAGCATTTGCGGGATAACGGTGTTTTGAGGGGGAATAATGAAGGTGGCAAGGATCAGCAAGAATATAATTGGCTTGCCCCAGAAGCGATAGCGCGCCAGCCCGTAGCCGACAATTGAAGCGACCATCGTTTGCAACAGCGATGGCACGACGCTGATCAAGATTGAAGTTAGCAGCGTTTGCGAATAGTTCAGGACGCGCAAGCCTTTTTCATAATTGCCCAGATAAAGTTCAGTAGGTACCCACTGTACCATCGGGTTTAGAAGGTCGGTGGGGCTTTTGATACTGGTGATGAACATGAATAACAGCGGTTGCAAATAAATGAAGCCGATGGCGATCAGCAGTGCGTAGAGAACGACGCTGGAGGTGAAGCCCCGATGGGCACGGCTACCAAATAGAAAACCGCCGATGCGCTGAACGGATGGATGGCGGAATATTTGGGTCATCGTGACTTCCTTTTTGCCCACTGCATAAGCAGCAAATAGAAAAGAGCCATCATCGCGATCATGACGGCAAAGTAGATGAAGGCAAGCGCGCTGGCATAGCCGATGCCCCCCTGCGTGTTATAGGTTTGGTTGTAGATGTACTGGATGACTTTATTTTCGGAAAAGTGCGAGAGGGTGACGATCGTATAGATGGCGTTGATCAGGGTGGCGGTAGAAAGCGAAGGCAGGACAATTTTCCAGAAAATTTCCCAACTGGAAGCGCCATCAATTGCGGCGGCTTCATAAATACTTTTGTCAATCTTTTGCAGACTTGCCAGATAGATCAGGATTTGTACGCCTGAAAACCAGAGAATCAGGATGAAAGAGGTCAGCAGATACTCGACAGGGCTGCGCACGGCACGCGGCAGTTCCGCGAGAAAATCGGCCACTGCCGGCAGATTGGCAAGCCCCGGCGCCGAAGCTGCGCCCTGTGCTGTAAGTTCGCGGATCACCGGGCCGCTGGTGATGACAATCGGCAGGAAGAAGATGACGCGGAATAAGCCTTTGAACCGGAATTTGAGGTTCAGAAAGAGGGCAATGATCATCGCGAAGATCAAGACGATGGGTACCGCCACCATCGTTTCAATTGTGTAGCCGATGACCAGTTCGATGAAAGTGGGATCGGTAAACAGGGCGCGTGAATAATTCGCCCAATCTACGAAGGTTAGGTCAATGCTGCTGGCTGATACTACCACCCGATTAAAACTGTAGCGCAGGGTTTCGAGCAGCGGAATGAGCGTGAACAGCAGGAAGCCGATCACCCAGATCATGATGAAGCCATAGCCATGCAATGCTTCGCGCGCGCGAAGGCTGATTCCGCTTTTGGATGGGCTGCGCGTGGTCATGAACTAAGCTCCACTAGAACAGCATTGCGCGGCTCGACGGTGATTTCATCAAGCGTGAACGGCTGTTCGGCGTAATTGACGATGATTTGCCGGTTATTGGCAAAAGTGGTGGCGAATACGTTCGTCGCCAGACGTTCGTGCGCTACAATTTCCTGACCACGCACCGGCGCAAGCAGCGTATTCAACCACGCATAAGTATTCCGAATTTCATCGCCCCATTGATCGAACGATGAGCTGTAAATCCAACCTGATGGCGTATTCAACATGTTAGATGTTGGCTCGTGGGTCAGGAAGTAAGAGGGATAGATGCCATATTCGATATGCCTTAGTAGATCATCCTGCCAGTTGGACGAAAAATTTAGCGCCGTGCCGTAGTAGGGGATATATCCTGCCAAAACTGCCGGCAAGAAAGGCACCGCTTCCGAGGTGTAGATGTAGCTGCTATCGCCCAGCGGCATATCATAGTAAGCCTGCGTAACGCCAAAGAGATAATCGTTGGGTCTGTATAAACCTAACCGAACTGGCGATTCACTGAGCAGCGATTGATAGGCGTCAAGCATACTTTCGCGGTTGATGGGGGCGTTCTGACTGAAATCGCTGTATAAAATTGATCCGATGCTATCCAGCGCCAAGCCCGCCCCTAACTGCTCGGCTACGGCGTCAACAAAGGTGTTGAAGCGATCTCGCAGTGGGTTCAGGCTGAAATAATTGGTCTCGGCGCGATTCCAGCCCCAGATATTGACATTGGTGATCGACATCGCCAGATCGCTGTAGGGGGAATAGCCCGCCTTACCGACCAGCGCCGCCTGTGGGTCAAGATAGAGCGAGAAATGGCCGCCAGTTTCTGTAATTGCGTCAATAAGGGCGCGCAGTTCATCCAGCGTCCCTAATTGGCCTTCTAGCTGAACTGAGGTTGGCGGAACACTGGAGGCGCCGGAAGGCTGCCAACCATAGTAGATGACTTCGGGATTTGGGATTTGTAAATCAGCGAGGATGTCGCTCATCTGGCTGACGGTGGTCATGGGGATGAACCGATCCCAAAACAGCACTCTTTCGCTGTCGCCGCCGAGAAACTCCAATCGAATGCCAATATCGGGATTGGTTTCTTCGCTGTGACGCAGCAGATCATGATCTAGAAGATGCTGCCGGTAACTGTGCGCCATGCCGATATAGTCGGCATCTTCGCCGGTCAAGAAGCGATAATGAACCACGACATCAAACGAGTTTCGGTCACGCTGTACAGTGGTGACGCCAGCGCCCGAACGATTCGTCGCCTGAAAATAGGGCTGATTGTAGATGAAGGTGTTGTTGAGGAAGTTGTAATTGGTAAGCACCCCAGCAGGATGCACATCCACTTCACCATAGGCCGCGCCTTCTTCAACGATGGAAACGAAGGCATTCTCTCCTTCGCCATGCACCGCGCCAAAGACCGGATAAGTGATGCTGTAGGGGCTAGTGATCAGCGGGTCATAGGGCAGCATCGAAATGATGCCGAGATCGGCATTATAGTAGCGCCCATAAAGCATATTGGTTGCGCGGGTGGAATCGGCAAAGGGAATCAGGCTACCGGTACCGTCCGGGATGAACATGTAGCCGGAAATGCTACTGCCACGAACTGCGCCTAAAAATGGATAAAGATAGACTTTACCTAATCTGAAGTCGGGATTTTCTTCGCGGATCGAGCCTTCTGGAATTTCGACGCGGACGCCATCTTCTTCAAGCTGCAAGATCAACCCCACGGTGATCCCGTAATCTTGAAACGTGATCTCTGTCGAAATGCCTTGATCTACTGGCGTGGTGGCGATGGCTACGGCGCTGTTGGTGATGGATACGCGGCGATTTGAGGCGCGGTTATCTAGATATTCGATGCTGAGGCCGCTTTTTGCAAATGCCTGCCATGACGTATTGAGCCGATCTCCTTCAAGGATTTCATCCAGCCCGGAATGCCAGAGATAACCGCTGCGTTGGTCTAGTAATTTGAAGGCCAGTGTATCGGAGTCTACATAGAGCTGGAAGTTTTGATTTTCGGCAACCAGCGCATAGGATGGGGGGATTGCCTCTGTTTGGAAGGCGATGGCTGTTTGCGCCTGCCCGGCCAGCAGCAGCGCGAGAAGCAGGATGAGCAGCCAACACTGGCGAAAATAAGCATTGAGCTTGATGCGATAGAAGTTAGCCACGCAGCCTGATCTCCTGAAGAATTGACCAGACAAATTCGTATAACTGGTTGAACAGGACATACAAGATATAGGCGGTGAGCAAGAACATCGCCATAGTGAAGAGCGTGGTGAGAATATTCATGATGGTTTCGGAAACGGAGTAATTGTGAATTTCCTTGACCATGATGAACAGCATGATGCCGATCCAGTACAGAATGAGCTGCGAGGAAAACGTGAAAATGAACACTTCGTTGAGTGTGAGCAGATTGGAGAGCAGCGTGAGCGGCAGCATAAAGAGGGCATAGGGAAACAGGGAATAGGCCGTGCCGATGATGACGTGGCGGAAATGGCCTTCGCCGTCAGTGATGGTGGCGACCAGATAACTGGCGACGATCCAGATCACAATCGGGATAATGGTATAGATGAGTTCGGTCTCTACCTGTATTTGCCACGTATTGGCGTAGGGGCTGAAAATAAAACCGGTTAGGTAAAGCGAAAGCACCCGCACCGCCAGCACCCACGTGAAAATGATGAAGGCAAACCATAGGCTGCCCCGTAAATTTTGCTTGATGTAATAGAAACTATCGGCTGGCTGCCGGATGAAGCGAAACATAAAAGCGAAATCATCAATCAGGCGAATTTTTTGCAACCGGCGTAATTGAGCGCGCAGCGGTTCAAGCCAACCGCGGCGGCGTTCTAGGCGGGTGAACACACCAAGCACCAGCCATCCCCCGCATAATAGACCTAGTACGCTGCCAAGACTTTGCTGGATGACAACGTTACGTAATTCCCAGAAAGATTCCGAGTAACCCTGCCGATTATTGGCATAACGATAATAGTCCAGCGCATTCGCGTAGTTGCCGTCCATAAAATCAGCGACAGCAATGGCTTCGTAAGCGATGAGCACCAGCCCATTAAAATCCAGAACTTCTTCAAAGAATGGACGGGCTTCGTCGTAACGGCCTTCGGTATAAAGACTGACGCCGTTGTGTAGGGTTTTTGCGAAATCTGTTACCTGATAGACCACAATGGCATTTTTGTCTTTATCCAGCACATAGAGATTGTCACCGACACGCTCAATGGAAGTGGGATTTCGGAGCAGCCCAAGCCGTTGATCGCCCCGATCTTGCCCTCCGAATACAAAGAGCAGCACGCCATTCAGGTCATATTCGTAGATAGCGCCTTCAGCGCTCACAGCAGTGACTAGGCCGTCTTCGCTGACATGGATATCGCGGAAGCTATTTGAACCGAAAAATTCAGGGAATAGATTTCTGCCGGAGACATTAAATTTGTGGATGCTGGTATCGGGATCTGAACCGGTAGTGATGGTATAAACCAGCGAGTGATCATCAATGGCGAGATTAGACGGGGAGGCGGCCTCATTACGGATGAACTGTGAAAGCTGTTCGTCGGTGAGGAACATACGCTGCAAGATCATTTTCAACGACATGTCGGCTTCGTTGGCACCGAAATAGCCGATGAAATTGCCGCTGGTGTTCATGATGACCAACCCGTCTACAGAGCCTTCATTGACAATGTAGAGATTTTGCCGCGCATCTACGGCAATCTTTCGCGGGCGGAATTGGCGGTTTGCGCCGAACAGCGGCTCGGTGGGACGGCCAAATTGATTGATAAGTTCGCCGTCTGAATTCAGGATGACGATGGTGTTGGTGCCGGCATCAGCGATGTACAGCGTCCCTTCTTCGTCAACGAAGATGCCGGTGGGCGAAACGAGTATGTCATTGCCAAATTCTGCGATGATTTCAAAGTCGGAGTTCAACTTGACGATGCGCCCGTTGCCGGTATCTGCAATATAAATGAAACCATCTGGCGCAAGGAACATCTCTTCGGGACTGGAGACGGGCAGAATAATTTCAGCCAGCGGGGTATAGGCGTCTTGGGTTGGCGTGAAAAAGCCGCCGGGGGCGAGAGTCCACGTGGTATAGGGCGCAACGGCGTAGGTTGGCGCTACGCCAAATACCAGCAGCAGCCCGAATAGAAGAACAACCAGTCGCTTCATTTCATCCCTGAATGTGACATAGTGCTCATCACATGCCTTTGTAGAAAGATAAAGATGATCAGATTGGGTAAGAACATGATCAGCGCAGCGGACGCGGCAATACCCTGACCGGCAACCGTATTGGCAGAGGTTTGGGTGCTGGTGAGGGTGCTCAAATAAAAGGCCAGCGTGCGCAAGCTTTCGTTATTCACGTAAAACGTCGATATTTCAGCGTTATTCCATGCTGCCTGAAAGGTAAGGATGGCAATAGTTGCGAGCGCGGGCTTGATCATGGGCAAGATGATGCGCCAATAGATTAGTAAATCCGTAGCGCCGTCAATTTGCGCCGCCTCAATGACCTCATCGGGAACGCCATCAATGAATTGTTTGAGTAGAAATAAGCCGACAGGCAGCGCCAGTACCGGCAGGATATGCACCCAATAGGTGTTGAATATGCCTAATTTCTCGATCACCAGAAAACGCGGGATAGTGACGGCAATAGGCACGAACATCAACGCGACAGTATTGATGGCGAACAGCGTATTTTTGAGTTTGAATTTCTTTTTGGAGAGCGAATAGGCGGCGGCGCTAGAAATCAGAATAGACGCTGCGACCGTGACTACGGTGATCAACATACTATTGAACAGGTAGCGGCTGACCGGAATACCCGACGTAGATAATCTAGAGAGCAGATCATTGAAGTTCTTCAGTGTTGGGTTAATGACGAGCAGACGCGGCGGATAGGCGAATAATTCGTCCGGCGGCTTGAAGGCGCTGGAGAAGATATAGATGATGGGCAGCAGCATGAAGATCGAGAGCGGCACCAGAATGAGATAGAACTTGATCTGGCTCACATGAAACCCGGCCGGGTTGATGCCCCGATTTCGTACCCCTGTGTAGCGGTTAAATCTAGCTTTCAACATGTTATTTACCGGTCACTGCTAAATAGCCGGCTGGCGACGCGAGAAAAGAAGAGCACCATCAACAGTAAGACAACAGATACGGCTGCCGCATAGCCCATTTCGTAACGTAAAAAGCCGTAATCTTCAATGTGGTTGACCACCAACTGGCCGGCATATTGGGGCGTTGGATTGCTGCCAGATAACAGCGCGCCGATAGCGCCGGCTTGAAATGTGCCGACAATTGCCATGACTGCCCCGAACAGCATTTGCGGCTTCATGGAAGGGATGGTGATATAGAAAATTTCTTGTAGGCGGCTTTTCATGCCGTCAATGGCTGCGGCTTCGTAAAGCTCCGGGCTAATTTCGAGGATGCCGGCTAACATCGCTAGAAAGCCGATACCCATGCTGCTCCACAGCGTGACGATGATCATGATCAGCATCAAATATTGTGGCGATTGCAGCCACTGTACCGGCTCGCGCAGCAGGCCAAACCCCATGAGCAGGCTGTTCAGATAGCCGGTTTGATCGCCGCTGAACAGCGTTTTCCAGACCACAACCATAGCGACGCTGGCGGTCATTGAGGGTGAATAGAGGATGAGCGCGAAGATAGTGCGCGGCGTTTTTGGAAGCTGGGCGAGTATCCATGCAAGCAGGAAGGCCAGTATATAACCGCCGGGGCCAACGATCACGGCAAACTGGATCGTGTTTGGCAGCACGTAGCGCATGAAGATATCGTCCTGAGTGATCAGGGCGATGTAGTTACTCAGGCCAACAAAACGCGGCGGCTGGATTGCATCGAAGAAAGTGAATGATAGCAGTACGGCTGCGGCGACGGGGATGATAATAAAGACTATAAACAGCAGCGCGTAAGGCGTGAGAAAGGCGTAGGCACTGCCTTCCGCCCCTACCCAACGTTGAATAGAACGGCTAATCTGCATTCTGTATCCAGCCTACGATGGTATCAATCGTTGGTATCGAGTAATCGCGCACGCGCTGACCGTTTTCAAGATAGCCAAATTCCTCCATCTTACGGGTGATTTCGCGGTTAATGGTGATGATGGCGCGGTCAATTGCCACGCGCGCGTTCACGCCATCGAATACGATACGATTCCAGACGTTGCTCAATTCGCGCTCTTGCATGTAGCTGCCGGGAAGCCTGACCGGTTCCTGTATCCACTGCCACTGCTGCAAGATGGCTTCACGGTGCTCGTCAGGAATATCTAGCTGGCTGAAGGCTTCAACGTTGGCCGAAAACCAGAGATATTCGCGCCCATAATTCAACATCAATTGTTCCTGAAAACTGATCTGGGTTTCGGTGGACATCCACCACTGAAGAAACTGCCACGCTTCATCAGGCATATTTGTATTCTGAAAGATGATGCCAGTTTGCGCGGAACCGGTGGCCCAGCGATTTTCGGTGCCGTCGGCAAGCACGGTTGCGGGGTACAAGTCGATGTTCCACAGCCCTGCTAGTTCTGGCGCGGCGGAGGTCAGCTTGATGTAGGTTTCCGCATTAGAGATGCCGATGGGGACGTTGCCATCGCGAAAGCTTTGATAAAAGCTGGCGGTGGTTAGCGGCATGCCGTAAATCGTAAAGCTGTCGGCCATAAACTCGATCGCGGCGATGGCTTCTTCGCTTTGCAGGCCGGTGGCAAACCCGTCATCGCTGTAAAGCTGCGCGCCGTAATTAAAGAGATACGGGGCGGTGGCGAGGTAGCCCTTTTGCCCGCTGCCACTGGAGAGCGCCGTATTGTAGTTCATGCCATAACGCTGAAGCTCTGGCAAAATGCTGATGACCTCATCCCATGTTTGGGGGATGGGGATACCCAGCGAATCGAGTATGTCTTGCCGGTAAAATGTCACCCAAAAATCCTGTGTCTCAGGGAGAGCATAGACCGAATCATTGATGATGTACCCTAGCAGCGCGCCGGGTGAAAAACGGCTGATATACGAGTCGAAATCAGGGAATGAGCGCAGATCATAGAGCGCATTACGAATCGCCAACTCGTAGGGAACGTTGGTGCTCACGCCCAGCGCCACATCCGGCTGCGTGTTGGCGGCATTGGCGAGAATGAGCTTCGATTCATCGGGCATGATCGAGAATTTCACGCGGATTCCGGTTTGCGGCGTGAAGATTGAATCGGCCATCATTTGCATCAAGTTTACGTACTGCCGCGGGCGGTTGACCCATACTTCCAGTTCGTTTTCATCTGCGCCGATAGTCTGGTAGGGATCGGGTTGGAAAGAATTCAAAAAGCGCTTGAAGTCTTCAAAAATGGAAATGTAAAAGGGCGGCGCTGGCGTTTGTACGACAACATCCGGTGAATGAATGTAAATCTTGTCCAGTGCCAGTGGCTGCTCTTGCAAAAGCGGCAGCAGTGATGCTAGCTGCTGCGCTGCCGAACCAGTGCCTTCTGAAAGACGACTCAAGTAGATCGGAATCTGATCGGGGTCTTCAGCGAGAAAGAGCAGATTATCAATCGCCATCTGGTAGGTCATGATTTCGGGCGACGCGCCGCCGGGGTCAATTGCCAGCAGGGCATCTTTATCATCAATCAGATTTTGCGCGATGGTGTTCAAGCGATCATCAATATCAGGGATATAGTCGGAGATCACCCACTCCCTGAATACATCGCGCTGATTTCCAGTGAGCCGCCGAACTTCCAGCGCCAGATCGTTGATATCTAACAGGGCTTCTTGAATGGTTTTAATGGCACGCAAATAAGGCGAGTTAGTGGCTTCGATGCCGATGACATTAACGCCCTGATGTAAAAATATCTGGTAGGGCGTTTCGCCGCCTAAAGGCACATCTAGCCAGTCTGCCGAATAGCGAAAAGGGACGGCATTCAGTTCTTCAAAGGGAACTTCGCCGTTCACGGTGATGCGGCGAAAGACGGTGAAATTGCCGCGCGAATTTTGTAAGGCGCGGAGGGTGATGGCGTACAGGCCATCTTCGGGTACTTCAACTTCGTAATATACGGTACTGCCGCTGAGATTCCAGCTTTCGCCGCCCAGCGTATTCATAAGCAGGCAGTAGGTATCGTAAGGCGTCACGGTGACGCCGCGATCTGGGACAGGGCGTACAGAAGTTTCGTTCTTATAGACTGGCAACTCTGCTTCTAACGTGATGGAAATACCGGATGTGCTTACCGCAGATTGCGCGGCTAGATACTGCGCATAGTCAGGGTAGGGCGCAAAAGGCACGATGTGGATGCTGCCCAGATAAATTTCGCCTTCGCTAAGGGTGAAATTGAGCTGGTGTTCGCCAGCGGGTAGATTGACACGCAGCGGATAGGGTTCGCTAAACTCGACGTCCCGCGCCCATACGGTAGACCAGCGAATATCGCGTTCCTGAGGGATGAGCGCATCGTTTCCGTAGCGATCTTTCGGGAATTGATCGCTGCTGTTGCGATAGAAAACTGGAAATATCAGACGTTGAAAATCATTGGTTGGAAAGTCGCCATTAATGCTAACCTGCGCTTCAGGGATGCTGGACTCTGCGGTTGCGGCAGCGTCAAAAGCGAGGTTGTATTCGCCGCTCTCAGGAATAGTAAAGGTAATTTGCAGGCTGTCTCCACGCTGCAACCGAACGCTGTCGCCCGCATATAAACTGGCAATCTCGCTCTGAGCAAGGGGTAGGCCAAATTCGCCTGCGCCAATTGTGATTATGGGGGGGGTGGCTGATACGGATTCATTTTGAGCCAGAAGGCTGGTGAATTGTTGGGGCGCGGCTGACAGCGGATTGATGACATTTGCGGATTCACGCGGGGGGGCTGCACAGGCAGCAGCGTCACTATTCGCGCTGGTTGACCCCGCAGCATAGCCCAAGAGCATGATAATCGCGATGAAAATCAATAATAAAGTGATAGGTCGAAAAATTATTTTCAATCTTGAGAGCACCGCATAGTCTCCAGCCAGCAACTAAAGCACGAGATGATGCTCTATGACAAATACAAAAGGAATTGCTTTAGCTATTTTTGCGAGAATCTTTTGTCCTAAAGATGGGAACGGCGCAATAACGCGCCGTTCCCATTGACTTGCCAACCTGCTTACTGCGAAAGCTGAGCGTTAGCTTCATCGAGAATGTTGTTGGCGAATTCCTCTAACTGCGGGGCAAGGTCGGCATACTGGAATTGGCCTGATCCGACGTTATCGAAGATGAAGCCAAGCGACACATCCAGATTTTCGCCAATATCAATACCGGGGTGGCCTTCCCAGCGCGCATTGATGTAGCCGGGAACGATCTTCGCCAGCGATTCGATCAGGCTGTTATCCAGATTTTCGAGCGCCTGACGCAGGCCGGGGCGTTCGCCTACCAGCGACATATACAGATCAATGCTTTCGGCGGACACGGAAACGGGCATTCTGGTTGGCACAGTATCGCTATTTCCGGCCAGTTCAGCTTCAGTTGCATAGCCTTCGCTGGAGTAGCTCATCCACTTCGCAAAGTCGAAAGCTGCATCCGGGTCTGCTGCCGTTGCGGATACCACCAGAAGATCGGCCACCATTGCTTGATTGCCGCCGGGAATACCGATGAAATCCCAGTTAAAGGTAGCGTTATCGGAATATGAAGGCACAACCCAGCCACCATCCCATACCGCGCCGGATTCCTGATTGAGGAACAGTTCCCACGGGCCAACTGAGGTGAAGGCCGTTTTCTGGTCGTCCGTTAGCCCTTGCCAAGTGTGCGGCTGCATATTCAGCGCAGTGTCTACCGCATGGCGGAAGGCATCCGAATTGTAATTCATGTGTTCGCCGTCAAAGCTGAACCAGCGCAAATTGCTATCTTCGGTGCTGGCGTACCAGCCAAGAATTGGCCCCATTTCGTGCAGACCTAATACACCCTGCGAAACATCAGTCAGCGAGGTTGCGGCACTGAAGAAATCTTCAGTCGTAATGCCATACTGCGGGGCATCGAGGTTAGCGGCGTCGAACAGATCTTGATTGATGAAATAGCCCATCACGAATTGGGCGCTTGGCAGGCCGAGTACCTGACCATTGTAGGTAACGGCATTTTGCAGGACAGCCGGCACCGTTGCCCAATCAGCATCGTCTTGTACACGTTCAGTCAGGTCTGCGAGCCAGCCATTCTGAACGTAATAGGGCGTATTGTTCGCCATGAAAACATCGGGCAGCGAACCGCGAGCGGCCAAATTGGTTAGTTTTTCTTCCCAACCGCCATCGCCGGACATGTCTACCAGTTCAATCGTGACATCAGGATGTGCTTCCTGATAGGCGTTCACCAACTGGCGCTGAATATTGTTTTCTTCTTCCGTACCGAGATTCCATGTAGCGTAACGGACGGTTGAACCCTGTGCTTGCGCGGCGATCCCGAAGGACATCAATCCGAGGGCTAAGGACAGCAGAATGGCAATGCTTGTGAATTTCCTTAAATTTGTCATTTTTCAACTCTTCGCAATCTATTTACCGGACATAGATGATAGATAACTTAGCGGCTACGTACCTACCTTTTGTAAATATTGAACAAGTTTAGATAGCGCCGGCATACTCCTTTCCGGTTTTACGAACCCAAAACGATCTTGATGATGTGCAGCTTACCATCGGCAAAAATGGGCAGAAGGTTGCTTTCGTAAAGCTGCCCGTCAACGTGGATTTCACGGATACCGTGATTGATGCGATCAGGGTTTGTAACTTCAATTTCATAAGCGGCGCCCCTGAACTTGCGCTTAACTTTGAAACCATCCCAATGAGCAGGGATAGACGGGTCAATGAGTAAGCCGTCTTCCTGTGGGCGGATTCCTAAAACCCAGTGCGTGGCGACGCGGTGCAACCACTGTGCCGAACCGGTGTACCATGTCCAACCGCCGCGCCCGTAATACTCTGAGAGCGGGCCATCAATGTTCCCCGGCGTGACGTAAGGCTCGGCCTTGTAGGTGTCAATATCAACGCTGCGATTCGGCGGGCAAATTTTGCGATAGGCTTCATAAGCCAATTCCGCCTGCCCGTGCGCGCTGTAAGCCCAAACTGACCACGTGGCGGCATGGGTGTAGACGCCGCCATTTTCACGCAGGCCGGGCGCATAGCGTGTGACGTAGCCAATATCCGGCCGTGGTCTGGTGAATGCGGGATAATTCAAGAGGGTGCCGTAATCCTTGAGCAGATATTCAGATACGGCGTTCATGGCTGATTTCGCGCGGTTTTCATCAGCGATGCCGCTCATCACTGCCCAGATATTGGGCATGAGGAAGATTTTGCCTTCGTCATTCTGGCTGGAACCTAACAGCAGGCCATCATCGGTGGTCGCCTGCAAATACCAGTTTCCATCCCAACCATAGCGTTCGAGTGCATCTTTTAGATTTTCTCGCACAGTTTCGCAGCGAGCAGCCCAGCGATCATCGCCACGCCGCTGCGCGAAGGGGATAAATTCACCGAGAATCATGTATAAGAATTCGGCAACCCAGAAGCTTTCACCCTTGAGCAGCGTTCCAACGGCGCTCAGCCCGTCGTTCCAATCGTGATCGCCCATTAAGGGGATGCCACGCGGTGAAAAGCGTGAGAATGAGCGCTCAATCGCTCGTTTACAGTGTTCGTAAAGTGATTCGGGCGCAGCGTTGAGATAGGGGGCTTCTTCATCCAGAATCCCGTAATCGGCGGTTTCCTTCAAATAGGCGTTCAAGATGAAAGGCAGCCATAACAGGTCATCGGAGCAATTTGTGCGTGGGCCGCCGCCGCGAATTGAGAACCACCAGTGATAGACATCGCCTTCGATGAACTGATGCGCCGCATGTAAAAGCAGTTGTTTGCGCGTCAATTCAGGTTCGCTGATTAGAAAAATCTGGCTGTCTTGCAGCTGATCGCGGTAGCCGATGCCGGCAGATACTTGGTAAAATGCTGATTTCCCCCAAAGTCGGCAAGAAATAGCCTGATATTTCAGCCAGATATTGGTCATGAAGTTAAGGGCTTCGTCTGGCGTTTCGACGTGTTCCTGATCGAGAAAACGTGACCAGAAAGCATGCACAGCTTCAAGTGCGCGGGCGCTGTTTTCGGCGGAAGTGAAGCGGGCGATCAGTTCGGAAACATTTTCATGGTCATTTTCAGCAGCGCCGAGCGTGAAAACAATCGTCTTTGATTCGCCCGGCTCTAAATTTATGGCAACCTGCAAAGCGGCGATAGCATCGGTGAAACGCCCAAATCTGCCTGCGAGTTCTGGCTCAACCATTGCGCGGGGGCGATCATCGTTGTTGTACATCCCGATGAACGATT
>DAOTUZ010000082.1:0-33950 GCA_034437295.1 Anaerolineae bacterium | reverse complement strand
GCCCGGTCATTGCAATTGACCGTGAGTTTAAGCTGATCTTTGCCAACCCTGCGGCAGCATCGCTGGTGGGTATGGCGAAGACGGATTCCGGCGCTGCAATTGTAGATTTGCTTCCGGCGTCAGCATTTCCTGATAATTTACGTAAAGCCTTCCGCGAAATTCGTAAGCGGCGCTCATTTACATATGAAGCCATATTGGGCAATAGAGTCTACTTGTGTCATGTTGCCGGGCTGGGGCGCCCCAAAATGCAGGGATGGGTGGCGGTGCTGAATGACATTACGCAGTTGAAAGAACTGGATCGCCTTAAAAGCGAAATGGTGCGCATGACTAGCCATGATCTGAAGAATCCCCTTCAGGCGGCCATGGCTAACATTGACCTACTGCACGAAGATATTTATGAGACAGGCAGCGACGATGTGCGCCAGTCTATTGATACTATAGACCGTCAGCTTCAGCGTATGAACCGGATTATTCGTGGCATCCTTGACCTTGAGCGGTTACGCGATGGCGTACTGGCTCTAGAACTGTGTCCACCCGCGCGCATTATCAGCAGCGCAGTTCATGAGATGCATGAGTTTGCACATGAACAGAACGTCACAATAGATTATTTAGCAGGTGACGATTTACCTCTGATTTCCTGTGACGTGCAGCAGATTGAGCGGGCAATTGTTAATTTGATTGAAAATGCGATAAAGTTTACACCATCAGGCGGCAAGGTAAGCGTTGCTGCCATGCGTGATAATGACGAAGTCGTTTTTAGTGTAACTGATACTGGTGTAGGGATTGCCCCCGAACTGCACGAACGCATCTTCGACCGCTTCTATCGTGGCAAACAACGTGGTGTTGAGCATGTCAGCGGCTCAGGCTTAGGCCTAAGTTTGGTGAAAGCGGTTGTGACCAATCATCAGGGCAAAATCACACTTGAAAGCGAAATTGGCATTGGAACGCGCTTTTCCATTCGGATTCCGGGTGTGTGATAGGTATTATGCGAAACTTACGAGCCAGTATTGGGCTTTTTGTCCTCCTCATTAGTATCATGGCAGCGACTATCGCCGCTGTTCAAGCGCAAGATCAGGTTACAACGCCAACGCCTGCGCCAGCAAAGTCAGCAACGCCAGGCCCAACTTCAACACAACCTCAAGGCGAAACTTCTGAAGCGGCGGCTGAACTTTCACAAGCAGATGGCGATGAGCCGTTTACGCCGCTAACACAGGCCGATTTACAATCTATAACTGGCAATGTGCAGCGGCCAAACGGCATCACTTACTTCAATGATTATCTGTATATCGCCTGTACAGGCGATGGAACAGTCTATGAAACCAACAGTAGGACTGGGCAAACCAGAGCCTATATCTTCGGCGTGACGAACGCGCACTCGATGATTGCTGAGGAAATTGATAATCAACTGGTGCTCTGGGTTCCGGACTATAGCGAAAATAGTATTAAGCGCGTGAGCCGGGCTGGGGTTGAGACCATTGCTGATGAATTTGAAGGCCCTTGGGCATTGATTCCATATAACGAAGATCAATTTCTCGTCAGCAATTTACTCGGCGGCAGTGTTGATAGGGTCACCCGGGATGGCGAAGTAGAGGTCTTGCTTGACGATCTGGCAGGGCCTACAGGTCTCGCATTGGATGGCGATCTTCTCTATGTTGGTAATAATGGCAGCACCCGCCGCTCTATAGAATGGTTTGACCTGAGCGCCGCTGAACCTACAACCGGGCCGCTGCTATCAGGTATACAAAACACGACCGGCTTGCAGCTTGCAGTCGATGGCAATCTCTATTTTGCCTATGCCTTAGGAACGCGCGGTGTTATCGGGCGAATTGACCCCGTAGCGTGCCGCGAAAATGGCGGATGCACCAACGAGCAAGTTGAGATTGTGGTGTATACCGAACTAGCGACACCGTTGGCAGGATTGACTATTACCCCTGATATGCGGCTGTTTGTGCATACCATGTTCAACCCCAGTGTGTATTGGGGACAGATCGGGGAGTCGCCGGCTAACGGGGGTTAGTGCGCTAGAATTTTCCCTAAGAATTGTTTCAGGCGTTCATGATCTGGATTTTCAAAGAGGTCGTGGGGGGTGGTTTCAACGACCTTTTCGCCGTGATCCATGAACACGACGCGGTTTGCTGCTGCACGGGCGAAACCCATTTCGTGTGTTACGACGACCATGGTCATGCCTTCGCGTGCCAGATCGAGCATCACGTCCAGCACTTCTTTGATCATCTCCGGATCAAGCGCCGATGTTGGCTCATCAAACAGCATAATTTTCGGATTCATTGCCAGCGCGCGGGCAATGGCGACGCGCTGCTGCTGTCCGCCCGAAAGCTTGGATGGGTAGGTGTTGGCTTTTTCCGGGATCCCCACTTTTTGAAGCAGTTGCAAGGCAATATTCTCCGCCTCGTTTTTATCGCGATTGCGGACGATGCGCTGCGCGAGCATCACATTTCCAAGAACGGTCAGGTTTGGGAATAGGTTGAACTGCTGGAAAACCATGCCCACTTCTTCGCGGACTTCGTTGATATTAGTGCGCTTATGATTGAGAGGGATGCCATCCACAAAAATCTCGCCGCTGTCAATTGTTTCCAATTTATTGATGCAGCGCAGCAGGGTACTTTTCCCAGAACCGCTTGGGCCGATAATCACGACCACTTCACCGGGGAAAATATCCAGATCAACGTTGTTTAGGGCATGCACGCGCCCGAAATGTTTGGTTGCGTTCCGGATGTGAATAATAGGTTCCGGGGATGATTCGGAAGACATAAAACTTCTATCCTTCGCGGCGATCCGCCTGAAGATAATGCTCCAGCGCGTTCACGCCCAGTGCCAGAAAAACGGTTAAATTCGCGTAGATAAATGCCAGCACCAGCAGGCCTTCCGGGTAGCGAAAGCGATTGCTGGAATACTGCCTTGTTAGATAGGTGACTTCGGGAACGGCAACCGCCGAAGCCAGCGACGTGTCTTTGAGAAGTAAGATGAAGTTATTTCCCAATGCGGGCAAGATATTGCGCACCGCTTGTGGCAGGATGATATAGCGCATTGCTTGAAAGTAATTCATGCCAAGTGAGCGCGCGGCCTCCATTTGACCACGCCCGATACTCTCAATTCCGGCGCGGAAAACTTCAGACATGAAAGCGCCATATGTCACGGCGAAGGCGAGAATTATGCGCCATTTTTCATCAATATCACGCGAGCGTAAAGTCGTCGTTTCAATGACTTCCGGGTTAACACCTAGTAATCTCTGGATTGTGTCGTCGAGAAATATAATCGTAGGGCGACCCGGAACTGTGTTGCCTGAAGCATCCGTTGTATCTGGCGTTCCGGCAATGATGCCTACGATTTCGGGTACGAGCACAAAATTGAAAACTAGGATGATGACCAGCAGCGGCAGACCACGAAACAATTCAACGTAAAAAGTGGAAATGTTGTAAATAATTGCATTCTTGGAAACGCGCATCAGGGCGACAATCACGCCTATAATCACTGAAACAATAAACGAAATAAAAGTGATTTCCAGCGAAATCCGGATGCCGGGTGCGATATAACCCCATGCTTCTGAAAGGATGATGTTATTGGCAATACTGGTGGCGATGAGGATATTGATAATGAGGAACGCGATTAACCAGCTCTGGCGACGGACTAAGCGCCTTGCAAAGCTACGAACATCAATGAGTTCACGGCGCTTTTCTGGGGGAGCAGGTTGCATTGAAATTGCGGAATTTGTCATATCGAGAAATGTCCAGAAAATGAGAAGCGGGGTGCTTTAACAGCACCCCGCCTTTGAAATACCAGTTTTATTCAAACCACGCGCGATAAATATCATCCCACGTGCCGTCAGCCATCATGCGATTCATCGCTGCATTGATGGATGCGATGAGTTCGCTTCCGGGAGGGAAGGCGAAGGCGAGACCTTGTACTCCACTGAGGGATTCTTCAAGGGTGCGCATACCACCCTGCGCTTCGATGTAGCCTTCAGCAGCGGGGCGATCCACCACAACAGCATCCACATCGTCGTTCAGCAGGGCTTCAATCGCTGCGCCGAAAGTGTCGAAGCTGCGGGTGCGGTCAGCGCCGAAAATATCATGCGCGGTAATTTCGTTGGTGGTACCGATTTGTGTGCCAACCATGAAATCGGGCAGCGCCAGCAGTTCATCAATTGTGGCGAAACGATCCTCAGCATCGCGCACTAGTAAGGTCTCATCGTAGCTCTGGTAAAGCTGTGCGAAGTCAACCGATTCATCGCGCTCTGCGGTATAGGTGATGCCATCGGCGGCAACGTCAAATTCACCGCTGGCAATTGCGATCAACATGCCGTCCCATGAGGTGACCTCAAATACGGGCGTGCAGTTAATTATCGCGCAAATTGCATTGAAGGTATCGTAGTCCCAGCCAACGGCCACACCCTGGTCGTCAATGTAGTTATAAGGCGGGTAGGCGTTTTCGATAGCGATTGTGATCTCTTGCCCTTCAAGATCGGGAAGTTCGGGGGTCACAAACCAGCGCGTATAAATTTGATCCCAGCGGCCGCTGGCGATGAGTGCGTCCATTGCAGCGTTGATTGGGGCGATGAATTCGCTTCCGGGGGGGAAGGCAAAGGCAAGCCCCTGCTGCCCGCTGAGGGATTCTTCAAGGGTGCGCATACCACCTTGGGCTTCAATATAACCTTCAGCGGCAGGGCGATCAACCACTACGGCATCTACATCGTCGTTCAGCATAGCCTCAATCGCTGCTCCGAACGTATCGAAGCTGCGGGTATTATCTATACCAAAAACGTTATGTGCGGTGATTTCATTGGTGGTGCCGATCTGAGTACCAACCATGAAATCGGGCAGCGCCAACAGCCCTTCAACGGTATCAAAGCGATCTTCGGACTCGCGTACTAGCAGCGTCTCATCGTACGCCTGATAGAGTTGCGAGAAATCAACTGATTCATCGCGATCGGCGGTGAAGGTGATGCCATCAGCGGCAACGTCAAATTCACCGCTGGCAATCGCGATCAACATCCCGTCCCATGAGGTGACTTCAAAGACTGGCACGCAGTTGATCAAGCGGCAGATGTCGCGGAAGGTGTCATAGTCCCAACCAATGCCAACGCCGTCATCGTTGAGGTAGTTGTAGGGTGGATAGGCATTTTCAACGGCGATGGTGATTTCCTGGCCTTCGAGGTCTGGTAGTTCTGGCGCGGCATCTTGTGCCGCGATGCTTGAAACCGAGAGTGCAGCAAGAATCAGTGCAATCAATAGTAATTTGAGACGCATATCGTGATACCTCCTATGCAACTTTATAGATGATGATGGATGGCGTTTGTGGGCAATATTATAGAGAGTTTAAGTGATGGGTGCTACAAATTTGCAACATTCGCTTTAGAAAGTGCTGCGAGAGAGAATGTAGGCGCATCGGTCAACCCCACGTTGAAAGTCTACAGCGGTATAACCTGCCTCAAACGCCTGCAATAGAGCTTCGCGCACGCACAACCGCCATGTTTTGCGGGTGGAAGTGTCAATCGAGCGTAAACTACATGGAATTTCGACAAGTATTAATTCTTCACCCAGAACATTGAGATTGCTAGAAGGTTTATTTTCAGCCGTTGAGACTAATCGAGGAAGGGAATTCGCATAGTCATGATCGGCGGATGGCTGATGTAAAATCGTAAGATCCCATGACGCCTCAAGGCGGTCACTACCTAGCCCTTTATTGATCGAATCGTTCATCGTGCCATAGAAATTGACATAATAACGATTGCTGGTTGCGCCAAGCATATTCAAATTGAAGTGGGCATTACCTGCTTGCAGCGGATCAAATGTCCAGTGTATTTTCTGGTATCCTGCTGCTCTACCCCACTCGGCTTGTGCTTGCTTCAACTTGTAGCCAATATTTTGGCGCTGATAATCCACTAGAACACCAGTTACGTGTGACCAGAGTATCGGGGTACCATCTCGAAAGCCGGGAAAGGCGACGCACATCCCAACCATTTTGTCCCCTGAAAATGCGCCTAGCGAAATTCCACCCGCGGCGCGAATCGCCTGCATCAAACTCGAAGGAACGACATCACGATCACTTACGCCCCATACTGCAATCTCAATATCAACGGCGGTTTCGTAATCTTCAATCTCTTCTAATACACGGACAGTAATTTCACTCATCTACCTAACGGCTCCGCCATCACGATGCCAATCAATGCGGTAATCAACCCAACATGTAAAGTGATTGCCCAAACCCATTCCCAGAGATTTGATGGGGCGATCAGATTGAGAATTTGGGCGGCGAATGCGATGATAATCATTCCAATGCCGATGATGATGGGTAATCCCCGGCGCTTCGCCAACCCGGAAGAAAGCGATTCGAGCATACGGGCCACACGGGAAGATTGATCAATTCGTTTGTACATGGCCTATCCTGAAATTCGGTACTGCTTAAATTGTTCGAATAAGTTTGCCGGAAGGCGTACTGTTAATTCTATTCCCGTATCTTTCGCAATTTGTTGGTGAACTGCTGCTTGTTCATGAAGTTGGGACACCAGATCGCCGCGCTCATAAGGGATAAACAGTTTTATTTGATAGAGCGTGAATGAAACAGCTCGCGAAATAGCCGCGGCCAGTTTATCCAGCCCCTGATTTTTAGCGGCAGAAATTGCAACAATATCGAAGTACTGCTGCGGATCGGATACTTCTGGAATAGTCTCGCCTTTGAATTTATCGGTTTTATTCCAAACAAGGATACGAGGTATTGGCGGTACATCAATTTCGGCCAATGTATCCTCTACCGTCTCGATATGACCCGAAGCATTAGGCTCATTTAGATCGACCACTTCAAGAATCAAATCTGCTTCAGTAATCTCTTCCAGCGTGGCGCGAAAGGCTGCAATGAGCGTGGTGGGAAGCTTCTGAATGAAACCGACGGTATCCGTTAACAAGATTTGTGTACCATTGGGGAGATCGACGCGCCGGGTCGTAGGATCAAGCGTCGCAAAGAGCTGATCGGCTATGTAAACGTCTGCCCCACTTAATGTATGCAGCAGTGTGGATTTTCCCGCGTTGGTGTACCCCACTAAGGCCACTAAAGGGATTCCAGAGCGATTGCGCTGCTGGCGGTGCCGGCTGCGGTGTTCGCGTACTTTTTCCAACTCTTGCTTCAACCGGCTGATACGGCGACGAATTTCACGGCGATCTACTTCCAACTGAGTTTCACCCGGCCCGCGAAGCCCGACGTCGCCGCTGTTGCCGCCTGCTTGCCGTGAAAGATGCGTCCACTGACGGGTGAGGCGGGGAAGGCGGTATTCATACTGCGCCAATTCCACTTGCAGCGCGCCTTCATGGGTGCGGGCATGCTGTGCGAATATATCGAGAATCAACGCTGAGCGATCTAATACTTTGATGTCTTCACCGAAGCGTTCCTCAAGCTCACGTTGGTGACGGGGCGTAAGTTCATCATCAAAGATCACCGTGTGGGCATCAGCAGCGACCAGCGCCTCACGCACTTCTTCGACTTTCCCGGAGCCGATCATGGTTGCCGGGTCAAAGTGGTTCACATTTTGCGAAGTAGTGCCAACCACATCCATGCCGGCAGTCTTCGCTAATAATGTCAATTCTGCCAGCGAGTCTTCCGTTGTCAGCAGCGGGCGGCTGCCCTTAATACCAATGCCGACGAGAAAGGCGCGCTCTGGGCCTTGAATGAGTTCATAGCTTTGTTCCGCGGGCATAGATTAGCTGCTCCGCTCTTGATACCAATGCCTGAGGCGTTCCAGCGCCTCTATTAAGCGATCATCGGTTGTACACATGCTCAAGCGTACATATTGTGTGCCGCCCGGCCCATAGATGATGCCCGGCGCCATAGAAACATGTGCGTTGATCAACGCCTGCTCGGCGTAACTTGCCCCATTCAAAGACGGATCGGTTACTTTCGCCCATACATAGAGTGCGCCGCGTGGGTGGAATGGTGCTAGCCCGACCTGCGGTAATACTTCAAGCATCATATCGCGGCGGCGCTGGTAAACCATATTACGGTCATGAATCCATGATGGCGGAATTTCATCAATGGCGGTGATTCCGGACTCATAAATCGGAATAAAGTGGCCGCTGTCAAAGTTACTTTTCACTTGCAGCAAATTCTTGATTGTCGTTTGGGAACTTACGGCAGCGCCAAGCCGCCAACCTGCCATATTGTAAGTTTTAGAGAAGGAAATGAACTCGATAGTATTTTCTAATGCGTCTGCTGCCTGTAAGACGCTGGTTGCGTGGTAGCCGTCATAGGTTACGTCAACATACGGATTGTCGGATGCAAGCAGTAGATCATGTTTACGGCAGAAATTGACAGCCCGTTGATAGAAATCAGGGCTGGCAACTGCGCCAGTGGGATTGTTCGGATAATTTATCCACAACAGCTTAGCACCAATCGGAAGATTTTGTGCTAGTGCTTCAAAATCGGGCAAGTAACCTGCTTCTTCGCTTACCGGAATCCAGTGAACTGATGCGCCGGCCAGATAGGCTCCCAGCGAATATGAGGGATAGCCAACATCCGGCACTAAAGCAACATCGCCGTGATCCAGATAGGCGAGACACAGGTTAACAATTCCCTCTTTACTGCCTACCAGCGGTAGAACCTGCGTTTCCGGGTTTATTTCGACACCAAAACGACGCGCATAATAACGGGCAACCGCTTCACGAAATCCCTTTATGCCACGATAGCCGGAATAACCATGCGTATTCGGTTTATGCGCTTCTTCGCAGAGTGTATCCATAACGACTTCAGGTGGCGGCATATCCGGGCTGCCAACATCCAAATTGATGATGTCTATTCCCTGCGTCCTGAGTTCTTCAACCCGGCGGCCAAGAGTGGCAAGCGGATAATCTGGAAATGAGAATAGTCGGTTAGCAGGTTGTGGCAAGGTTCAATTCCTCCGCTGTTTCAAGGGACGCGCGCATCGAGTTTAGTGCGCGAGAGGCATACGCCGCATAGCGTAGGCGTTTGTCTTTCACGGGCGTTGCCAGCTCAGGCATAATGCCGAAATTGGCCTTCATGGGCTGGAACTCTTTTGGGTCTGCATGGGTGACGTAGTGGCACATAGCGCCGAGCATAGTGTCTTGTGGCGGCGTCCACAAAAGTTCACCGCGTAAATATCTCGCCAAATTTAACCCGGCCACTAGACCGGTGGCTACATTGCCCATATAACCTTCAACGCCGGTTATTTGACCGGCAAAAAACAGATCGTCACGCGATCTAAATTGCATGGTTGGATTCAAAAGGGAAGGGGAGTTAATAAAGGTGTTGCGATGCATCATCCCCATGCGCATAAATTCGGCGTTTTGCAAACCGGGTATCAATCGCAAAACTGCTTCTTGCTGTCCCCAACGCATATTCGTCTGAAAACCAACCAGATTATAGAGCGAGCCGATGAGATTATCTTGGCGTAATTGAACTACCGCATAGGGGCGTTTGCCGGTACGCGGATCACGTAGTCCTACGGGGCGCATGGGGCCATAAGCAAGTGAGTCCCGCCCGCGCGCGGCAATTTGCTCGATGGACAGACACCCCTCGAAAAAATGCGGATCATTTAACTCGAAATCGCGCAGTTCAATCGTCTCTGCGGCAAGTACGGCATCAACAAATTGTTCATATTCTTCACGGTTCATCGGGCAGTTGATGTAATCACCTTCCGCTTCATCGCCACGCTCATAGCGGCTGGCACGGAAAGCAATGCTCATGTCAATACTTTCGGCAGAAACGATTGGAGCAATCGCGTCATAAAAATACAGATGATTCTGTGACGTTAACCGCCCAATCTCGGCTGCAAGCGCGCTGGAGGTTAGCGGGCCGCTGGCAATGATGGTTGCTGTGTCAGGGATAGTTGGCATTTCTTCACGAATTAGCGTGATATTTGGATGGCTGTTGATGGCTTCAGTAACGCCGGCTGCAAAAGCATCACGATCAACAGCCAACGCACCACCTGCAGGCAGCGCTGTCTCTTCAGCGCATTTTAGCAGCAGCGATCCTAACATCTCAAGTTCATTTTTGAGCACGCCGGATGCTCTATCTGCCAATTTTGATCCAAATGAGTTGCTGCATACCAGCTCAGCAAGTTGGCCGGTCATATGAGCGCCGGTCGGGTGACCTGGGCGCATTTCATAGAGGCGAACCTGAAAACCCCGCCGTGCAAGCTGCCACGCCGCCTCTGTTCCAGCCAGTCCTCCGCCGATGACGATGACCGATTGTGGTTGTAAATTCAATTCTGACTCCGTCAGTGTATTTCGCCTTAGATATTTTTGCCGTAATTTCGCGCCAGGTGCATGTAATGTGCCAGTTCTGAAACGTGATCGGTTTCGGCTGGAACCAACTCCAGCGCCAACTGATAAGTAAATGCCGCCTTTTCATATTCTCGAACGGTGAAATAGGCATTGGCAAGCAGTTGCAAAACGCGGAAATCGCTGATGATCTCACCATCTTTGCGGGCAATATCCAGCATTTTTTCCAATTGCTGAATGGCTTTAGCAAATTCGCCAAGCTGATAGTAACAGCGCGCAATGCGATAATACAGGGAAATTTCCCACGGATGATACGGATTATATTCTAGGGCGGCCTGGTATGATGTTAAAGCAGGTTGCGGTTGTCCTGTACGCCATTGGGCGTCCCCTAGCAGTTCGTGCGCCCTCGACCATGTTACATCAATACCCAGCGGTTTCCTGCTGTGCTGTAGAAACAGGTTTAGATAGGCAATCACTTCTTTATCTGAACCGCCAATTTGCGCTGCTAGCTCAGCTGCTGCTAGTGATGCATCGGCAAGGCCAATTCGGCCTTCTACGCCAGCCGCGGTGGATATAGAAACTGCCAGATCGGCGGCTGCTAAGGCTTCTGGAAAACGCGCCAGATCGCGCAGTACCCGGCTGCGCAGTGTATGAACTTGCGCAAGCCAATGCCGCGGCTCATTGTCAGGATAGGTATCAATTGCTTTGTTCAGGAATGCAAATGCGCGGGACAGTTCTCGTAATTCGTAGAAATAGACGAAGCCGAGGCGCTCATAACAATACGCGGTTAATGCGGGGTTATTGCTGGCGCTGAGCAGGGCGTCCTGAAAATACTCAATAGCGAAGCTTACCTGATTCTCAGTGAGCATTACGCGCCCCAACTGGTAATACACCCAACCTAAATTTTCATATTCCGGATATAGCTTTTGAATATCTTGATAGGCGGTGAGTGCTGCGGCGGTATCTGCACGATCTGCAAACCCGACAGGCGCTAATTCGAAGCGCGCAAAGTGACAGTCGCCCAAAAGCTCTAGAACCGGCGGTATTTCAGCTATTTCAGCGGCCAGCATTTGTGCTTGCTTCAAATCTTCAAGCGCATCATCCAATCGTCCCGCAATCAGGCGGATTCGCGAGCGGGCGATGAGTGCCTGCGCCCGTTCGGCGGATTGGTCTGCGCTTCGCAGGTAGCGAGTGATCAGCACTTCGGCTTTTTTGACATCTCGCTTTGCCAGCAAGATATCAAGTTCTGGAATTGGCGCGAAGGTGATCATATGTGAAATATTCCTGAATCCTGCCTACAGTAGCTTTCCATTATAGCCAGAAAATAGAATGTGATCGCGCTGATATGACTGTTCATGTGGGAAATGGAACCAAAAAGGACGCATTTTTGCGTCCTTTTTGGTGAAGTTTTCTAGCTGTGAATTAGATCGCGCCCACGACAATTGAGGCGTTCTGCCCGCCTAAGCCGAAGCTGTTGGAGAGCACGTATTTCAGGTTTTTGACCTGTCGGGCCACATTTGGCACATAGTCAAGATCGCAATCTGGATCTGGGGTCATATAGTTAATGGTGGGATGCAGCACTTGATCGATCAGTGACATCACGCAAGCGACCAACTCGATAGCGCCTGAGCCACCCAGCGCATGACCGAGCATAGATTTTGTTGAACTGATCGGGATGTTATAGGCATGCTCACCGAATAACTTCTTAATAGCCAGCGATTCCATCGCGTCGTTTTGCGGCGTTGATGACCCATGCGCGTTGATATAGCCGATCTCGTCGAGATTCAGATGTGCGTCTTCAATTGCCCACTTCATTGAACGTACAGCACCGCGACCTTCAGGATCGAGGGCCGCCACGTGATAGGCGTCCGACGATGAAGCGTGTCCTAATACTTCGGCGTAAATACGCGCACCGCGCTTCAGCGCATGATTCAAACTTTCAAGTATGAAAATCGCCCCGCCTTCCGAAAGCACGAATCCGGAACGATTTTTATCAAAAGGCATGCTGGCCTTTTCTGGGGCATCCTCAAAACCCTTCACCAGCGCGTCCATTGCCTCAAAACCCGCTAAGGTGTAGTCCTGAAAAATGGCCTCAACGCCCCCAGAAATGATCAGATCTGCCCGTCCATTCCGAATCAATTCTGCGCCTTCGCCAACGGAATGGGTTCCAGAGGCGCAGGCATTGGCTGGCGAATTTAATGGCCCCAGTGTGCGGAAAAAGCGGCTAACGTGATGTGATGGCATGTTTGGCAGGGATTGTATCAACCCCAGTGGGTTAGGGCGGCGAAAGCCAGTTGTTTTATATTTGTAGGTTGCCTGTTCCGCCATTTCGTGTGGCCCAAGCGCGGTACCAATCACCGTTCCGGTACGTTCACCTTCAGCCTCAATCATTTCAGCAGTGAGGCCAGCATCTTGAAGCGCTTCGGTAGCCGCAGCTACTGCGAACTGTGTAGAGCGCCCCATGCGCCGCGCTTCTTTATGCTCAATATATTCACTGGGATCGAAACCGCGCACCTCGCCGCCGTATTTGATGGGAACATGTTCACTAGGTATCGTTTCTATTGTGCGGATACCCGACTTGCCGGCTTTTAGTCCTTCCCATAACGATTTTACATTGCCCAGTGCGGTGACCGCGCCCATACCGGTAATCACCACACGAGGACGCCCATTTCTGAGTAAATCCATAAATGTTGGGCAGCGATTACGCTGCATTCCTCCCTTCCAACCTGCGAACACTGACCTGTAAACGGATCACTGTGTTATGTTTTGACGAATCGCCTCAATAAGATTTCCGGAAACGGCCTGTCTTGCCTGACGAATTGCATTTTTGATGGCATTGGCATTAGATCGCCCATGCCCGATGATGACAACCCCGTCAACGCCTAAAAGTGGCGCGCCGCCAATTTCAAATGGATCGATCTGCTTTCGCACGCGCGCAAATGCCGGGCGTGACAGCAGCGCGCCTAGTTTGGAACGCATATTAAACATTAATTCCTGTCGTATGAGGGATGTCAACATACTGGTTCCCGATTCCAGCGATTTAATGAAGATATTGCCCACGAATCCATCGGCAACAACAACGTCTACCTGATCTTTGAGCAGGTCTTTGGGTTCTATGTTGCCGATAAAATTCAAATTGGCATTTTTTAATAACACGCCAGCCTCGCGGATAAGATCGTTGCCTTTACCCTCTTCCTCCCCATTGGAAAGCAGTCCCACGCGCGGATTCTCTATGCCCAGCGCATTTTGCGAAAATATGCGACCCATGATGGCAAATTGGAACAGCCATTCGGCCTTTGAATCTGCATTTGCGCCAACATCCAGCAGTGTGACGCCTTTGCCAATACTGGGAACAATGGCGCTAAGGGCAGGGCGTTTCACCCCTTCAATACGTTTCAATGTGTAAAGTGTGGCGATTGCCAGCGCTGCCCCTGTATTGCCTGCGGTGACGAAGGCATCTGCCTCGCCGTTTTTGACCAGATTCATGCCCACAGTCATCGAAGAGTTGGGTTTTTCTTTTCCTACAGACGCTGGTTTGTCGGTCATGCTTACTGCCTGCGAGGCATGAATAATATTCAAATTCAGCCCGCTTGTATCGTGCTTTTTTAACTCAACGGTGATTTGTGCTTCATCGCCAACCAGCGTGATGGCATCACCATATTCACGCGCAGCTAAGACTGCGCCCTCAACATCCGGGCGGGGAAAATCATCACTTCCCATCGCATCTAGTGCAATACGCATTTTGTGTCCCTTGTCGATCACTCTTCGATGTCGTTAAGTGCCTGTATCTTAGCGGAGAGTCTGCCGCGTCAAAAGGATTGACATAGCACTTGCACAGCGTATAATACCTCACCGTAAGTCCCGGTGGCGGAACTGGCAGACGCGTACGCTTGAGGTGTGTATGCCGCAAGGCGTGGAGGTTCGAGTCCTCTCCGGGACATTACGAAACCCGCATGAGAAATCGTGCGGGTTTTCTTTTTGCACGCCTCTTCTAACCTGATGTAAACTGAATTTAAATTTGGTGCATATTGAACTGTAATTCACCAGCCGGGGGAAGCTTGCATGAGCGATTCGAATACGGATGCATTAAAGCGCGCATATGAGTTAGTCGAGGCGGGCCAACCAGAAGAGGCGCGTGCTATTCTCGATGCGTTGCTTGCTTCTGATCCGCGTAACCCGGATGCGTGGTGGATTTACGCATATGCGGTTGATGATCCTGTTGAGGCGCAGCATGCGCTGAACACCGTGCTTCAACTTGATCCTGACTATCCTGAAGCGGTTCAGCTATTGGAAAGCTTGCAGGAACAGTATCCGCAGCTTATTGAAGCGCAAACCGTGGAATCGTTGGCTGAAGGCGACATACCCCCACTTCCAGCAGACATTCCGCTAGATGATGAGGCAGACTCGCTGCTTGAATCTGACGATTCTCCCGATTTTTTGCCACCACCGGCAACTGCGATCCCTGAACCGCCAACAATGCGCGCTAAGAAGGGGAAGCGTGGAAATTGGCCGGTTTGGATTGCGCTGATTGCTGCGCTGTTATTGGTTCTGCTGGTGGCGCTGATATTGCCTAAGGGGGAGACCCCGACTACTACGGCGGGATTGGCGACCTTTACCCCTGTGTCTGTAGACGCGACGGCAACGGGTGTAGGTGTAATTCTGGAAGTATCCCCATTCGCTGTTGGGGAGACAGAAGAAGCTGGGTTACAGGCGACGCTGCCCATAGAAATTGCTGCTACCATCAGTGCTGAAACTACCGTTGATGTTGAAACCACAGCCGTTTTGGAAGTGACGTCGCTAGACGCAGTATTTGCAGATTTGACAGCCACCGCCCAGTCGCTTGTTGTTACCACGGAAGTATTGGCGACAGAAGATACTAATAGTGGCGAAGCCCAGCCGACGAGCGAGAACGGTAATGTAATCGTGTTGCAAGTTACCCCGTTCGAGGCTACTGAACAGGTAACAGTCGCCGTGGGTGAGGTTGAGCAGACTTCGCAACTAGAGACTGAAGCGGCGGGCGATCCAAATGGGAATGGTGGAACCCTGCCGCCTGAGCAATCTGTAACTGGTGAGGCAACTACTGAAGTAATTGCTGCCACGGCTGAAGGTGAAGCTACTGCATCAATCACGGAAACTGTGGGGGTTACAACGGCTGAAGCGGAGCTAACTCAAGCTGCTATCACGCCAGAAGTCACCCTTGAAGGCCCCCAGGGTGGAGAAACAACGGTTGAGGTAACTGTAGAAACGGGTGTAGCGGTTATAGATGACGAAGCTACCCCAACGGCTGAAACATTTATCGTTGAAGCAACTCTGACGGAAGCCACCGACGAATCCGGCGGTGGAGAATCTACGGAGCCTGCGCCGACATCTGCGCCGGGGCAAGAAGTTGGCGGTGAATTGACCGGATTGCAATCGCTGGAGCAGTCGCTGGCGGATGCCGGAATTGAGAATTATGCCATTACGGCATTGGTTACTGAACCCGGTAATGCGTTGATTGTTTCCGTCTGCGCTGAAGAAGGCCCTGAATTACGAGCGATTCTAATGCCGGTTATGAGTATTGCTGCGCGGAATGCCGCGGGCCAGGATGCGCGGTTTGGCGCAGTTGGCGTTGAGGTCTTAAGTTGTTCGAACCCACGCCAAACACTGCGCCTGATTATCGTTGAACGTCCGATTGCCGAGGATTATGCCAACGGTAGCATCACCGAAGAAGAGTTCCAATCTACGTGGATGTCGCTCTAAGACAGTTCGAGTTCTTCAGATATGAGCAAAGGCCGGTCATTGATCGGCCTTTTTATTTGGTTTGGTAAGGCAGTTTTATCGTAAAAGTTGTCCCCTTATTGATGGCGCTTTTTACGTCAATAGTGCCGTTGTGCGCCTCAATAATGCCGTGGCTAACGAACAGTCCTAACCCTGTTCCGGTTGGTTTGGTGGAGAAGAACGGATCGAAGATTTTATTCATGGCCTCCGGTGCAATCCCTATGCCTGTATCCCTGATCTCGGCAACCACGAAATTTTCTTCGGTATAGGTTTGTATCATGAGCGCCCCGCCAGAGGGCATCGCAGCTTGCGCGTTTAGCACGATATTCATGAGTACCTGTTCCAATTGATCTTTGCTGCCGAACACTGTTGGTAAAGACTGAAAGTTTGTGCTGATATCAATGCGTTCATGCTGAAAGAACTTGCGATTCAGCGAAACTACGGTTTCCAATACGTCATTCAGATCGAACAGCGCCAGCGTATCGGTATCGCGTGAAAATTCGAGAAGACGCGAAACGATCTTACGGATGCGTTCGATGCTGGATTGGATGATCTCAACCGACATTCGATCATAATCAATGTTGCGATCCTCCATATCTTCAACAATCCCCTCAAGCAGGGTGCGAATGGGCATGAGCGGATTGTTGATTTCATGGGCGATGCTGGCAGCAAGATGGCCGATGGATGCCAATTTTTCGCTGCGCAGCAGCATTTTTTGCGCTGATTCTAGTTTGTCTGTTCGTTCTGCGACCATCGTTTCGAGCTGTGTTGCATAATTCATCTCAACTTCGTAAAGGTGGGCATTGTGCAGTGCTAACGCGATCTGGCGGATAATGCCGCCAAACAAACGGGATTGATTTTGTTCATAGGCTGCATCATTTCCAAATATAGCGATGCGCCCGATCAGATTGGTGCCGTGATATAACTCAGCGGCAATACCCTTCACGAAGTCGCCAATGCGAACGGCGCTGGCAGCATTCCAGATGTAAACTCCTTGATCCAACGATAATGATTCAAGATCATCAATCAGCTTGTATTTGTCCTGTTCAGAGAGGCTGATATTGCGAGTCATGAGCATGGAGCGATCCCCGGCAGTATGAACATCAAGACTGATGACCGCGACTTCCCCCGGCAGTAGATCCAGCAGTAGGCTGGGTGACAGTTTAAGCAGTTCGCTCTTGTCGAGGTGTTGGTTTAGCAGCTCGCTAGCGCCGACAATTACTTCTAATTCGCGGGTACGTTGTTTTAATTTCTCCTCAAGCTGGCGTGAGTGGATCTTAATTTGCGCGCGCGCTAGTAGTTCTTGAGGGGCGAATGGTTTATAAATGTAATCATCTGCCCCAAGCTTCAACCCGCGCTCCACGTCTGCTGGCTCGCGTGCGTTGGCAGTCATCATTATGGTGGGGATATTGGCCGTTACGGAGATTTCTCGCAGTTTTTGCAGTACATCGAAGCCGTTCATGCCGGGCATCAATATATCCAGTAAAATTAAATCGGGCAGAAGCATGGTCGCCGCCTGAACAGCGTCAAGCCCATTAGCAACATGTTCTACCCGGTAACCTTCACGCTCTAGAATATGGCGAAGCATATATAGCGTGGTGGTATCGTCATCGGCAATCAGGACGAGCGGCTTGCGGTTCATAGACATTTGCGGATCCCATTCCACAGGTAGCAGGGCAGTGCTAGAATATATCGTAACCTGATTATCCTTCTCTGATGGTAAAGTGAGCAGAATAGAGTTTTTGGAATGAATTCGCGTTCACGAGTAATTGCGCGCTCGTTGTTGACTGGCATCGTTGCTGGTGTGATATTGGCGGCTGTTTTTGCAGCGGGGTTCTTTGTACGGGATATAGTCGGGGCATCGGCGCAAGCTGCGAATGCTGAGGACGGCGGCTACCAGCTTCTTAGCGAGGTTCAGCGCCTTCTCGATGCATATTTTGTTCGCGAGCAACCAGAGTATGCCCAGCGTGAGTACGGCGCAATCCGTGGTATGCTGAGCACGTTAAACGACCCTTACACCTTTTTTATTGATCCCCCAGTTGCCGCCAGTGAGTCAGATGTGCTGGCAGGGACTTATGGCGGCATCGGTGTCCAAATTGTCCGCTCGGAAGCCGGGGAACTGGTTTTATTTCCGTTTGATGGAAGCCCTGCTATAGATGCCGGAATTGAAGATGGCGATGTTTTGCTCACTGTGAATAGTATGCCAGTGGATATTTCGATTCAGGCTGATGTGCTGGATCAGATGCTGCGGGGCGAAGTGCGAGACGGAAATGGCGTTGAATTAACCGTTCGCAAGGCAGACGGTCAGTCAGTGACCGCTTTCGTGCCTTTTGCGTCGATCAATGTGCCGTCTGTGGTGTGGCGAGTTCTTGCGGATGATTCGCAAATTGGCTATCTACAGGTGATGCGCTTTACTGGGCGTACGCCGGATGAAGTGCGCGCCGCCATAGACGGATTACGGGCTGAAGGGGTACAGGCATTGGTGCTAGATCTGCGTAACAATGCCGGCGGATTGCTGCAAGAATCAATTTCTGTTGCCGATGAATTTGTTGATGGCGGGGTGATCGTTTATCAGCGGAATGCGCGTGGAGAAAATGAATTTCCGGCGGCAGGTGGCGGCGTGGCGATTGATTTTCCGCTTGTTGTACTGGTGAATCAGGGTACAGCCAGCGGCGCTGAATTAGTTGCCGGGGCTATTCAAGACAGCGGCCGGGCAAACCTGATCGGCCAGCGTACATACGGCAAGGGAACAGTACAGCAAATTTTCCCGCTATCTGATGGCTCGTCGCTTCACGTAACATCATCTGAATGGTTTACGCCAGCGCATCAGGCGTTAGAACGCGCAGGGCTAACACCGAATACTGAAATGCAGCCCGATGCTGAAGGTCGGGATGTAGAATTGGGCGAAGCTGTGCGCCAGCTTAACGAGATGCTGGCATCTGGAACAACATCATGAGTGAGAGTGGCCGAAAAGTCGTTGCCCGTAACCGGAAAGCGACGTTTAATTATGCGCTTGAAGAAACTTTTGAAGCTGGAATTGTATTGACTGGCCCGGAGATCAAGTCAATACGGGCGAATCGCGTCAACTTTCAAGACGGCTTTGTTGAGGTGCGCGGTGGCGAATTGTGGTTGATGGGGATGCACATTTCGCCCTATGAGCAGTCCGGAATTTATGGGCGTGTCGATCCAGATCGCCCCCGCAAGCTGCTGCTGCACCGCAAAGAAATTCGCCAAATTGGCTCGCGTATTCGGGAGCGTGGATATACTTGCGTCCCTGTGTCGTTATATCTGGTAAGGGGTAAAGCCAAGATAGAAATTGCGCTGGCGCGGGGTAAGAAGCTGTATGATAAACGCGCAGATATTGCTAAACGGGACAGTGACAGAGAGATCCGCCAGACGATCAAAGAACGCGCTCGGGAATAAGGTTGAATTGTGCCGGTTGACCGGACGATGAACTTCGCTACAATTAGGATCTCTGCGCCCATAGCTCAGTGGATAGAGCATTGGTCTTCGGAACCAACGGTCGGGGGTTCGAATCCCTCTGGGCGCACAACTCTCTCTTGAAAAGGGGAGGGGAAACCACTATAGTGTTACCAATTGCTCCATTCGTCTAGCGGTCTAGGACGTGGCCCTCTCAAGGCCAAAACACGGGTTCGATTCCCGTATGGAGCATGAGACGCCCCAAAACTATCAAGTGATGGGGCGTTTTTATTCTTTAAATCCCATTCCCTTCGCCTGAATTGCATCCCTCAGCTTACTAACTGCGTTTGAGCCAATGCCGTGCAGTTTCTTGATTTCTGCCTCGCTGAATTTAGATAACTGCTCAAGGTTTTGAATGCCCGCGCCATGCAATGCGCGTAATGCTGGCTGCGACAGCCCTTTAGGAAAATCACTTTCCTGTGAAAATTGCTTCGTCATTTTATTTGCCTTTGTGAAAATCCGATAATCGTGATTAGCCATTTCCCCGGTTCATTCGGCGTGGCGGGTGGTGGGGCAGGTCTTCAGCATTGCCCAGTACGTCTATTACCTCACGGGGATCGGCGTTTACGCGCCAGTGGGTAATGAAATAGTAGTCGCTGGCGGGCATGGCGAGATTATCCTAAATTGATTTTGGCTAAGAATGGTTATACAACTGCTCAGGTTTTGGGGCAACAGCACTCAGGATGAAAATAAAAAACGCGACCTCATTTGAGATCGCGTTTTGAAGTTCGTTTACTGTTCGGTCAGCATCTTTTCGCGGCGCTTCACTTCGCGCATCCGAAGCTCATTGTTCAGCGTCTTTTTGCGCGTGCGCAGGCTAGTCGGCGTCACTTCCAGTAGTTCATCGTCGGCAATGAATTCTAGATAGTCATCCAGACTCATATTACGTACGCCGCGCATACGTTCTTCCTCAAAGTAGGTCTTAGTATGAACCGCTGAAAGCTGCTTGGTGCGGCAAAGATTCACCGCAAGGTCTTCAGGGCGAATGTGTTCACCCACGACCATGCCTTCATAAACCTCATCACCGGGTGCGATGAAGTAAGTGCCGCGCTGCTGAACATCAAGCATGGCATAGGTAGTTGCTGCCCCGGCTTCGTAGGCAATTAAGCTGCCAAATTGGCGGCGCGGCACTGCGCCGGCCATTGGCTCATAGCCGTAGAAAATTGAATGCAGCTGGCCGTTACCGCTGGTGGCGGTCAGGAACTTAGAGCGGAAACCCAGCAGGCCGCGTGTTGGCACCAGAAAACGCATGAAGGTCATGCCGTGTTCGCTGCTCATATCAATCATGCGACCACGACGCACGCCCAGCATTTCCACTACTGTGCCTACTAGATTGTCGGTCACTTCAACGTGTACTTCTTCAACTGGCTCCAGCAGCTCATCCGTTTCAGGATCGCGGCGGAAGATGACTTCCGGTTTACTAATCTCAAACTCGTAGCCTTCACGGCGCATCGTTTCAATTAAAATACCGAGATGTAATTCACCGCGCCCGCTGACGATGAATTTTTCGGGCGATTCGCCATCTTCTACACGAAGCGCAAGGTTGCTGCGGGTTTCGTTATACAGGCGCTCACGCAGGCGGCGGGATGTGCCCCAACCGGTTTTTCCTTCACGCCCGGCCAATGGTGATGTGTTCACTCCGAATGTCATACGTACCGTAGGTTGTTCTACGGTGATCGGCGGCAGTTCAACGGGCGCTAAAGGATCGGTGATCGTATCGCTAATGCCGATCTCATCGAAACCGCCAAATGCAAGGATGTCGCCTGCCTTTATCTCCTCTACCTCTTGCTTTGACAAGTTGGAGAAAGTGAAGAGATAGTCAATTTTGCTGGTGCTGCGCTCGCCGGTTGGGGTGATCCGCATGGCAGACATCCCGCGGCGCATGACGCCGCTGTGCAAGCGGCCAATGCCGATCTGCCCTTTATATTTATCGTATTCGATGGTTGTCACCAGCAGCGCCATAGCCTCATCTTCCATAACAGTAGGCGGCGGCACTTCCTTGACAATGGTTTCAAATAAAGGCGACAGATCCTTCCCGATAGTATCATAGGCGTAGCCAGCGCGCCCTTCCATGCCAATGGTGTATACAACCGGAAATTCTGCTTGCTCATCGCTGGCGCCCAGCTCAATGAACAGGTCAAAAGTCTCATTGAGGGCTTCTTCAGGGCGGGCATTTTTGCGGTCAATTTTGTTGATGACCACAATTACGCGCAATCCAAGTGAAAGCGCCTTGCGCAGCACAAAACGAGTCTGCGGCATTGGGCCTTCAACGGCGTCAACCAGCAGCAGCGCGCCGTCTACCATGTTTAATACGCGCTCAACCTCGCCGCCGAAATCGGCATGCCCGGGGGTGTCAACAATATTGATTTTGACGTCCTGATAGTGGACAGCCGTATTCTTTGCGAGAATGGTAATGCCGCGTTCGCGTTCCAGATCATTGGAGTCGAGAATGCGTTCGCCGGCGGCGTCGGCGTTACGGAAAACTTTGGTCTGTTTCAACATGCCATCAACCAGCGTCGTCTTACCATGATCGACGTGAGCGATGATGGCGATATTGCGAATATCATCGCGCTTGAGAGTCACTAACTTATCCCGATTGCTTTTTTGAATAGAGAAAAATTATATTAACAGGAAATATTTATCGGATATAGGGGAAACTATCGGTATTGGTTAAAATCAGGCTAACAATTTAATGATACTTGCCGCGCTACTGGTGGGATGATGCAAAAATTACTTGATCAGGAATGGTTTCGTTCTTTATTCTTGGCGCTGATGATCATCGGAATCTTATTGTTGGCCTTTGGTGTCATACGCTATTTTACGCTCAGTTATCAAATGGGGCAGAATCTTGCATTTCAGATTCAGTCACAGTCACAGAACGTTGATCCACAAACGATGGCGGAGGCGCAGGGGTTGATGGCCTCGAATGAAGCATTACGCCAGATTGAAGCTGACCGCAGCCAGAGCGTAATTTTTTCTGGCGTCGGGTTGGTGCTTATCGCGGTTGGCTGGCTGGGGCGCGATTGGGTGCAATCGAAGCGGCGTAAGACAGCAAAAGCACCTGCATCAACCTCATAACCCCGCGAACATAGTTTCTGGAGGTAATCATGAGCGTAGATTTTGGATTGTCTCTCGTGTTCGGCCCGCCTCCCGGTGAGCCGGAACGGTTTGTAAGCGATCTGGTTGAAAGTTTGCCACAGCTTGGTGAGCATATCCGCAGCCTATGGATGACCGATCACTTTTTCTGGAACATGACACCTACACATGAAGTTTGGGTAGTTATGTCTTATCTTTCCGCATATTTCCCGACACTATCGGTTGGGCCAATGGTGTTAGGGCAAAACTATCGTAACCCCGCGTTGATGGCGAAAATGGCGGCGACTTTGCAATCTTTAAGCGGTGGGCGCTTCATTATGGGTATTGGCGCAGGCTGGAAGGAAGACGAATATCATGCGTATAACTACCCGTTCCCGCGGGCTGGCATTCGGCTTGAACAGTTAGAAGACACGCTCGAAATTTTCAAGCGGATGTGGACGGAACCCGATCCAGTAACTTATGAGGGGAAGCATTATTCTGTCCACAATGCTTTTTGCCAGCCAAAGCCAGAACCCAAAATTCCGATTGTAGTGGGCGGCGGTGGTAATAAGACCATGCTGCTGGCGGCAAAATACGCAGACATGTGGAATATTTCAGATTCAACGCTTGATCGTTTCACTGAAAAGACCGCTGTTCTCAAAGCACATTGCGAGTTTATCGGGCGAGACTGGGCATCTATTCGCAAAACCTGGTTCGGGCGGGTTGCCGTTGGCCGTACTGAAGCCGAGGCAGAAGCGCGAGGCGGCACTCAATGGCATCGTGATAATGCATTTGTCGGCACTCCGGCGCAAATTGTTGAACAGATGAATTCCTTTGTGAAGGCCGGTTGTAGCTATTTCATGATTGATATTCTGGGGCTGCCTGATCCAGCAGTTCTTGATATGGTGGTCAATGAAATTATGCCATTTGTAGGGTGAAGATGATGTGAAACTAAAATGGTATGGTCACGCAAGTTTTTTGATTACTGCTGATAATGGGCTGCGGATTGTGACCGATCCCTACACGCCGCAAACGGCAGGCTACCTGCCGATTCTGGATGAAGCCCGGCTTGTGATTATTTCTTCGGAGAATGACTCTTTTCACTGCCGCGCCGATCTTGTTCCGGGACATCCAGTAGTGATCAATGCACTGACGCTGGCACAGGCAAATGGATGGGCAGTTGAACAGGGCATCGAAGTACGCGCTGTTGAAGCGATGGAAGCCCTGAATCACCGTGAGCATGACCCTGATCAGAATGGGATGTATCGCTTCGAGGTGGATGGTATTCACGTTGGGCATATGGGAGACATGGGAAACGCGCTGAGCATGGAACAGCTCAGATTTTTTGAGGGCATTGATGTGCTGCTGGCGCTGGCAGGCGGGCATCCAACGATTGAACTTGATGATTTGATGACTTTGATCCGCCATGTGACTCCAAAGATTGTAGTGCCAATGCACTTTCGTACCTTGCGCTACCGCCCACGGAATACATATTGGATAGAAACATTCATGCGTTATTTTGCCGATGATGAAATTGATTTTCCGTGCCTAACGGAGGTGGCTATTTCCCGTGATACGCTCCCTGAAAAAACACGTTTGTGGGTTTTGCCACATGCAGGGTAGCTCACTTCACCGCTGTTATCGCTAGATTTACATTGGATATAAGTCGTGGAAAACCTATCTAAGAGAAGGATGTTTAATCATGCTTAATGTTGTAGTGATCGGCGCGGGGCGTATTGGCCGGATACATGCCGAGAATTTGTGCTATCGCATTCCTCAAACGCGGGTTGTTGGGATCGCAGATGTTCAGCTTTCTGCCGCCGAAGAGACGGCCGCGCATTTGAATATTCCTTATGCGACATCAGATTATCGCGAACTACTGGCAAAACCTGAGGTGGATGCTGTCGTGATCTGTACGGCAACCGATACACATACCGAGATCATCATTGAATCGGCACTGGCTGCAAAGCAGATCTTTTGTGAGAAACCCATTGATTTGAGCCTCTCAAAAATTGATGCTGCGTTAGAGGCGGTAGATCGTGCTGGCGTGAAAATGCAGATCGGCTTCAATCGCCGGTTTGATCCAAATTTCCGGCGGGTGAGGGCGGGCGTGGCGCGTGGCGAAATTGGCACGCCGCATCGTCTGCATATTATCAGCCGTGATCCGGCTCCGCCGCCGTTGAGTTATGTCAAGGTGTCTGGTGGGATGTTCGTGGATATGACCATCCATGATTTTGACATGGCGCGCTATCTGATTGGCAGTGAAGTTGAAGAGATTTATACGCTCGCCGGAGTGATGGTTGATCCTGCCATTGGCGCGGCTGGTGATGTTGATTCGGCGCTGGTGACGATGACCTTTGCCAATGGCGTAATTGGTTCCATTGATAACAGTCGTCAAGCTGTCTACGGCTATGATCAGCGTGTAGAGGTTTTTGGCAGCGGGGGGAAAATTGAGACGGATAACAATTTTCCAAATGCGGCGCATGTCAGTACCGCGCAGAACGTTTATCGTGATTTGCCGTTAAACTTTTTCCTTGAGCGCTATTCTGAAAGCTACATCGCTGAAATACGCGCATTCGTGGATGCGCTTGAACAGGATAAACCGGTCTCCGTTGGCGGAATTGATGGGCGGCAAGCCGTGGTCATGGGCATTGCTGCGCGCAAGTCGTATCTTGAACATCGGCCTGTGCGGTTGGATGAAATCTAAGAGCTTAACGGGAAGTTCGGGCGAAATAACGATCCTCAATGACTACTGCTGCATTTACATTCGTTCGAGATCGTTTTACGTGGCTTGCCTATTTTATGCTGGCGTATTACGCCTATTTACAGGCGGCGCTTGGCCCATTGATGCCATTTCTGGCGGTAGAACTTGATCTGTCCTATACCTTGCGTGGTCTGCATTTCAGCGCCTTTGCGTTAGGAATGGTGATTGCCGGTTCTAGCGCAGACCGTGCCGCCAAATATTTTGGACGCGCCGCGCTTTTCTGGGGCGGCGGTGCTGGAATGGCTGTTGGCGCTTTGATACTGACATCTGGGCACACCGCCGTTCTCACCATCTTAGGCTCATTTATGATGGGTACGGTTGGCTCATATCTGCTGGTGATGATTCAGGCGACTCTCGCGGATCATCATGGGCCGGGGAGGGCGATTGCCCTCACTGAATCGAATGTAGGGGCGAGTGCCGCAGCCATGCTAGCGCCGCTGATGATCAGCCAATCCGAGCATTTCGGGTTAAGCTGGCGGCTTGCAATCATCATGGGAATATTAGCATGGTTCGCGGCGCTGGCGACCCGATTTCGCCTGCCTATCCCGCAAGCCCCACAAAATGAGACCCCCGAAAGCCAGCCGGAGGGAAAACTTCCAGCACTTTTCTGGTTTTACTGGGTAGTGATATTACTCGGTGTTTCAGCAGAGTGGAGCACCGTTTTCTGGGGCGCTGATTTTCTGGAAAATGCGGTTGGCCTGTCGCGGGTAGATGCTGCTGCGGCAATGACTGCATTTTTTGCGGCTGCAGTACTTGGAAGGTGGATCGGCAGTCGCTTAAGCCGAGCGATAGCGCCTTCAAAACTATTGTTGACAGTATCGTTTATTTTGCTGATCGGGTTTCCGATATTCTGGTTTTCGCGCTCGCCGATTACCGCGCTTCCCGGCTTATTTTTGATCGGGTTGGGTATTGCCAACTTATTCCCTATGACGCTTTCTATTATCACAAATCTTGTGCCAGAAAGAGCAAACACGGCTAGCGCGCGCATATCACTGGCGGCGGGCTTGGCGATTCTCATAACACCGCAAATTCTAGGATCAACTGCGGATCGAATAGGTATTCAATCTTCATTCGGGATTGTGGGGATGCTGGCATTAGGGATAGTGATGATTGTCTGGTTGGCGAATCGGGCTGCTGCCCGGCACTTTGCTGATTAAACACAATGGGCGACTGAAGCCCCTCGTTATTGAAACTGAATAGGGCGAGTATTTCGCCCTATTCATACAAACTGTTCAATTGCTGATCTGTTCAATAATTTCTAGAAATTCTCGCGCTAGAGGTTTGGTTGGATTGCCAGATACCGTACTTGAGAATCGGGGAATAGAAACGACCAGCACCAGCGATCCATCCTGAATTAAGCCCATTGAACCGTATGTACCGCCGCCAAATATATTTGGTGTGGGGAAGCCATCTTCTTCATCGCCATTTTCAAGCCGTCGATCCCCGGCACGCTGTTCAAAATAGGCGCTGGCCGCTTCTTCACTATCAAACATTGCTATCGTTACATCCCCTGCGCCGCCGCCGCGCTCAGAGAAGTAAACCCTACCAGCATCCCCATTTTGAATATTGGGCATATAGACCACGTTCTGCCCTGTGATCGTGTCATTAGTACGCTGCCATTGAATAGTCCCGGCGTTGACCGGATTCGGAATCGCCGCGATCACCGCATCCACAAATCCCAGTGTTGTGCTGATGTCAAAGGATGTTTCCGGCTCGGGTGTCGTTTCGGCCTCAGGTGTAGAGTCAGTTTCAGCGGAAACCGGCGGCTCTGGCGTCGCATTTGGATCTGGCGTCTCTGTAGGGGCTGCCGTATTAGTAGGGGCGCGTGTGCTTGTTGGCTCAGGGGTGAATGTCGGCGTCGGGCTTGGGGTAATATCCAAATTTTCCGGCGCACATGCTGCCAATAAGATTGCAGTGGTCAGGTAGAGCACGTGTATTCTTAGACGCATAACGATGGGACTCCCTCGAAAACATAGGTGAAATATTCGAGCTTTAAATCGAATTAGCTGGAAGCGTTATTGACCAATAAAGCCTCAGCCTATTCGTCTTGCCCCCCCAAACGGAGACGCTCCGGCACTGCGCCGGTCATAACCATGTTTGCAACTTCCATTTCGGAAACTTCGTGTTTGTAGAAATCTCCAACTTTTCGACCACCACGAATGATGGTGAATCGATCTGCGACTTCATGGACGTGAGCGATATTGTGGGTGATGAAAATCACTGACAAGCCGCGTTCCTTCGCCCGATGGGTGTATTTTAAGACCTCGCCGGTTTGTTTTACTGAAAGCGCTGATGTTGGCTCATCCAATATGAGCAGCTTTTTCCCAAAATGAACTGCCCGGCCAATGGCGATAGACTGACGCTCACCACCAGACATCATGGCAACGGCTTCATCAGGGTTGCGAATATTGATACCAATATCGAGTAAGGCTGCTTTTGTGCTTTGAGCCATGGCTTTGTGGTCAAGCCGGTTAAAAGGGCCTATGCGGCGCGTAATTTCTTGGCCTAGCCAGAAATTGCGCGCAATGCTCATGAGCGGGACTAGCGCGAGATCTTGATAGACCGTTTCAATGCCTAGTTCACGCGCAGCATGCGGTGAATCAATCGTTACCGGTTTGCCTTCAAACAGAATTTGCCCGCGTGTGGGGGTATGCACACCCGTGAGAATTTTAATCAGCGTGCTTTTTCCGGCGCCGTTATCCCCTAGCAGGCCAACGATCTCTTGTTGATCCACACGGAAATCAACGCCGCGCAATGCTTCAACACTGCCAAATTGTTTGACAATTCCGCTCATTTCGACCAGAGGTGTAGCATTTGTGTTGGACATAATTACGTCCTCACCCTACGCACAGCGGTGTTGATGATCACAGCGACGATGATGATCACGCCCTGCACACCATAGAATATACGGGGATCCATACCTATCAGCACCAGCCCGGTGCGCAATAGCCCGAAGATCAGCACGCCAAGCAGCGCGCCGAAAATACTGCCGTAACCGCCGGTGAGCAATGTGCCGCCGATCACCGAAGCTGCGATCACTTCTAGCTCCAGACCTTCCCCTAGGTTAGGCCCTACACTGCCTACACGGGACACGAACGCAATTCCGGCGACACCCGCAAGGACTGCGCAAATGATGAAATTGGTGATCTTTATGCGTGAGACGCTGATGCCCTGAGCAAGCGCCGCCCCGGGGTTTCCGCCAACAGCGAAGGTGTAGCCACCGTACTTCATGTGATTCAAGATAAATTGGAAGATCACGACGAGGACGAACCACCAGATGACGCCAGTTCGTAAATTGATCGAAGCATCTAGCGGGCCAATCACTGGCAGCGAAGCGATGCGTCCGTTCGCGATATCGAAGAAACTCACGGGGATATTGGCCGAGCCGCGGCCCAGAAGATCAATAATTCCGGACACACATCCGATAATTAACCCGATAATAGCGACTGTGAACATTGCTGACCATATGAATCGCGCTATTAACTGAACATCGCGAAATGGCGATTCGTTTTCACGGAAATTCCGGATTCGTGAAAGCACATTTCCCCATAAATGCGGAATCTGACGATAGGCTAGAAACAAAAGAATCACTGCGACTAATACGAGAAGCGCAATTAGGACATAGGGGCTGAATTCCATGACCGGATCAGGAAGGCGATAGTCGGCATAGCGGATGATACGACCTTCCGGTAGTGCGACCAGCGTTATTGCTCTATAAGCTAGTAGTGTGCCTAGAGTGACGATGAACGAAGGGATTCCTGTTCGAATAAGCAGAACGCCATTAATCAGGCCAAGGATAGCAGCAAATAGCAATGCGATAGCCGCGGCAGGAATTGCGCGCATCGGCGGCAGGCCGAAAACCCCTTCGGTGAGCGCGAGTAGAAAAATTAGCGCGCTAGCGCCAAAAATTGAACCAACCGAAAGATCGAATTCGCCTGAAATCATCAACAGCGTGATGCCAATGGCGACGATGCCGTTGGTGACATTGGTTGAGAGCGCTCCGGCAATCGCACGCGGTTCGAGGAAGAGGGGCGAAGCGATAGAAAATGCGACGATTAAGGTTACAAGCCCGATAATCGCCCCGGCGCTAGGCGATTTTGCTAGTTGATTCCGAACGGATTGGTCTGCCGAAAGACCGACGCTAAGCGTAAGGTATCTATAAACGACGGTTGCTGCCAGAAAGAGCATTAGTCCGGGGGCAACAAGCTCTATCGCCGCGGGTAAATTATCCGCAACCGTCCCGTTGCGCGGTAAAGTTGCGCGGATATTGATTGTCCCTGTAAAGACTACAGCAACGCTGACCAGAGCAGTCAGTAGTGCGATCCACTGCGCCCACGGCCAACTGCGTTTGTCGCGCTTCCAGATTGCCCAGAATGTGCGCAGACAAGTTATCGCCCAAATGACGGTGAAAAGGATAGCTATAATTTCGTATAAATTAAGGTCTCTCCGGCTGATGTTGGCGCGCTCGCCCAATGCCAACCAGCCAGTGGCTAATTGCTCAGCATAAAGTAGGCAGAGCAATGCTGAAATGAGCAAAAAGGCGAGCGTGATCAGCACACCTGCTGATGTACGCCCAACGCGATTTTCAAGATAATCTGTGTATGAAGGGGTACTCGGATGGCGAATTAAACCGAATGCCGAATACAGACAAAGGATGCCCCACAGCGCAGCGCCAATCGCAGCGCCGATCTCAAGAACGTTGAAGTCACGACGACTGATATTCGCGCGCTCTCCAAGCGCCAACCAGCCAGTCATAATTTGCTCGGCAACGATCAATCCAAGAATCCCCGCAGCAACTAGCAGAATGATCGTCGTAATGTATTTTCGATTGCGTAATAACCGACGTTCTATTTCGGTTGCTGAAGATTGGGCTGGTCTAATGGGAGCAGTTGTGCCAGTCATAAGAATAAACCTTCTGACCAATCCAATAAGTAACAATTATCTTCAAACAGGATAGGGGCGGTATTATCGCCCCTACCCGTCACTGCATTTTTACAGCTAATACACGGTTTAACGATAGCCGGCTGCTGTCAGGTCAATGATCGCATCAACATTGCCGGAGTCAATCACGCCGGGGCCGGTGAAAATATCGCCACCGGGGGCCATTTCGAACTGGCTGTTCAGATACAGCCACATGATGGTCTCAAAGCCTTGCAGGTAGGGCTGCTGATCAATGGTTTGAAGCAGAGAGCCATCCTGAATCATCTGATAAATTTCCGCGCTGGTATCGTGGCTGGTTGCAAATAGCGTGCCGGGTTCAATACCTGCTTCGGTCAAATACAGATTGAGGCCAGAGGACGGGGCGGGGCCAAGCATGAAGATCGCGTTAGTATCCGGGTTCGCCGCGAAATAGTCAGCGAGAATACCGGCTGTTTCGGCGGGATCGTTGGTGATGTTTAGTCGCTCAACTGGCACACCCATCTCATCAAATACGCTCTCAACACCTGCGCAGCGTGCTTCTAAACCGCTGTGTCCCTGCTCCTGAACGGTGCAGACGCCCTTGTTGATGGTTGCCCCAGCAGCTGCTGCTTCAGCAAACACGCGCTGAGCATTGCTAACACCACCGGTGAATTCATTGGCGCCAATATAGAACAGGATCGGTAGTGCAGCGTCGGTACCTGCGCCCGGATCGGCAGTATTCAGGGCAATGACCGGTAGGCCGAGTTCGGCTGCGCGTTCAACGCCGCTGCGAATGACATCCGGATCCGGCACGGTTGTCCCGATGCCGTCAGGATCCAAGGCTAATGCATCATCCCAGAAACCTGCCATTGCTTCGAGACCGTAAGTATCGTCTGCCAGCCACTGGCAATCAGCATCCAGAAGGGCGCAAGCATCATCCATGCCCTTGATGACAGTGATCCAGAATGGATTTCCGGCGCCGCCATGACTGACAATTGCGAAACTAAGGCCGTCATCCTGAGCGCCAACGACACCAATGCCGATGACTGCCACACCAAGAATAAGAAGAGCTACTGCTAATAACCGCGAAGCCTTGCGCATACCAAAACTCCTTTAACCTAAACGTACTTTAAGAAAACAATGTCTCGAGCGCGCCGCAGCACGACCGCTCGCCTGAGACCGAATTTGGATGATCTAGCAGCTTATATTATTAGGGAATTGCTTAGATTGCAGGATTATATCGGCGTATGAGAAAGGGGCAAGTAAGTCGCCACCTCAAATCGGCATAAGTTCTCCGCCTGCTGCTAACTCAAAATGCTCCCGCCTCCAAAATGGACAATGGCTGAGGGGGATTTAAGGGGCGATATTACCCGTAAATCATCTTCCCTTGGCGCGCTTGGCGGTTCAATGCCTTTTCTCGTGTTTCTTTTTGACACGATTGCCCTGTTCGGCGGGTTTGGGTGTTGGCGCGCTAGAAGGTTACAATTTGTATGATAGATTTTCCATTGACCCATGTTGTGGGTGGGCTGCTGAATAGCTACTTTTAGTACTTGCGAAGGGCTTCCGAAAATGAGGGGGTTTTACAAATGACAAATTATGTACCGAAACCCGAAGATCGCTTTACGTTTGGGTTGTGGACAGTCGGCAATATCGGGCGTGATCCATTTGGTGGCCCGGTTCGTGATGTTATTAGCCCCGTAGATATTGTTCACTTGCTGGCGGAGGTGGGCGCTTACGGCGTAAATTATCATGATAACGATTTGATTCCGATTGACGCTTCGCCCGATGAAGAACGCCAGATAATTAAAGACTTTAAGGCGGCATTGAGCACTACCGGCCTCAAGATGCCGATGGCGACAACGAATCTCTTTACCGATCCCATCTTCAAAGATGGCGCCTTCACTTCAAACGATTCTCGCGTTCGCGCTTATGCTTATCAGAAGGTGCTTAAGACCATAGATATTGGTGTGGATCTTGGCGCTAAAGTTTTTGTGTTCTGGGGTGGGCGCGAAGGCACTGAAACCGATGCCAGCAAGAACGCTGCCGATGCGGTCAAGCGATTTCGTGAAGCCATCAATTTCTTTACCGAATATGTGATCAGCCAGAAATACGACTTACGCTTTGCGCTTGAGGCCAAGCCCAATGAGCCGCGCAGCGATTTATACCTACCAACCACTGGCGCTATGTTGGGCTTCATTGCCACGCTTGATCACCCTGAAATGGTTGGTGTAAATCCGGAAGTGGCACACGAACATATGGCTGGGCTGAATTTCATGCACGCTGTAGCTCAGGCATGGGATGCCGGCAAACTGTTCCATATTGATCTCAATGATCAGCTCTTTGGCCGTTATGATCAGGACTTCCGTTTTGGCGCGGCGATGATTAAACAGAATTTTTTCCTGGTGAAATTTCTGGAGGATGTTGGCTATTCAGGCAGTCGGCATTTTGATGCTCATGCCTATCGCACCGAAGACTACGAGGGCGTGAAAGATTTTGCGCGTGGTTGTATGCGCACCTATCTCATCCTGAAAGAGAAGGCACAGAGGTTTAACGCCGATCCCGAAATTCAGGCGTTGCTAGCCGAAATCCATGCAAATGACGGGGCGTTCGATTATCTGAAAGCGTACAGCGCCGAGGGTGTCGCTAAGCTAAGAGCTACTGATTTTGATCGTGTGAGCATTGGCAGAAAAGGTCTCAATTATGAGCGGTTGGATCAACTCACGATAGAAGTGCTGTTGGGTGTGCGCTAGGGCTGCGAATAGATATGCGGAGAGTGAAACCATCTCATTCTCCGCATTGAGTTGAAGCCAGAATCAGCGAATTTCTTCAACTGCCCAATGATCGCCCATCGTGCGGCGGCCTCCGGCAAGGCCGGCGCCCTCCGAAATTTCGCGGGTGAGATCGGGTCGATTTAGCATTTGCGGGCGAAGATTCACGCCTAACCCTGCGCCTTCCGGCACATCCATCGTCCCCTTTATTACTTCAGGCGTGTAATCACCAATGATGCTGAAGTATGACTTGTATAAGGCACGTACCGATTCTACAAAGAAGAGGTTAGGAATATGCGCGCCTAGGTGCATACAGGCCGCATGGCAGAAGGGGCCAGCGATGTTGTGCAGCACCAGTGGTACGCCGAAAGTTTCGGCCAGTGATGCGATTTTACGGGTTTCAGCGATGCCTCCGGTCCATAGCGGATCGGTCATTACGATCTGCGAGACATGCTTCTCCAGCCACTCTCGCAGCTGCCAGCGTGTGAATAATGTCTCTGAACCAACGATTGGGATACTGGTGCGCCCGGAAAGCAGCTTGATCTCATCCGGGTGAACTGCTGGAATCACATCCTCAAGGAACAGGATGTTGTATGGCTCAAGCGCCCGCGCAATGCGCTCTATGCTGGCACGATTCCAGCGGAAATGACATTCAATGCCGATCTCCATTTCATTTCCCACGGCATCGCGTATCTGGCGAATCGGCTGTAAGCCAGACTCAATCTGGTTTGGGTGAATATATTGACCGAAATGGCTTTCGCTAAAGCGATCAAACGGCCAGATTTTCATCGCATAGATGCCGTCGGCTATCAAGCTTTTAGCCAGCGCGCCCGCGTCATTTTCCGGTTGCCATGCTGCGTAGTCTTGAATTTCCCCGAATCCAATGCAGGTATTGTAGGTTGGGATTCGCAGGCGGGTTTTTCCGCCTAGCAGTTGGTACAGTGGAATATTAAATTTCTTGCC
>DAOTUZ010000081.1:0-20840 GCA_034437295.1 Anaerolineae bacterium | reverse complement strand
CACACGGGCGACACCAGTGACAGCGGCCACGCGCTCCGCTAATTCGGGATCAATATCTCCCTGTGCGCGTACCGCCATCACCTGCGGCGGGGAAATATAAATATCTGCGCCAAGTGTGATCGTCAGCCATTCGGTGACCGTATTGCGAAATGACGAGATCATCACACTGACGCCGACGCACACACTCACAGCAACCGTTAACGCAGCGACGGCCACCGATGTACGGCTGAGTGAGCGCGATACGGCACGCGGGGCCATTTTGCCAAGCACGCCAAAGATGCGCGTCAACACGCTTGGCGCTAACTGCGTGATCATCTCCAGCGCCAACGGCGTGAACAGCGCCCCACCCACAATGATGCAAAATAAGCCGCCAAAGCTGAGGGCGAGATCGCGAGTAGGAATTTGCAGCAGTAGAATGCCCAGTATGACCATGATCACGCCGATCAGCGTAACCAACGGCAGCAAGCGGCGCGCATTTTCTTCAAATAAAGATCGCCGCAGCGATCCTGCCGGCGGCGTATTGGTGGCGCTAAGCGCCGGAATGAATGCCGCCGCAATACTCGCCAATAGGCCGATCACCGCCGCCTTAACCAACGTCGCCACGTCCAGCGTTACGCCCTGTACATTCACCGTGAAATACAAATCGGTGATCGTTTGGGCGATAATACCCACCGCGAAACGCCCAAAGATGATCCCTAACCCCAACCCGATCACCACCCCTATGACGCTCAAAAATAGCGCTTCACCCAGTACCAACCGTAAAATCTGGCTGCGAGTCGCGCCGATAGAGCGCAAAATACCGAAAACAGCGCGGCGGCGAATTACGCTGAAACTGACGGTGTTGTAAATCAGAAAGACGCCAACCACCAGCGCCAGCAGGCTTAATGCCTGCAAATTCAGCTCAAATGCGTTAGTAAGCTGGCTCAACACGTCACTTCTAGCTGAAGGGGTGGTCAGGATCGCACCTTCAGGCAGCAGCGCGGCGATCTGGTTAGTGTCAAAATCAGGCGGTAGAATCAAGTCAATTCGGCTGATCATCCCCGAATGCCCGGCCACTTCTTGCGCAGTGGCGATGTCGGTCAAAATCAAGTCATCTAACGCAGATGCCCCTAATCCATCCAGCACTAACACGCCCACAATCTGAAGCTGTGATGAGGTACCGCCGGGCTGCACCGTGATGGTATCCCCCGCTTGTATGCCATAGCGTTCAGCGGTGCGGGCGCTGATCAAGGCGGTATTTGGCACCGCCAGAAAGCCAGTGAGTGCATCAAAGGGGGTTTGGCTTTCGCCAGAAACTTCAATATTGGTCAGATAATTCCGAAACGGTGGCTCGGCAAAGGGGTCTACGCCCAGCAAGCGCAGCGGTCTATCGCCAAGCTGCGGCGAACGCACCAGATGTTCAATGATCGGCGCAGTCGTTTCCAGCGCAAGATCGTTTCGCAGATCGCGATACAAAGTTGAGGGCAGTTCTCCGCTTGCCGCCACAATTTGATGGGTCGCTTTACCCGCAATAGACTGCGCACTCAGTTCAAATGCACGGCTGGCGCTGCTATTGGCGAGATCAATCGCCACCACCATCGCCACGCCCAACGCCACGCCGACGATAAAAAGCACGCTTTGCAGCATGCTGCGGAAAATATAACGCCCAGAAAGGCGGGTGATAATTGGTAAATGCATGGGCAGCCTATACGCGGGAATAATTTGACGAGTGTATCAGGTTATAGGGATTCTCAGGAATCAAAAACGGATGCCTTAACCGGGCACCCGTTGATGAGCGCGTAGACTCCCAGTAATGATAAAGTCCTAAGCGTCGCTCAAGGCTTTACGAAATGCGTCGGGAATAGCATCTGCATCTGCATCTGGCGGAGCATCTGGATCAAAACCTAACTGCCGCAGCGATTGGATGGCAGTATCACGCACTGTATCGGTTTCAGTGCGCACAATCTTTACCAGCGGCGGTATTGCGCGCGGGTCGCCCAGTTTGCCCAGCGACTGCGCCGCGTTCACCCGCGCCTGATAGCCCCGCGATTGCAGCGCTTCGATCAGAGGATCGACAGCGCGATCATCGCCCAACTTCCCAAGCATAAGCGCCGCACGCCCACGAACGATCAAATCTTCATTTTGGTTACGAACGATGGTGATCAGGCTACGAACGGCTTCATCCCCGCCCATCATACCCAACTTCATCACGGCTGTGCGGCGCTTCTCTTTGTTCACGTCGCGCAGTTCAGATAAGGCTTGCTTCAATGCAAGTTCGTCGAACTGGCTCATAAGGATGTTTCCTCCACTGTATGTGGCTGGCTAACCACAAGTTTCCCCTCGTGGATCCGGCATATAACGTCGGCCAACGGCACAATCTCAGGATTGTGGGTTGCCATCATCAGGGTTTTCCCTGATGAACGTGTAATTTCCAACAGCAGATCGAGCACGCGCTCCCCTGTCTCCTCATCCAGATTACCGGTTGGCTCATCTGCCAGCACTAAAGCTGGATCGCTCACCAGCGCCCGTGCAATAGCGACCCGCTGCTGTTCGCCTCCGCTAATCCGATCAGGGTAAGTAGCAGCGCGATCTGCAAGTCCGACCCGTTCCAAGAGCATCTTGCCCCGTTTACGAGCAAGGTCATACTGCCCGCTTAATTCCAGAGGCAGCATTATATTTTCAAGAACTGTCAAAGTAGGAATAAGGTTGAAGAATTGAAAAACAAACCCAATGTAATCGCGTCGAAAAAGGGTCATCTGGCGATCATTCAAATGGGTAATATCGGTATCGTGAATGACAATCCTGCCAGAGTCAACCAGATCAATTCCACTGACGAGGTTAAGCAGCGTACTCTTACCGCTGCCGCTCTTCCCTAACAGAACGAAAAATTCACCTTCATGAACGTCTAAATTAACGCTGTCAAGTATTGTGCGCGCAACCCCGCCTTCCGTGTACGTTTTGGTCATATCACGGATCTGTACAACTACCGGCGGAATTTTCGCATCGTTTCTCATGATCGCATATCAGTGATTATATCAGTTCGCCTAGGCTTGAATAGTCAATTTCAATAATACTTATTATGAAAACTCCTAATTTCACGTAAGAATCGCGCAGAATTTCGCGCCTTATGCCACAGAATCGTTACACAAGCGCATAACAATCGCCCGATTGCACCGCCATTGTACTCTGAATATAAATGTAATCTGCCCGAATATTTGAGAAGAAGATTGTGAATTTCAGCTAAATACGAATCGCATACCCTGCGTCATCCGATATTTGCGGCAACTTTCCGCGCCGCTGCCTGTCCCTGTTCGACTTGATCATTCAAGCCCCGCGCCCGGTAATCACTGCCAGCAATGGCGACATTCAGCGGTAAAAGTGCATCCAGCGCTTCCATATTGGCGCTGTGCCCCGGCAAATCGCGGGTCAGCGGATCTCCTTCCGGCCACCAGCCCACTGCATATGCCAGCGGCGCCGAATTTTCTAGCGCCCCGATCATAAACTCTAGGGCATTGTCTGATTGAATCACCCCACTTAGGCGCAGTCCAGCGCGCAGCATCACATGGTCGGCAGGAATACGCTCTGGCAGTTCTTCATGCGTGTAGAGTTGTATGAATTTCAAGGGGGTGCCTGCGGCAGCGGCGCGTTCATGCACTCTATCCATATCAAAGGTGTTCAGATCGCGGCGGTGATAACCCAGAGAGACTCGAATAGTAGGGTCATATTCATAATCCAGCAGTCGAAAGGCGGCGTCTATACTCAACGAGCGCAGCATATGTTCAGCATAACGCGCCGGTAATGCTGCAACAATGCCCCGCGTCTCCAGCATCAGCCCATTTTCAAGGCAAACACCCAAACGCCGATCATCAACGAAGCCGATGCTGCTCACCGCCATACGAGTCATGACGGTGTGTTTGAGCATTTTAGAGAGCGCAGTCACCAGCGTATCGGTGCCATCACGAAAAACAACCAGCGCGCTATCCCGGCATTTCCCAATGCAGCGCAAAACCTCGGCCTCATTCAGATCAAGGGCATTGAGAAACGGCCAATTGCTATCTTTCTCATGGGCGAAAGCAGCGTCATCAAAGATAAAGCCATCCTGACAAGTGGTTTGAATACTGCCGCCGAGGCGCGGCTTCACCTCAATCAGCGTGTAATTCACGCCGATCTGTTCCAATTCCCAACAGGCAGCTAGCCCAGTAAGCCCCGCCCCGATCACTACGATATGTGACAAGCGGGTTCACTCCGAAAGTTCATAGCGCATCAGCGGTAGAACGCGATTTTCTACAAGATCAGATGGAAAGCCCGCAAAGGTGACGGCGCCCATCTTCTCATAAAAAACTTCGGCATTAGGATCGGCAGCGATGACCATCGTGCGATAGCCCAATGCCGACGCCGTTTTTATGGCGTGACTGAACAGCCCACGGCCAATGCCTTTGCCAATATAAACTGGTTCAACAAACAGATAATCCAGCTCAACCGCCCTTTCAATTTCCGGTTCGTCGCGCCACATTCGCAGGCCGTAAAAGCCTGCTATTTCGCTGTCAATCTCGGCAACAAAGATCGGATTAAGCAAAATAATCATCGGGGTAATAGTCAAAAGTTGGCCCGCGCCCTGCATGAAAGTGTCGTCGTAGCCCCAATGAGCTTTGGAGCGATAAGCGAGAGCTGAAAGTATCTCAGCGTCCTGATTTTCAGCGGCGCGGATGGAAAACGTCACTCTGGCTTAACCTTGATCATCTCGCCAAGGTTGTGGCCGATAATGCGATATTCTTTGCCTGCACGAAGCTGGATCGGCCCATTGAAGGGGGCCATCTGCAAAATTTCAATTTTCGTACCCGGAAGCAACCCCAGTGCGGCAATATATTCAAGCCGATCCCTTTCGCGGGCGCGCACACGGGTGACGATCAGCAGGTGATTATGTGGCGCATCGATCAGAAGCTGATCATCTAGCAGGGGAAGATCCCCGTTTACCGACGGAATGGGTTCGCCATGCGGGCAAACTTCCGGATGCCCGGCCATCTCCCACATACGATCTGCAATTACATCTGGCAGCGCATGCGCCATGCGATCTGCCTCTGACTTAATTTCGTGCCAATGGAACTGCATCACGTTGACCAGAAAGGCTTCAACAATACGCTGACGACGAAGCTGTTTAAGCGCCTCGCGTTCGCCCTCTGGAGTTAGACGAATACCTTTATAGGGTTCGTGGGTTAAATAGCCAAGTTCGCGCAGGCGCGTCACCATCCGGTTCACAGCGGGCGGGCTGACATCTTTTAATTCAGCCAACGCCGATGTACCGATATAACCATCGCTCACGCCTATATCACGAGCGCGATCGCTCAAACGAAAAATTTCCGCCAGATAATCACGCATCTTGGCCGTGAGATCAGCGCCGCCCAGATCGCCATCTTCGCCACTCAGGTCATCAAGCAGATCGGTCTCTTTAGCAGCACGCTTACCGGCCATAGATCACCAGCCGTGTTCAAGCCGGGCAATCAAGCGTTCCGGCATATCATAGTCACGCATCCGTTTTTGCACAGAGGGGATATCATATGGCACCCGGCGATACTCCCATGTATTGGTTTCATCATCAAGAATTGCATACGCAGCATCCGGGTTTGCGTCGCGTGGCTGCCCCACACTGCCGGGATTGATGATCTGCCGGCGGCCATTCAACTGCCGCTTTGCGCGGTAAACCGGAGAAATGGCCTCAGTATCGCCATGTTCGCTCACTTGCTCATAAATGATTGGTTGATGTGTATGCCCAACCAGACAATACGGCGTTTCGAAGTGAGAAAAATTGAGCGCGGCGATCAATGGCTCTAAAATGTACTCCCACACCGGCTCACGCGGGCTTCCATGAGCAAGGGTGTAATTGCCAACAACAAAGGTAGTGGGAAGCGCTTCAAGAAACGCCGTATTTGCAGGCGTAAGTGTATTGCGGGTCCAATCAACCGCCTTACGAGCATCGGGGTTGAAGGTGCGAATATCCAACCGCCCTAGTGCCGCCCAGTCATGGTTTCCGGCAAGGCAGAGCATGGGCAGCGTTTTGAGTAAATTCACACATTCATTGGGGTCTGGCCCGTACCCCACAACATCGCCTAAACACCATACATAATCCCAATCATTTTTTGCATCATTGAGAACGGTATCAAAGGCGGTGAGATTTGCGTGAATATCGGATATGATCAAGATGCGCATAGAGAATGGAACCTATCGTAAAAGTGCGCCTGCGTGCAAAGTCATGTTACCACGAGTTCTATACGTCCGCGAATTAAAGATCTCTATATTTCTAGCCTTCATTTCGCTGATTTTTTGTGCCGCCTGCACGCGAGACGCGCCGGAGGCCACACCAACGCCAACACTCTCAGAGCTTGTTCCTACGCCAACCGACGTGCTGCCGATCACGCCAACATGGACATTACTGCCTTTTGCTTTTGCTGATGCAAATTCTATATTTGAGGGGATTTGCTTTGAATCGGCATATGATGCGGCGGGACGAGTGTTCGTGATGCGCAGCGCGGAAGCGCTGACTGCGCTTTTTGATGGTTCGGATAACAGTCAATTCTGCCCTCGCCCCGTTACTCGTCGCGAATTTGATTTTGCGCCGGTTGACGGCATCCCTACCCGCGCCATTGCCGGCCTCTGGAGTCGCGGTCGTGGCTGTGATGCGCGCCATGAAGTGTTGAGCGTCGATCAAGATGATACCGCCCGAACTTATATCATCCGTCTGCGATTTGTGACCGAAGGAAGCTGTGATTACGAACTGGTGCGCCCGTTCTGGATTGGCATCAACGGCATGAATGATTATGACATTCGCATTCTAGTTGAATGAGCGCAGAAGCGAGATTGCAGATTCAAATCTTCGCTGAAAATTCGGCTTTTGTAGAATTTACGGATGGGAAATAGCCCCGGCTAAAGCGGTCACCGCAAATTCGCAGTAAGATTAACTCAAGCAGCGCCATACAATATGGGGAGAGACAGGGATGTCTGAATTTCAAGCATTTGAGGCACAATCGCTTCATGAAAAGGATCTTCTGAACAAACCCAATGTTGTTGGCGTGGGCGTGGGTTATAAAGATAAAGACGGCGTGCCTACCGACGAAGTTGCTGTCGTAGTGCTAGTTGAGCGCAAAAAACCGCTGGCGGCGCTAACTCCTGAGGAGATCATCCCCCGAGATCTTGAAGGAATGCGTACTGACGTGCTTGAAGTTGGACAGCTCTGGGCAAACCAGACCCCGAAAGATCGTTTTCGCCCGGTCATTCCCGCAGGCGTCAGCATCGGCCACTTCAAAATTACAGCAGGCACGTTGGGGACGATGGTCAAAGACAAGCGTACCGGCGACATGTTCCTACTTTCCAATAATCATGTGCTGGCAAACTGCAACGATGCGCTCTTAGGGGATGTTATCTTGCAACCAGCGGCGATGGATGGCGGGCAAAACCCGGCGGATGTAGTCGCCAAGTTGGAGCGATATGTAAAGCTGGCCTATATTGGCGACTCGCAGTTTAACACCCCGGAAGTTGTCGGACTGCCTATAGATCCACCCACCGAAAACCCGACGCCTGATCCCACACCAATACCACCCAGCAGCCCCACGAACCCATCCGCGCCCAGCGCATCCTGTGATATTTTGAGTGTACTAATTTCACTGCTCAACGGTGCTGCCGGGTTGTTCGGCAGCAGCAAGCGTGTACAAGCCGTTTCAGCCGCGCAGGTTGTTGCGCAAACTGTAAATGGCCCCACACCGGTCTTAAACGTACGGGCATTTGACGCGCAATCTACGCCGCAAAACACCTGTGACTGCGCGCTTGGCCGTCCGGTTGATCTGGCACTTTTTAGTGATGACATCCAGCAAATCGGCATCGTCAATACAACTACAACGCCTACCTTAGGCATGCGCGTACGTAAGTTTGGCCGTACCACCGGCTACACTGAAGGCAGTATCAAACTGCTTAACGCCACCGTAAATGTGGGTTATGCCACCGCGCACGGGAATAAACAGGCACAGTTCGTCGGTCAGGTGATCGCTGACCCGATGAGTCAGGGGGGGGACAGCGGTTCGCTGATTGTAGATACCGCAGAGAATCGTGCCGTTGGTTTATTGTTCGCTGGTTCCTCTTTAGCCACCATCTTCACGCCAATAGATGTGGTATTGACGACTCTGGGGATAGACATATGAACAATGACTTTGAGCTAACATCGCCCGTAGATGACGCTATGCAACGGGCTATCGCTGTGCAAAAAAAATACGAACCGCTGTTATTGGCGGTACCCGGCGTTATTGGCGTTGGCGTCGGCAGCATCCATATCGAAGATCAGGATACAGACGAGATCGGCGTGATCGTGATGGTTGACCCCACAGCAAAGCCTATCACAGGGGAAGCTGCAACTGCCGTAGCGAATTTACCCGGCCATCTGGATGGCGTCGCGGTGCAAATACAGGAAATCGGGCCGTTCACCGCGATCTAAAACAAAATGGCCGGCATCGTAAGCCGGCCAAAGTAACCTCATAGACTGATATAGACTAATCGTTGATCGCTTCGCGGTCTTCGTCGGTCAGCGTCATACCCAGAATATTGTAGCCAGCGTCAATATGGATTACTTCGCCAGTAATTGACGTGCTCATATTGCTGGCGAGAAACAGCGCCAGATCGCCCACCTCTTCTTGCGTGACCAACTTACGTAATGGCGACGCCTTCTCCGAATATTTCAACATCAAGCGGAAACCGGGAACCCCCGCTGCCGCCAGCGTTTTGATCGGCCCAGCGCTGATCGCATTAACCCGAATACCCTTCGGGCCAAGATCATTTGCCAGATATTTCGTAATTGTCTCCAATGCCGCTTTGGCAATCGCCATCACATGATATTTTGGCATGACTTTCTCAGAGGCGTAATAGGTTAGGCTCATAATGCTGCCGCCTTCAGTCATCAGCGGCTCAGCGCGCTTCGCCATCGCAATCAGGCTGTAGGCGCTAATATCCATCGCCGTCTTGAAGCCTTCACGAGATACATCCACAAAACGCCCGCCTAAATCCTCACGGTTGGCGAAAGCCACGCAGTGTACCAGCGTATCAATGCGACCATACCTTTCCCTGACCTTTTCAAAAAGCTGATCAAGCTGCGCATCATTGGTCACATCGGCCTGCTCTACAAATGTACAACCGATTTCCTCAGCCAGCGGAAAAACGCGCTTCTCCAATATTTCCCCCGCATAAGAGAGAAGTATTGTCGCGCCTTCATCATGTAGTTTCTTGGTGATGCCCCACGCGATAGAATTCTTGTTAGCAACGCCGAAAATCAGCGCCACTTTGCCATCCATCAAGCCCATTGTCATAACTCCTTGTTGCTACACGGAGACTCTAACACCGCGATCTGGCTGGCGCTACTCTAACAGGAGCAAAACTGATGAGTGTTCCCTCTGGTGATCCGTCCCGCCCAATCAATGTGGTTGTAAATTTTGACTTCAGCGATGCCGAACTGGCAGATTTCCGTGCGATCTCACCCCGTCTCAAGGTTGAACGCTATGCCGGCACAGTTCCCGATAAGGTGTGGGCTGAAGTAGAAGTACTGTACACCACTAATAATTTCCCTCTGCCAGAACAAGCACCCCGTTTGCGGTGGATTCAACTTCATTCTGCTGGCGCCGATCATATGGTGAAAGCCCCGATCTTCAAAGCGCAGGACGTTGAAGTGACCACCACCAGCGGCATCCACGCCACCATTATGGCGGAATTTTGCCTGATGTTGATGACCGCTTTTAATTTTCAGCTTCTACAATTGCTGCGTTTTCAGGCTGCCGCAGAATGGCCCCAAAAGCGTGGAGAGCCTACCGCCGGGCCGGCCATCACCTTCGCATCCGTTCCACTGCGCGATCAAACCGTTGGCATCATCGGCTATGGCAGCATCGGGCGCGAACTTGCACGCCTATGTAATGCGCTGGGCATGACCGTTTTGGCGGCCAAGTATGATGTGATGCATCCTGAAGAAGGCCTCGCCTACCGCGAACAGGGAACTGGCGACGCATCTGGAGAAATTCCCCGCCGAATTTATCCATTTCAAGCTGTCGCCTCGATGGCGAAGGAATGTGATTATCTCGTGATACTAGCGCCATTGACCGAACAAACGCATCATCTGATCAACGAATCTGTTCTCTCGGCCATGAAGAAAAATGCCGTACTGATCAATGCTGCTAGAGGTGATCTGGTGGACGAACCGGCGTTGATTTCCGCACTCGCAGCCGAGCGTATTCGCGGCGCGGGGCTAGATGTATTCTCAGAAGAACCACTGCCAAAAAGCAGCCCGCTGTGGAATATGAACAATGTCATCCTCACGCCACATATCGCGGGTACCACGGCCAATTACGAGGCGCGCGCGGCCAATGTGTTTATTGAAAATCTGCGTCGCTATGTGGAAAACCGCCCACTGCTCAATGCCTTTAGCCGCGAACGGGGGTATTAAGCAGGGTCTACAAACAGGCAAATTGCTCTATTTGACCCCTCACCCCGCTTGTTATCACAAGCAGGGTGAGGGGCAACTAATGGTTACGTGTTCACCGGTGTAAGGAAGAAACCGGCCTCAGTCTTGGAACAGGTGGTGGAACGCGGTGGTTGCCCCATAAACACCGTCTGGATCACAACTGCGCCCGGCGTGCAGTTCCCCCAGATCAAAATCCGCGGTTCTAGTTGAATAGATCCTACGTTCGGGGCGTTCCATGCGCCGTTGCTAACAAAGCAGTTTGACTGGTGAATACTTTGCCCGATACACGGCGTAAAGTTGCCAAATTCAGTGGTTACCGAAGATGCGGAAGGCACGACAGTATTCGGCGGAACCGGCGTAGGCACAATGATGACTGGGCCACCGCCCCCGGTTCCACCACCGCCAAGCGGCTTAAAGAAAGTCCAGTTCACGAAAATAAACGCAACCCCGGTATTCTGAATGAAATCCACCTGAATATGGTTAGAGCCACCCTGAATCGGGATCATCACATTCAATGTCTTGCCCGGTTGGGGGTTGCCGGTGGTATCCATGAAGATGGCGTTATTCACGCGAAGGGTGAAAGCATCATCTGCCAGCACCGAAAACATATAAAAGCCCGGCGTGCTAAAGACGGAATTGGTCGCAAACCGCGCGCTCCAATTGACATTACTCATGCCCTGCGCTGGAATGCCAGTACCCCAGTTGATATTCAGCGATGAGATGGAAGTTGTCGCTGTTGGGTTACCTGCCAGAAACCGATTATTGTAGAACTGGGCTGACCACGGCGCTGTATTTTGCGCTGTAGCCCCGAATACGCCGAAAATTGCGAGCAGCACAGCAATTAGTAAAACGCTCGTTGTCCGTTTCATGTTCGTCATCCTCCCTATTCACCGCTGCCGGGAGCGGGTGCAATCAATGGAGATGAACCCAACGCTTCGGCCTGAACCGAAGCATCTTCGGTAATCACCAACGTGCCTGAAACTATTTGCAGTACATCGAACGAGCCGACATAGATCGCATAAGTTCCCGGCGCGGCGTCGGCAAATTCTAACGAAGGATTCAACTGCCCGTTTGAGTCGTCACTGCACACATACGCGCCATCATCCCGCAAAATCATCAGCGTAGAGTCCGCCATGCCGTTAAAGAAGACGCGCACAAATGGCAGAGGTTCTGTAACGGTCACCACCACAGAAGGCGCTGCGGAAATATTGCCGTTGCAAATATTGCCGACGGAGTCCAGCGATACAGCTGAAATGCTGCCGCCGCCGCTAGTTTCAACGCTGAGGGTATCGAAACCGGCAGCAACATCCAGCGTTCCGGAAATAGGCTCGGCGGTCAAATCAATTGTGCTTACATCAAACGCTGGCAGCGGAATGCCCCGTTCATTTGAATTTGCCGCGCTCAAGGCGCGCGCCACAAGGCTTCCTAAGTTCAGCGTACTAGCGCCAACTGCATCCTGGCTGGTAATCACTAAAAAGCCAGGAACCAACTGCCCGCTGCTGTAGCTGCCTACAAATACTGCGTAGCGCCCGGCTTCAGGGCTTGCAACATCAACACTGGGATCCAGTAGACCGGGGCCAGCATCGTCGTTACATAAAATCTCGCCGGAAGGTGTCACGACGGTAAGCGTTGCGTCATCATCGCTGAAGAAGAATAGACGCAGCATTTCAACATCGGTTTCATCCAGGTTTAGAACCGCGCTGGGTGCTGAAGAAAGGTGGCCTACACAGTCTTCTTGCAAGCTATTAGCGGGAACGCCACCGCCAGCAATCAGGGTTAAGAGGGTGGGATCCAGTACAAAACCATCGGGAACATTGATCACCCCGAAGATAGCCTCAGCTGAGGGATCAGCGGTTTGGCTATCCTGAGCCGAAACTCCGACAACCCCTATAAAAATTGCAAAAATAATGAACCATCGCTTACTTTTTCTGAACACGCGCTTTCCTCCTAAACTCACGGGTAAGCAGAGCAAATACTAGCATAGGTTGGAATTTGTGAAAGTATATTTTGTTATTATGCTTAAATTGCAACTGAATATTCTCTCGCCCCCAATTTGTGGGGGGCTGACGTTCCATGCCTCTGATTGCCGTTCTCAAACCGCTATAATGCACTATTCAAATCAAACTTACGGGAGTAATGAATCTTATGGGCATAAGCTCGGTCACCGGAATTTTAGGCGCCGTTGGCTTCGTCATTTGTGTCATCGGGATTGCCGGCGCGGTACTTTCCTCATCACAGGGACGCTCCGGTCGTAACGGGTGGATACTTGCAGGCGTTGGTCTTGTTGCAGGTCTGGTTTTTACCATCATCGGGCAGGGCATCATTGTCGTTCAACCCACCGAAGTCGCTGTCGTATTTAACACCCTTTCAGGTGAACTTTCGCCGCAGCCCCTACGTTCAGGGACGCATTTCATCGTTCCGGTTCTACAAAATACCACTATTTACCCGATTGAGCAGCAGCAGTTTGCCATGGCCGGCGACTCGCAAGCGGGGGATCGCGCGGGGGATAATGCCGTTCGTGGACGCACTATTGACGGGCAGGAAGTACTGATTGATGTCTCCGTGCTTTATGGCATCACCCCGGACAATGCCAATCTCGTCCATACCCGCTGGCAAAATCGTTATCAGGAAGATTTGTTCCTGCCTACAGTACGCGGTCTCGTACGCGATGTCGTCTCCGGCTATCGCGCACAGGAAATTTATGGGCAGGGTCGCGGTGAAATGGAATCCGCGATTCAAGAGGAACTCGCCATACGTATGAGCGAAGAAGGATTTACGCTCACCGATCTACTGGTGCGCGACATTAACTTCTCAGAGCAATTTACACAGGCCATTGAGCAAGCGCAAATTGCCGAGCAGGAAGCAGAACGCGCCCGTTTGCGCGTACAGCAAATTCAACAAGAGGCCGAACAGGCGCGCGCGCAGGCGGAAGGCCAACGTGATGCCGAAATTGCCCGCGCCGAAGGAGAGGCTCAGTCCATCATCCTACGCGCCGAAGCTCAAGCTGAGGCTCTGCGTCTGGTCAGCCAGCAGATCGCCGCGAACCCCTCTCTGATTCAGTATCAATATATTCAAAATCTATCGGATAACATTGAACTGGTGCTGCTGCCTTCTAATTCACCGTTCCTGTTTGATCTTGCCAGCCTAGGCGTCGCACAGCAGAACTTCACGGCGCCACAAGTTCCCGCAGTCGAAGATATCTCGTCATCATTGATCCCAACTCCGGAAACTGGCGGCGAGTAAACCGGTTAAGTCTACTAAGCAATTGAAGGGCAGAAACACTCTGCCCTTCGCCTTCTAACCTTCCCGACACTATCCATCCATTTATATTTGACGCCACAAGTAGCAAAAATCTACTTTTCATACTATGCTCTGCGCATTGTTTTTGCTTTCCTTAAACGCCAATCCGTCCAGTCAGGCTGGTGAAATCGCCATGAGCGATACGACAGAGTGGATCAGTTTACGGCAGGCCGCCGATTTACTTGGCGTGCATCCCGCAACAGTACGCAACTGGGCCGATAAAGGCGATCTGTTATCACGCCGCACCCCCGGCGGCCACCGCCGCTTCCGTAAAAGCGATCTTCTCCATCAGGCGGAAAAGCAGGGCGAACTACAGCCTCTCGAAGTACAGGTTATCATTCAGAATGCGCTAGGGCAAACGCGCATGCAGATGGATTCTGGCGTGCTGGGGGGCGAGGCATGGTACGCTGCCATGAGCGAAAGTACCCGCGAAGAGCTGCGTGGTCAGGGCAGGCGGGTACTCGAATCGCTGCGTCAGTATCTAGCCGCTGGCGCCCCTGATTCGAAGTTGGCTGCTGCCATCACCATCGGGCAGGGCTATGCGCGTGTACTGGCTGAGGATGGGCTAACGCTTCCTCAAGCAGTACGCGGATTCCTTTATTTCAGCGATTTTGTGATCAATTCAATTCTCACGTGGTCTGAAATTACCCCGCCTCGCAGTGCCTCTGAATGGGGGCATTTACTGCGTCAGGTGAATACCTTTATCAACGCGATGCTACTCTCGATCATCGAATACTATGAGGAAGAGTGATGCCGGTTGGGTGGCGCTGGCGCTGATTAATCATCTTGGTGGCAAAAAACTTCTTGCACTGAACAACCTGTTCGATGGAAATTTGCAAGCCATTCTGAGCGCGGATCAAGCGAGCTTGCGCCATGTGCATGGAATCGGCCCTAAAATTGCTGCCAGTATCGGGGAAATTCAGGGCGCGCCATTGGATCGGTTGAAGCGTCAGATGGAGTTATGGCATGGCGCGGACATACATTATGCGATTATTGGTGAGAGCGAATACCCGGCGCACATGATGAGTCTGCCTGATCCGCCTGCTATCCTTTTCTGGCGCGGCATTGAAGATGCTATTCCGTCTGTAAACACTCCGTCAATCGCCATTGTCGGCACGCGCAGCCCCACGCCAAAAGTTACTGAGGCAACAGAGCGAATCGCCTATGAATTAGCCTGCGCAGGCGTAATCGTTGTCAGCGGTCTGGCACTCGGCATTGATACCGCTGCTCACCGCGGGGCATTAGCCGCAGGTGGCCGAACGTTGGCGGTGCTTGGCGGGGGAATCCTCAATATTTACCCCCCTGAAAATCAGGCGTTGGCAGAACAGTTGATTCGCTGCGGGGCGCTCACCAGCGAAGTTAGCCCGGTTGCGTCCGCGCGAACGCCGGCGCTGGTCGCCCGAAACCGCTTAATTACAGCCTTCAGCAGCCGCCTGCTCGTGGCTGAGACTACCGCTGACGGCGGCGCGATGCATGCAGCAAAACGCGCCATCGCAGGCAATATTCCCCTTTTCACCTTCGATCTTCCTGCCACTGGCAATCAATCGTTGATCCAGCAAGGCGCACAGTGCTTGCCTCTCGATTCCCTATTCCCCGTATAAAGCTAAACACCAGAAAATTTAACCGCAATTTCAAATCGTAATTGATCACAATCAGGGAATGAGTTAACTGACTTCAGAATATAGTTTCACAAGGAAAACTTTGATGCATACTGCCCCGCAAGTCTAAGGTTGACCGCGTTTGTGGAAATCAGGTTGTATCTTCCTGTATGATGCCTGCGCCGATTTATACAAGGAAAGAACATCACATGACTAAATATCATCTGCTTAAACTATTCGCAGCGGGGCTATTGGCTGCCACTTCCGTGCTACCCGTACTAGCGCAGGAATCAGAAACCGCTGATTTAGGCGCAATCAAAACTTTCTTGTTGGGAAAAACAGCGGAATTGACTGAAGCGGCATCTGAACTAGAAGCTATTGCCTTGCAGTATTATGACCTTGCTGAAACGGCCAGCTTCGATTACGAAACTTTAGCACAAGACCCTGAGGCTGCTGCGCTGCTGCTTGCGGCGCGTGATGCGTGGATCGTCGCCAGCCCGGTTTATGAGCAGATGGAAGGCATCGTCGCTGGTGTACCCTCGCTTGCCGATTATGACGTGACGCTAGATGCCGGCGTTTCCGGCGCGGAAGACCCGGTAGAGGGCGTAACTTATAATTTAGAATTGCTCGATGGCCGCGTCCTTGAGCGTCCCGGAAATCTCTTCGGGGTTAACGAAGCGACACTGTGGGGCACCATCTCCGACTATACAAGCGGCGTATGGGTTGATCTCAACGAAAATGGTGAAGCAGATTTTGCCGAAACGCTGCCCGATGCCGCTGTACTTCTAGCAGGGGCAGAAATGCTCACCAACGTTGCTGAAGAACTGGCAGCGTCCGCTGAAGTGTGGGAACCCACTGAGTCCGACGCTTTCACCGCGCTGGTGGTGATGGTACCCACCATGAGCGAGTATTTCGGTTCATGGAAAGAATCCCGCTTCGTTGCAGGCGAAGATGCCACCCGTACCGACTTCGTAGCCATCTCGCGCCTAGCAGATATTCAGGGCATCCTCAGCGGGTTACAAGTAGTCTATCAAAGCGTCAGCCCACGTGTTGCCGCTGAAAGCGCCGATTTTGACAGCGCCATCAATGACGGATTAGTCGATCTCCATGCTTATGTAGCCGATTTGTACAGCAGTGAGCAGGATGGCCGCGTTTTCACCGCCGAAGAAGCTGATTTTTATGGCAGCGAAGCGCAAGATCGCGCCGATACCATCACCGGGCAGATCGCTCAGGCAGCTGCTTTGTTGAACATTGAACTAGCGAATTAAGTTAAGACCCATCAGTCAATGATTCTCTATCGCTGGGGCGCAGTGTACTGCGCCTTGTAACGTTTTCGGGTATCACTTATGAAATTCCGCTATATCGTAATCTTCGGTCTGTGCTGTTTCGCGCTGCTATTCAGCGCAGGCATAACCATCGGGCAGGAACAATCTCCTCGCACTCTTGCCGAGAATATTCGTCAAGCGCTATTCGATGCGCAAGGAATGCTGCTCAATGGTGATACCGAATCAGCAACACAAGCCGCCACTGCGGCACGAACCGAATTTGAGAGTCTGCGGCCGATCATTGCGCAGGCCAATCCAACTCTTGCAGGGCAGATAGCAAACTATTTAGGCCGTACGGAAGCCGCCGCTAGTGAAGGCGATACGCTAGTGCTGGCGGGGCTTCGCGGGCGCATTTGGTCGGCACTGTTGCATGGAAGCGCGCTGGTCGTGTTCGATGCGTTGGAATCTGGCGATGCAGAGACGGCTCAACGCTGGCTGACACTGCGCGATTACCGTCCATCAACCCGCTTTTCACGTCCCGGCGCTAATGCCACACTAGCCGTTTCCGGGCTAACGGCAGGGGAAGTTACCCGTGAAGATGCGCTTGCAGCAGTAACCGCTGATCTCTACGACAGCTATCAAACCCAACTAAATGTGGCCTTGAACGATGCCGATCAAGCTGCTGCTCGCCAATTTACCATGCGCCGCGCCGAAGAATCCGGTTTAGCAGCAGGTTATTTCTCACTGCTAGCTGGCACTTACGGCGAACAGTACGGTGACGATAAACAGGTTGAAGCAAGTGCTGCCTTTGAAGCATTAGAAAACGCCGCAACAAGTGGTGATGAGGCCGCTTATTCCGCAGCCCGCGCCAGAATAGACGTAATTTTGACGGGATTCCGTGCTGCCCCGCTTTCTGATGAGGAAGCTGCGCGCCGCGCCGGGCAGCTTCTACGCTTCATTTCGCTGGTGCCTATTGAATATGAACGCGGCGTGCGTAACGGCGAAGTGGTCAACGACATTGAAATTCAAGAGGCGCTCACCTTCCGAGAAGGGGCGACTGCCGCCTTTACCGATCTTCAAAGCGCACTTCTGGAAATCAATCCTGAGATCACTATCCGTATCGGTGAAGCCTTAGCTCTTGCAGAAACCCAGATCCGTGACGTTGTTGAGCCTGCTGAACTTCAGGCTAACATTAGCGCCATACAATTGGATCTCGCCGCGCTACTCCCACCCGAATGGCAGGAAGCCAATGCTGCCTCCGATGTAGATGTCATCTACTCGGTGCTAGACACACTGGAAGGCGCCGCCCGTCAGGGGGAATACACGCTCGCTGAGTCTTCACGACTGGAAGCATACGCACTACTCGAAATGGGCATGGAACAACGCCTGCGTGGTTTCGCCCCTGAACTGGCCGTGCGCGTCGAAAGTTTATTCTGGCAGGGATATGAAGGGCAGGATGGCCTAGCAACCCTGTTGGGAACACGCGCCCCGGTGGATGAAGTACTGGCGGGCATTGGCGCGCTGCGCGCCGCGTTGGCAGATAGTCAGGATGCGCTTGGCGTTGGCAGCGCCCCCGCGGCAATTATAAGCAATGCGGCGATCATCGTGTTCCGCGAAGGGTTGGAAGCCGTACTCATTCTGGCATCACTGTTGGCTAGCCTACGCACCGCCGAAGAACGTCAGTTCCGCCGTCCGATCATCATGGGAGCCGTGTTCGCGCTGGGTGCCACGCTGATTACATGGGTGATCGCACACAACCTGCTGCAAATCATGCTGCCATTGGGCGAAAAGCTAGAGGTTATCGTTTCGCTTATCGCAATTGGTGTTCTGCTGCTGATCACCAACTGGTTCTTTCACAAGGTCTATTGGACAGGCTGGATGGCGAATTTCCACCAGCGCAAGAAACGGCTGATCGGCGGTATCGCCGTGATCACCATCAGCCAGTCGTTAGGGCTGATTACGCTCGGATTCACTAGTATCTATCGTGAAGGCTTTGAAACCGTCCTGTTCCTACAGTCGCTGGTACTGGATGCTGGCTTATGGACGGTGATTCAGGGTGTGCTGCTGGGCAGTATCGGCGTTGTTATCGTTGGTTTTATCACTTTCTCGCTGCAAGTGCGCCTACCCTATAAGAAAATGCTGATCGTCACCGGTGTGATGATTGGCGTAGTGCTAGTGACTATGGTCGGGCACACGACACAGGCGATGCAAGCTGTGGGCTGGATGCCAATAACGCCAATTCCCGGCCTGCAAATTCCTTATTGGATGGGGCAGTGGTTCGGTTTCTACCCCACAATTCAGGGTCTTGGCTTACAAGTATTTGCAGCAATATTCGTCATCGGCAGCTACTTCCTCGCTGAATATCAGCAGAAGATCAAACGCCAGAATACCCGTAAGTCTGCATCAGCAGCCGTACAAAAGGCGTAATTCGGAAATGAATGCAAAACGCCGCGCTGGACACAACGCGGCGTTTTTGTTTCGAGCGCGTTTGTCCAATTTATAAATCCGCCTACAATATCAAGCATCGTTGTATACATGTGGAGAGAGTTCGTGAATCCGCGCGATTTAATCAATGCTGTGTCTACGATGACGATTCCTTCTTCCTATTCTCTGGTGACAATACTTACCCTCTTGCATTTTTCCGATCCAGCCGGCCGCTGCCCAAAAGGTGTTTTCATCCAACAGTTTCGCAATTATTACATTGGGCGCGAAAATGCTGGCCTAAAAACCGAAAAAACCGACTCGCCGCTGTTCGATCCGCAGCCTGCCTCTGACGATCAGGTATGGAATTTGGTGACGGCGGAAACTTTGCCCACTTGGCAAGCAAGCGATTATCTAGATTTCAATGAAGAATTTGTGCGTTTTCATTCAGGATTATGGTCAAGTCTGAAAGCCGCCGATATAGCTCAACTGAGGCTAACCATTATTGCCCGGCTTGAGCAGTATTACAGCACTTTTTAGAGTCGTCCCATCCGTGCCTGCCGAATTAACGCCCGTGCGCCTAGCACCCCTGCCACTGCTGGAAGCCATGCGATACCGTAGCCCGTGAACAGCGTAGTCACAACGAAAACTGGATCGCTAGCAGCATCTCCCCGCTCCAGCCCGTAACCAATCAAGCCACCAACCAGCAGCAGTCCGGTAGATAGCGCCAGCAGAACAATCCACCTTGTGCCGGAAAATTGGGATACAGTATCCAATAATGTGCTGCCCCTTGCACGTTCCTGATAATACAGCACGCCGAGACTGATCATTACAAATGTGCCAAGCGTCACCGTCGAAAGCACATCCACGCTGCCCGCAGATACCCGAATAATCAGTGCAATCACCAGCACCAGAATTGCCAATGCCAGCCCCCGCCGCGAAAGTGTCAATAACCGCCCTTGTTCTCTATCCTGTTTCGCCAGCAACCAGCCAATTGCGCCAATTGCCAGCGCGTTTATTATCGCCGCACCCATCATCAGTGTAAGAGGCGTTGGCTCGTTTACAGATGCTGTAAATGTCGGTGACCACTTCGCCCATGTACCCCAGCAAATGCCACTTCCGAAAGTGATAAGTGCTGCAAATATCAAACGCCGCCGCGAAATGAATGGCAGCAAGGCAAGAAATAAGCTCATCATCAACAAGCCGATCAAACTATGCGCGCCTAACACCCGCGTGAACCACGTGCGCGGCACATCAACCAGTGTCGAAGCTGGGTTTATCAGCAGGCTGTTAAGGATTCCATAGATACCCGCGAGCGCCATCAGACCAAACAGATCACGCATACGATAGCGAGATGCGAGATGCAGCAGCAGGGCTGCAATTGCCGGATATAGAAGTACGGCCAGCAGCCATTCAACCGCTGTTTTATTCGGCGCATGCGGCCACAGCAGCACTTCCGAGCCAAATGCGAGCAACAGCGCTAACAACGCAACAGCAAGCTGGTGAAATGGGCGGGCGTTATTCAAAATCCATATCAAGAGTTCACCTTTGCTTAAGTTTCGGATAGGGTTTTGAGTGAGCGAAATTACTCCGCAGCCCCCTCACCTCAACCTAACGGTCATGCTTGAACACATTTCACGATCATCCTGAATTATGACCTGATCCTTTATTGTTGGATACTGAAGACTGAAGCGCAACCGTAGGCATTACCCGCGCAGTTTCGTATAATCGGCAGAACTTTATGACCATTCAGTGATACATGATAGAGCGAACCCGGCAAACTCCATGGAAAGC
>DAOTUZ010000080.1:0-5539 GCA_034437295.1 Anaerolineae bacterium | reverse complement strand
AAGTGGGCATCGGCTTTTTGTTCGCCGCGAAAATGCATCCGGCCATGCGTTATGCGATAGGCGTGCGCCGAGAGATGGGCGTGCGCACTATCTTCAATATCCTTGGACCGCTCACTAATCCGGCGGGTGCGCGGCGGCAGTTGATGGGCGTATTTGCACCTGATTTGACGGATTTGCTGGCGCATGTGCTGGGCGAACTAGGATCGCTTAATGCGCTGGTGGTGAGTGGCTATGGTGGGGTAGATGAACTGACCACCACCGGCCCGAACCGGATCAGCCATTTTCACGATGGGCGTGTGGAATCATATGAATTGGATGCAGAATCTTTGGGCTTTAAGGGATCGCATATCTCGGATTTACAGGGTGGCGATGCTGTAGAGAATGCGGCGATTTTGCGGGGAGTATTGGGCGGCACGGTCAACAGTGCCAAGCGCGATGTGGTGCTGCTAAACGCGGGCGCGGCGTTTGTTGCTGCGGGGCTGGCTGAGGATATTCCGGGGGGCATTGAATTGGCTGCCCAGGTTATTGACAGCGGCGCGGCGGCGGCGAAGCTGGACGATCTGATTGCGTATAGTCAGAAACTGACGGGCGAAATAGTCTAGGGGGTGGGCGTCCTTGTTCGTAAAGACAGACACTATTCTCGATAAGATTCTGAGCGCTAAAGTTGAGCAGGTTGCAAGCTTAAAACCACGCGCTGCGGAACTACGCACACAAGCAGAGAGCGCACCGCCAGCGCTGAATTTTACTGAAGCCTTGCATAAACCGAACGTGGCCTTAATTGCTGAGGTGAAAAAGGCGTCGCCTAGCAAAGGTCTGCTGATCGAGAACTTTGATCCGGTGGTATTGGCGAAAACCTATGCGGAGAATGGGGCAAGCGCGATTTCGGTGCTGACCGATGCGCCATTTTTTCAGGGTGATCTTGCGCATTTGCGGCATGTGCGGATGTCGGTAGATGTGCCGCTGCTGCGTAAAGATTTCATCATTGATACTGTTCAGATTGATGAAGCGCGAGCAGCGGGCGCGGACGCAATTTTGCTGATCGTGATGGCGTTGGATGATGCTCAACTGCGCGATTTACGCGGCTATGCTGCTGGATTGGGGCTGACTTCACTGGTTGAAGTGCATGATGTTCAGGAATGCGAGCGGGCGTTGAAGAGCGGGGCAGCGTTGATCGGCGTGAATAACCGCGATCTGCGTACATTCCGCGAAGATTTAGGGACAACTGAGCGCGTGGCTGCGGTGCTGCCCGAAGATGTGATGCTGGTCGCTGAGAGCGCGATACGTTCAGCGGGCGATGTGCGGCGAATGGGCGAACTAGGCGCATCGGCGGTGCTGGTGGGCGAAGGATTGGTTAAATCAGGCGATATAGCGGTACAGGTCAAAGCCTTTAGCAGCCAGCCGAAGCATGCCAGCCAATGAGCGAAGATAGGCGGTTTTCTTGCGGCGATGATCAGGAAATGAAAGATGGCGGTCAAAGTTAAAATATGTGGAATCACTTCGCTTGAGGATGCGTTAGCGGCGTCGGCAGCAGGCGCAGACCTGCTAGGGCTGAACTTTTACCCGAAAAGCCCGCGCTATATTTCGCCAGACGATGCCCGCGAATTGTGTGCGGCGCTGCGGGCGGAATTGGGCTTAGACTGCCCGACGCTCGTAGGGTTGTTCGTGAATGAGCCGGTGGGCAAAATTTCGGTGACGATGGAAAAAGTGGGCATCCGCTTTGTGCAGTTAAGCGGGGATGAATCGGTAGAGATGCTGCGCGAATTGCACGGCACGGCCTATAAGGGTATTCGCCCGAAAAATACCGCTGAAGCCGGGGAAGATGCGCGTTACTTTGCGCCCGGCTTTAGCGAAGATGAGCGCATTCCCTCACTGCTGATTGACGCCTATCACCCGAATTTATACGGCGGCACGGGGGAACAGGCTAGCTATGAGACGGCATTAGCTGCGAAGGCTTTGACTCCACGCCTGATGCTGGCGGGGGGGCTGAAGCCTGAAAATGTGACCGCCGCAGTTGAGGCGGTGTATCCGTGGGGTGTGGATGTTGCCAGCGGCGTTGAAATTGCCGGGCATCCGGGGCGGAAAGATGCAGCAATGATGCGCGATTTTGTGCAGGCAGCAAAGCGTGTGGGAGCGATGAATTAGCATGCAAGAACAATCTCTTTATATTGAGGCTGGTGCCGCAAATGTGCCCGACGCACGCGGTTATTACGGCGATTTTGGCGGGCGTTTTGTGCCGGAAACGCTGGTGCCGGCGCTGGATGAGTTGACCGCCGCCTATGCTGAAGCGATGGCCGATCCGGCTTTTCAGGCGCGGTTAGCATTTTTGCAGCGAACCTATACCGGACGGCCTACGCCGGTGAGCTATGCCGAACGCCTGTCGAAAACATTGGGCGGGGCGCAAATCTATCTTAAGCGTGAAGATTTAGCGCATACCGGCGCGCATAAGATTAACAACGCGCTGGGGCAGGCGCTGCTGGCTGAACGTATGGGTAAACGGCGGATTGTGGCTGAAACCGGCGCCGGGCAGCACGGCGTCGCCAGCGCCACGGCCTGTGCCATGCTAGGGCTGGAATGCCACGTCTATATGGGCAGCGTCGATATGGAACGGCAGAAGCCGAACGTGTTTCGCATGAAATTGATGAACGCCGAAGTTATTCCGGTGGAAAGCGGCACTAAGACGCTGAAAGACGCGATCAATGAGGCGATTCGGGATTGGGTGACGAATGTGCGCGATACGTTTTACCTGCTTGGTTCGGCGTTGGGGCCGCACCCTTACCCGATGATCGTGCGCGATTTTCAGAGCGTGATCGGCACAGAAGCCCGCGCGCAAATTGTTGAACTGGCGGGGCGCTTGCCGGATGTCTGTATTGCCTGTGTGGGCGGCGGCAGCAACGCGATTGGCCTGTTTCATGCCTTCAGAGATGATGAACAGGTCGAATTGATCGGCGTGGAGGCTGGCGGCTATGGTATTTCCACCGGTGAACATGCGGCGCGATTTGGCGATTCGAGCAAAGGGCGGCCCGGCGTGCTGCATGGCTCAAAGACATTTGTACTGCAAAATGATGACGGGCAGATCATGAACACCCACAGCATTTCCGCAGGGTTGGATTATGCGGCGGTGGGGCCGGAACATTCCTATTTGCGCGCCAATGAACGGGCATTTTACACCTCTGCAACCGACGATGAGGCGATGGCGGCGCTGCAACTGCTGAGCAAGGTTGAGGGGATCATCCCTGCGCTAGAGAGTTCGCATGCAGTGGCAGAAGCTGTTAAGCGCGCCCCAGAAATGCCCAAAGACTCGATTATCCTGATCAATCTTTCTGGTCGTGGTGACAAAGACCTTGAAACGATTATGAAGGTAGTGGGGAATGCGTGAGCTTCAGCAAATAGTCGTCAGCGTCATTCCGGTCAACCCCACCGCTGAAGTGCTGCTTCAGCAGCGGGATGATCGCCCTGATTTGCGATACCCCGGCATGTGGACGCTTTTTGGCGGGTCTGCTGAAGGCGAAGAGACGCCACATGAGGCGATTCAGCGCGAGCTTCTGGAAGAACTAGGGCTTGAGGGTGTCGATCTCATTTACTGGTCTTGTTACACCTGCCCGGCACGCAGCGTTGAAGGACAGGTAAAGACGACGAATCACGTCTATTTCATGCGCATTGATCCGGAAGAGACGGCGCTAACGCTGTACGAGGGGCAGGCGATGCGCTGGTTTTCACGCGAGGATGCTGAAGCGCTTGAACTGGCCTATTTGCAGGCGCCGGTTCTGAAACAATTTTTTGAAGCGGGATTCTATGAATACGGGAAACAGCAGCTATGAAACCTGTTGATTCGGCTTTGCGGGGGACGGTGGCAATTGCCGCGATGTTTGAACGCACGCGACAAGAGGGAAGAAGCGCATTTTTGCCATACTTCCCGATTGGCTACCCGAATTATCACGATTCGCTGGATGCTATTGCGGCGATGGCGGAGACGGGCGTAGATGGTTTTGAGATAGGGATACCCTTTAGCGATCCGCTGGCTGACGGGCCAGTCATTCAGGCGGCGACACAAATTGCCCTAGAGAATGGCATCAACGTGCAGGCCTGTTTTGATGCGGTGAAAGCGCTGCGACACCGCGGGATAGATCAGCCAATGCTGTTGATGGGCTATCTCAACCCAATTTTAGCTTATGGCGAGGCAGAATTTGTGAAGGCGGCCGTAGATGCAGGCGCAGATGGTTTAATTGTGCCGGATTTGCCGCCTGAAGAAGGGGCGCTGCTCAGCACGTTATGCCGAGAAAATGGGTTGGCGTTGATTTATTTTCTCGCGCCAACCAGCACGCAAGAACGGGTGATACTGGTTGCGGAACAGGCGACAGGTTTTATCTATGTCGTCTCGTTCACAGGGGTGACGGGTGCGCGCAGCGAACTGCCAGATGATTTGACTGAATTTATAAGCCGCTTGCGGGAACAGGTGAACGGCGTGCCGCTGGTCATGGGCTTTGGCATCAGCAAACCGGAGCATGCGCGGCTGGTAAGCTCAATCATGGATGGATTCATCGTCGGCAGCGCGCTAGTACGCGCTGGGCATGAAGGCGTAGAGGCGGTGAGGGCGCTTAGCCTGTCACTGAGGCAGGCGTTGGATTAGCCCGCCTGATCAGCCGTATTCAGATTGGTTATCGCGCCGCTGTTATCAACGGTGAAGCTGAACAGCACTGCCGAATCGCCCGTATTCTCTGGATTTGAAACGGGTAGACGCGCACCAGTAAGATAGTCATATAACCCGATACGGACGACATAATTCCCGGATTCGAGGTCTAGGGGCAATGTTAGCGCAAAGGAATCGCTAAAGAAGTATTGCCCCGCCTGCCAGAGCGCGGTTTGCTGATCGCCGCCGGCGGGTGCGCCGTCTGCCTGCGCCAGAGGAATAAAATCTTCGGCAGATGTTAAATGCAGAAATACAGAATAGTTCGCGGGTGGATCGGCAAGCGCTTTCCAGAAAAAACGGAGCGATAAGGTATCGCCAGCGTTCATCGGGGCAGATGTGAACTCAAAGCCTTGCAGCGCAATTTCACCCGCAAAGCTCACTTCGCTGAGCTGTTGCAGCGGCGTATTACGTACAAGAATCGTATGCGGCCCGCGCCAGCCATCCCCGCCGAACTCGCCAAGATATAGGGCATTATCTGAGTCAAACAGGGTGACTGCGGTTTCCCACTGATCCAGAGGGTAGGCGATATAGTCTACGCCCGTTTCCTGATGCCATGCCTGCGGTGACATGAGCGTAAGATCGGCACGCTCAACCCAATCAAACCAATTTTGGTAGGGAATGCCGCCCCAGATGGGGTTAAAAGTCTTGTGATTATCGACGGTGACGAGTATTGAACCTGGCACAAGGTTACGATCTACCCACTGTCGTAGGGCTACCCGCGAGTCTGGCATCTGCCGATTGTGAACAAGCGCTATCGTTTGTGGCAGCGGGGGCACGATGATGAGAAAGCCCACTAGAAGGATGAGTGCGGGGGGCAGAAATGGATGTTTTGAAAATAACAGCAGGCCGATA
>DAOTUZ010000079.1:0-26693 GCA_034437295.1 Anaerolineae bacterium | reverse complement strand
TCCCCTTGATCTGCATGTGGATCGGGGCTTGTTGCGCTTTTCAACAGCGTCAATCGAATCACGTGATCCAGCACGTCATGCCCATATTTGCAGTCGTTCAGCAGCGCCGCGCCGTAATTGCTCTCGCTCAAATCTACCCATTTATGCGCGCAGGTTTCAAAGCGCGCGCGTTCCCATGATGTGTTGCGGTGCGTCGGGCGCTGTACGTTGCCCCACTGAACATCGAAAGTTGCCAGCGGCGAAAGGATGTTCAGCGGGAATGCCGCCTTTAGCAAAATATGCTGTTCGTGCCAGTCTGCCCACGTATCGAAGTCAATCTGCTTGCTGCCCCGCTGTAAAGATACTCGCTGCACAATCGTGCTGTTCCGGTAGCGGCGGCGAATTTCAAAACCGGCGCGCAGGGGGCCAATTTCTATAATCGTCAGGTGTTCAACCTGTGATATGCGTTCGGTGCGATCTTCGTAATAAACATCAATATCCCATGCGTCAAACTGCATCGGGCGATCCTCAAACGCCAGCAGCACATTAGCCGCTTCGCCTTCCGGCAGCACGTCGCGCCCCGCCTCTTTATCCCATAATCTCGCAATCTCGCCCTGCCGGTTGAACACCACCCGCACCAGCCCGTTTTCCAGCACGATGCCTTCCGGCGTTTCCTCGATGATGAGTTCGTTCGGGAAAGTGATCGCCGCCGCTTCGCCTAGTTGCAGCGAAGCCAGCCCGTAGGGCGCGGTATCCGGCAGCTCCAGCAGCGTTCCATCCTCCACCGTCTGCGTCATCAGCGCCGCGCCGGTATTGCCATCAATAATTTGCTGCCCGTCCGCCAGCGCCTCCGAGAACAGCCCGACCCGCGCCCCGCCAAATGATGTCGGGTTGATCGCGATCAGGTCTGCCCCTGACGGAAGCGTATCCCCCAGCGCCGTGATCGCGCCTTCAAGGGCGCCGCTTCCAAGCTGCGCGATTGTCTCGTAATCGCGTGCGCTGTCTGCGTACACCTCACCAATAGACGATCCGGGCAAAATATCGTGAAACTGGTTCAGGCACACCAGTTCCCATGCCTGCTGGAACGTCTCATGTGGATAGGCGTAATCCGTGTTCAGGCTGGCCCATGCCGCCAGAAATTCAGCGTCGTGCAGCAGAAATTCGCTTTTGCGGTTGCTGCGCTTATTCCGGCTTTGGCTGGTGAAGGTGCCGCGATGATACTCCAGATAAAATTCACCATTCCACACCGGCAGTTTGTCCGCCGCATCTTCCGCTATCCGATCCATAAACTCGCGCACAGTTCCGGGGCGTACCCGCGGCGCGCCCGGAAAATGCGCCATCGCGGACATATTTTCCAACATCTCACGGGTCGGGCCGCCGCCGCCGTCGCCATAGCCATAGGCCATCAGCAGTTCGTCATGGACGCCCTTCTGCCGGAAATTCTTCCACGTGCCGAAAGCCTGCTCCACCGACATCAGCGCATTATAGGTCGTTGCGTGGGGTAGGTAGGTATCGCCTTCCGGCGTGGTCAAAAAGTAAGTCAGAATGCGCGTGCCGTCCAGCCCCTGCCACCACAGCATTTGCTCTGGCATCTGGTTGTACTGGTTCCAGCTCATCTTATGGGTCACAAAGTAATCAATGCCCGCCTGTTTCATCAACTGCGGCAGCGCCCAACTGTAGCCGAAGGTATCCGGCAGCCATAACAGCGGCGTATCTTCCGTATCGAAATGCTTGCGGAAGAACGCTCGCCCTAGCAAAAACTGCCGCGCCAGCGATTCCGCCCCGATGGTGTTGCAGTCCGGTTCTACCCACGTGCCGCCGATCAGCTCCCAGCGTCCTTCTTCAACCCGCTGCTTGATTTGCGCGAATATTTCGGGATAGGTTTCCAGCGTGTACTGGTAAAGCTGTGGTTGGCTTTGCGTGAACGTAAATTCAGGGAACTGTTCCATCAGCCGCAGTACGTTGCTGAAAGTGCGCCCTGCTTTTCGGCGGGTTTGCCCCAGTGTCCACAGCCACGCCACGTCTATATGCGCGTGTCCCGCCCCGATAATATCCACATCCAGCGGCGCTCCAGCAGCGGCAATTCCCCGCGTTAGCACCTCCAGCGCATCCGGCACGCTCTCGTAAAACGCGCTTGTCCCCAGCGGATCGCGGGTGTCCAGCGTTTGGAAGGCCGCATCCAGCACACCGTACAGCTTGGCCGTCGTCGGGTGGCTTTCGCCTAGCACTTTCGCCACATCCAGCGCCGTCCTCGTCGCCACCATCAGATCGCGGGTGGGCTGGTGAATCTGCACCACCGCGCATTCGCGCATGTAAGGCTGTGTGCGCGGTTCAGCCTCGCTCCACCCGCCTAGCCCCGTCCAGCCGTGCAGCGCCAGCAAATGCGGCTTGCCATCGCGCAGGCTGTCGGGCAGTCGTATTTCGTGATGATGCCGGTCAGACGACGCCCGCGCCTTGCCGTCAATGTACGCCAGCGACTCCGGATGCGAAAAATCGCCAGAGTCGCCCATCGGCAAATACAGCGCGGTTGGCGCATCAGCCGCCCACGTCGCCGGAATCTGGAAATGACTGCGCATCGCGAAGTTCGTTTTCCACGCGCCCCAATAGCTGTGCGGCGGAATCACCGCCCATCTGCTGTCATCAATCCCCACCTCAACCGGCGGTTCTTGCAGCGGGCTTTCCAGCGTGATATATCGAAAAGGTTCTATGGCTTGTTTTTGAATGTAAACCAGCGGTTCAATCAGCGACAATCGTTTTAGAATTTTTTGCGCCGTCCAGCGAAAAGCGTGCGACAAGAGAATGCTCCTTCAATGAAACTTGGTTTCGCCTGATTTTAGCGTGTTCGTGTGGGAAATGGGCAATACTCAGCCGTAGGCTGTGATGTGCTCTATGTAATCTTCAACTTTCCCTTTGCCGCTCAGCTTTCCTGTGGCAGCCCTACAAGCCCCGCGCTCATCTCCCACAAACGCCGCGCCATATCCTGATTATAGGATTCGGGCGACGACTCTGTTTCATGGCGGCGAACGAAATACCGCCCCGTAACATCTTCAACATCCTCGGTCGTTGCCAGCCAAACCTGCGTATCTGCGCCTTCTTTTGAGCTTAGCGGCCCGCGCATGTTCAATCCCGCAGCCTTCTGAAAATTGCTGTTCACAAAGCCCGGATGTACCGCGTTCACGGTGACGCCGGTGCCCGATAAGCGCCGCGCCAGCGCATAAGTAAACAAGATATTGGCGAGTTTGGAATCGCCATAGGCATCCCAACCGCTGTATCGCCGTTTATGACCGGGATCTTCTAAATTAAGTTGACTGCCGCTGTGCGCGTCAGAAGCCACATTGATGACCCGCGAAGGCGCGCTGGCAATCAGCATATCCAGCAGCAGATGCGTGAGCAGAAAATAGCTAAGGTGATTCAACGCGAACGTCATTTCGATGCCGTCAATGCTTTCGCGGTAGCTGGTGAAAAGCGCGCCCGCATTATTCACCAGCACATCCAAGCGCGTATATTTACGCCTAAATTCTTCAGACAGCATCCGAATATGCGCCTGTGACGAGAGATCAGCGGTCAAAAACTCAAGCGATCCGGGGGTTTCGCCAATATCCTGCATGGCGGCCTGAATTTTCGCGGGGTTTCGCCCGACGCCCACCACCGACGCGCCGGCCTCTGCCAATGCGCGAACTGTCTCTTTACCAATGCCGTCTGTCGCACCCGTGACCAAGCAAACTTTTCCGAACATGTGAAACAGCCGCCTCTGCGTTAATCTCAACCGGCCATAGTATATCTGCTGGCGTGCAGTTTTGTGGGGGAGATTCCGGGCGGTAGGGTGAAACAAGCACACGTTTCCGCTTTTCCGCATTCCCCATACCTGCAATCCCCGCCCATAACTTCGGGTGATGGTTATAATGTTGCCTAATTGTTGAACATAGATAGTATCCGACTGCATACCGAAAAGAATCATGATTGACACACTCATCATCAATGCGCGGCTGATAGATGGCACCGGCTCGCCGTGGTATTGGGGCGATCTTGCCATTCAGGGGGATCGCATCGCCGCGATTGGCGCCCTGAATGGCAGCGCCGCTAAGCACGTGATCAATGCCGCGGGGCGCATAGTTTCGCCCGGCTTCATTGATATGCACACCCATTCTGACTTGCAACCGCTGGCCTTTCCCACCCACGACTGCAAGATACGGCAGGGCGTCACCACCGACGTGATCGGCCATGACGGGCTGGGCTTAGCCCCGGTCACGCCAGAAACAGCCGCCATCTTGCGTGAGCAGATCGCCGGATGGAACGGCACGCCAGAGGTAGATTGGAACTGGACGACAATATCCAGCTATCTGGATCGGTTTGACCATCATGTAGCCGTGAATATCGCCATGTTCGCCCCTCATGGCACGATTCGGCTGGCGGTCATGGGCATGGAAAACCGCGCCCCAAATGCCGCCGAACTGGAACACATGAAACGCCTGTTGGATCAGACGATGCGTGAGGGGGCTATCGGGCTGTCTACCGGTCTCACTTATGCGCCCTGCATGTTCGCCAGCGATGATGAGCTGGTGGAATTATGCAAGGTGATGCGTTCTTACGGCGGTTTTTACGCCCCGCATCACCGAAACTACGGCATGACCGCCTTGCAGGCCTATGCCGATTCAATCGAAATTGGCCGGAAGGCGGGGGTACCCGTACACCTCACGCATGCGCATTTGGGGTTTCCGATCAACAAGGGGCGCGGCGTTGAACTGCTGGCGATGATCGATCAGGCGCGGGCTGAAGGCGTGGAAGTGACTTTAGATACCTATCCGTATCTGGCAGGGGCAACCACGCTCCATTCGCTGCTGCCGGGTTGGTCGCACGACGGCGGCACAGATGCCACAATAGCGCGCCTGCAATCGCCTGAAACACGCGAACGCCTGCGATACGAACTGGAAGTGACCGGATCAGATGGCTTTCAAGGCGTGCCGCTTGGCTGGGAAATGATCCAGATCAGCGGGATTCTCGGAGAACACGATCCAGCGGTCATCGGCCTAACGATTGATCAGGCGGCAGCCCGCGCCGGGCAAACACCCTTTGATTATTTCGCTGATTTACTCGCTCAAACCCGATTAGGTGTGTCTATCCTCTCGCTCATCGGCAACGAAGAAAATGTACAGACCATCATGCAGCATCCGGCGCACGTGATCGGCAGTGATGGCATCCTGATCGGCGGCCGGCCGCACCCGCGTGGGTGGGGTTCGCATATCCGGTTTCTTTCGCATTACGTGCGCGATCTGGGGCTGCTCACATGGGAAGAAGGCGTCCGCAAAATCACCTCAGCGGCAGCGCGGCGCATCGGCAGTATGGATCGCGGGATGCTGCGCCCCGGTTTCATGGCCGATCTGGTCATTTTCGATCCGGATACGCTGCATGATACAGCCACCTACGAAAATCCGCGCAGCTATCCTGAAGGGGTGGATTACGTCGCGGTGAACGGGGCATTTGTGGTGGCTGAAGGGCAAACTACGGGCGAACTGCCGGGGCGGGCATTACGCAGTCCGTTTGGCCGCGCGCCAGAACGGGCAGAAACATTGGCATGAAAGGCTTCCCCCGCCTGCATTGACAGGGACGGGGGAAGCTGTAATAAAACGGCGCATCTTTGGCTAAACGGCCAATACGCCTTCAATTTCGCGTAGTTCCCCCTCTGTGAAAGCCAGATTCTTCGCTGCTGCGGCGCAGTCCTCAACCTGCTGAACGGTACTTGCGCCGATCAGCGCCGACGTGGAGGCTGGATGCCGCAGTACCCACGCTAACGCCATTTGCGCCAGCGTTTGGCCGCGTGCTAAGGCGATCTCATTCAGGCGGCGCACGCTGTTGAGCTTGCTTTCGGTAACCTGCTCGCGCTTGAGGAACGTGCCAGCCTTGCCCGCCCGTGAATCTTCAGGGATGCCGCCTAGATAGCGATCCGTCAACAAGCCCTGCGCCAGCGGCGAAAAGAAGATCGTACCAACGCCTTCTTGATGGCAGGCTTCCAGCAGATCAGGCTCAACCCAGCGGTTGAACATGCTGTAAGACACCTGATTGATCAGGCAGGGCGTGCCTAACTGTCGTAAGATCGCCGCCGCCTGACGGGTTTGTTCGGCGTTATAGTTGGAGATGCCCGCATACAGCGCCTTGCCCTGCCGAACGATCTGATCCAGCGCCATCATCGTCTCTTCAAGCGGCGTTTCCGGATCGGGGCGGTGATGATAGAAAATATCTACATAATCCAGCCCCATCCGCTTTAAGCTCTGGTCAAGGCTGGCGATCAAATACTTGCGCGATCCCCATTCGCCATAAGGCCCCGGCCACATGTCATAGCCTGCTTTCGTAGAGATGACCAACTCATCCCGATACGGGCGTAGGTCTTTATCGAGAATAACTTTGAAGGTCGATTCTGCCGATCCGGGCGGCGGGCCGTAGTTATTAGCGAGATCAAAATGGGTGATGCCGAGATCGAAGGCGCGGCGCAGCATCGCCCGCCCCGTATCTATGCAGTCTACTTCGCCAAAGTTATGCCATAGCCCTAGCGAAATGGCCGGCAGTTTTAAGCCGCTGCGCCCGCTGTAGCGATAGGGCATCCGCCCATCGTAGCGATCCGGCGTGGGCAGGTAGGTTTGAGGGATAGGAACAGCCATCTTGAGAGCCTTTTCTAGGGGAATACCATCTTGCGTTGACTCTAGCGCGTGGGTGACGATCTGACGAACTGGACATGGCGGATGAAGGGGGGTGAGGGGTGAGATTACTCCGCCTCAGCCCGCCGTAGGGACAACGCATGCGTTATCCGTTTCACCCCCGACAAATCGCCAGCTTCCTTCCCCTTAAACCGGCTTCAAATTCGCCTCAATCTGCTCTCGGTACGGCTCAAGGAACGGCGGTAATGCCAGCGTTTCGCCCAGATGCTCCAGCGGCTCATCGCTAGCGAATCCCGGCCCATCGGTTGCCAGCTCGAATAGGATGCCTTTTGAGATCCGAAAATACAGCGACTTGAAATAGAAGCGATCCACCGGCCCCGAATTGCGCACCTGATAGCTGTTCAGCCGCTCCAGCCATTGGCTGTATTCCCCCTCATCCGTCAGTCGGAAAGCCACATGATGCACGCCGCCGCGCCCCAGAAACCCCGTCTTAACATCGGGCTGCTCAATCAGATGCACCTCTTTTCCCGGCCCCCCGCCGTCCATCCCGTAAATCGTGATTGTCTCGGCGGGGTTCTCAGGGTTCGGCTGTTCGGAAATCTTCTCGAAGTTCAGCAGCGTGCTGAAAATTGGCTCCATCGGCGCAAGATGCGGCACTGAAAGGCTGATGCCGTAAAAGCCGCGTATCGCGTGTTCTACCGGAATCTCTGTGCCATCCCACACCTCGCCCTCAAAATCTGCGCCCTGATCGTCTACCAGCGTCATCCGTTGGCCTTCAAAATCCTCAAACCGGATTAGATCGCGCCCGTCAAACTGCTCAATCTCGCCGTGTTTCACTTGATGCGTATCGAATCGCGTCAGCCAATATTCCAGCGCCGCCCGCCCATTCACGCGAAACATCGTATTCACAATGCTGTCGCTGCCGCGCCTTTCCGGGGCAGCCTGCGGCCAGTCGAAGTAGGTCATATCCGTGCCCGGCGAACCGATCTTGTCGGCATAGAACATATGGTAGGCGCTGGTATCGTCCTGATTCACACTTTTCTTGACCAGTCGCAGCCCCAGAATTCGGGTGTAGAAATCATGATTTTTATGAACATTGCCAGTGACCGCAGTCACATGATGAAGCCCGTGCAGTTGCATGTTACTTTCCTCTCTCAACGACTCTTGTCGCGCTATCTTCTTCTCTTGACGATCTTTAATCTGTTTTCGTGATCCATGCTTGAGCGTTCAGCACATCCTCGCTTGTCAGCCCGTGGCCGGTTGCCAACTGCTTGAAAGTGACCGCCGCGCCGCCAGCTTCTAAAACCTGTGCCAGTCTTTCGGCCTGCTGTGACGGCACTAATGAATCGTGCAGTCCGGTTTCTATTAAAACCTTTGCGCCGCTTAAATCCGGCAGTTTTTCCGGTTGCAGGGGCAGCATAGGCCGCAGCAATATCGCCCGTTTCAGTACTTCTGGACGCAGCAGTAGTAAGCTGGCGGCGATATTTGCGCCGTTAGAGTAGCCCACCGCGATCACCGATTCGCGAAGGATGCCGTATTCGCCTATGGCCGCCTCAATCCAGTCTGCGATCTCGTGGGTGCGAAAGATCAGGTCTTCTAAGTCAAAGATGCCTTCCGCTTTTCGCCGGAAGAAACGCGGCATCGTGCCTTCCAGAATTTTGCCGCGTGGGCTAAGCAGCCCCGTGTTCGGCATAACTGCTTGACCTAGCGAAATTAGGGAAGTTTCATCCCCGCCGGTGCCGTGAAACAGCAGCAGTGTTGGCGCATTCGGCTCCGTCGCCGCTGTGTAGTGATGGGTGAAATCCTGTGCGTTCATGATAGACGCCCTTAGAGATAATTAGATGTCGAATGATTTGACATCGAATAGAATATCACGCTATCATAGGGCTGTCAATCAGAAACGTATTAGAAGATGAAAGTAAAACTCATGGGTACGAAATATCGGGGAACCGATGCTGAAATTCAGGCGCTAAACGCTTATATCAAGCTGACTCGCGCTGCCAACAGCCTCTTAGACCGCGCGAATCGTCATTTGGGCGGCTTTGGCCTCACCCCTAGCCAGTTCGGGGTATTAGAGGCGCTTTACCATCTTGGCCGTTTGCCGCAGGTGGAAATTTCCCGTAAATTGCTGCTTAGCACCGCCAATATGACCACTGTGCTGCAAAACCTAGAGAAAGATGGTCTTGTATGCCGTGAGCGTGACCCTGAAGATCAGCGTTACGTACAGGTTTCAATCACCGATGCCGGGCGCACCCTCATCGAAAGAGTGCTGCCCGCGCATGTCGCCGGAATCGCCGCCGAAATGGGCATCCTAACCGACGAAGAACAGCAAACACTAGCGTATCTTTGCCGCAAACTGGGCTTACAGGGCAAATGATTTTAGCCCATCCGATATTCTCCTGTGCCTCAAAATCTTCTCTTGGCGTTCTCTATACTCAAAAGTGTTTATCTTGGCAGTTTGTTCACCGATATATCCACTTCGTGGGTTGTTTGGAAAGCGCAGTTATTTAAAGTATATTTAACAATTGAACCTTGGTTTTTAGGGTAATAATGCTTCAAGAAAGGAATCATGATGAACTCTAGAGTACGCTTAGTTTTATTATTGCTTTCGCTGTTGGTTGCGGTGGTTGCTGCCCCGGCGTTGGCGCAAGATACCACGCTCACCGTGCTTTGCACGCCGCAGGAAGACTGGTGCGTAGCGATGACTGAGGCCTTTGAGGCCGAAACTGGCATTGATACCAACTATGTGCGCCTGTCCTCTGGTGAAGCGCTGGCCCGTTTGCGCGCCAGCAGCTCTGATCCCGAATTTTCGGTATGGTGGGGCGGCCCGGCAGACGCCTTCATTGCGGCTTCTGAAGAAGGCGGCCTGATTGAGCAGTACGAATCGCCGGAAGCGGCCAATATCCCCGATCAGTACAAAGATCCAGATAGCTACTGGGCTGGCGTTTACGTTGGCGCCCTCGGCTTCTGCTCCAATGTTGACGTTCTGGAAGAACTGGGCGTTGAAGCCCCAACCTCATGGGACGATCTGCTTGCCCCTGAATTGCAAGGTTTCGTTGCTATGGCGCATCCTGCCACCTCCGGTACTGCGTTCACCGCTTTCTGGACGGTTGTAACCCTGCAAGCTGATGCTCTAGAGGCTGATGCTGAGGGAACCGGCTATGATGAAGATGGCAACCCCACCGAAGCAGCAGTGGATGCCGCCTTCGAGTATTTCACCGCCCTGAACAACAACATTCTGCAATACACCCGTTCTGGCTCAGCACCGGGTACACTGGCCGGGCAAGGCGAAATTGCAGTGGCGATCATCTTCTCGCATGACTGCACCAAGCTGCAACAAGAAGGCTTTGATGGTATTCTGACCACCACCTTCCCCGAAGAAGGCACCGGCTACGAAATCGGTGGTATGGCGATCATCCTCAATGGCCCAGAGCCGGAAGCTGCCCGTATGTGGTATGACTGGGCGCTGACTGCTGAGGCGCAGGAAATTGGCCCCACCGTCAATTCGCTGCAACTGCCGACCAACCCAGATGCCGCAGTTTCTGAGCTGGCTGTGAACCTGAGCGAAATCAACGTGGTTGACTACAACTTCGCGGCAGCAGGCGCAAGCCGTGTGGCAATTACCGAGCGCTTTGACGCGGATGTTGCATCTGCACCCACGGAATAGCCTACCTTTGATACTCTGTCTTAACTGAAACTGGCCTCTACTCACTGGAGTAGAGGCCGTTTTTATCAGGAGAAAGCTGTGCAGGGGATACGGAACAGCCAACAGGCTAAACAACTTAGAGCTTTGCTTAGAGACCCACTTTTGTTGACGGTATTGTTATTTTTGATCTTCTTTGTCGTGGTCGCCATTTTGCTGCCAATCTTCTCGATTGTGGGCGAAAGCTTCTCTGAAGAAGGGCTTCCGCTGTTTCAGCGTTACGTCACTGACCCCGTCTATCAGAATATCGTTTTGAATACGCTGGTGATGGGAACACTGGTCGGCGCTGTTGGGACGGGCATAGGCTTTTTGTTCGCCTTCGTGCAGGTGAAACTGGATGTGCCGTTCAAGCGCTTTATGCACTTTGTGGCGCTGGTGCCAGTGATTTCGCCCCCATTTGCGCTGGCAACTTCGGCAATCGTGCTGTTCGGGCGCAGCGGCAGCATTTCGCGGGGAATTTTCGGCGTGCGCTATGACATTTACGGGCTGGATGGCCTCGTATTTGTGATGGCGCTCTCGTTTTTCACCATCACGTACCTGAATTTACGGGGCATGATGGAGGCGCTTGACCCGGCATTGGATGAGGCGGCTATTAACCTTGGGGCAAGCCGCTGGCGCATTTTCCGAACGGTGACCATTCCAATGCTGCTGCCGGGCATTGCCAGTTCATTCCTGCTGCTGTTTGTGGAAGCGATTGCCGACCTTGGAAACCCGCTGGTGTTAGGCGGAAATTATGAGGTTTTGGCGACGCGCATTTATGTAACAGTGATCGGCTTGTATAACCCTACTGGCGCTGCCGTACTTTCGATTATTCTGCTGATTCCTTCGCTGCTGGTGTTTGTTGTGCAGCGATACTGGATCAGCCGGATTAGCGTAGTTTCAGTGACGGGTAAGCCTGCCGGAACCCCGCAAACGATCAAAAATCCCTACGTGAAATGGGGTTTATTCGCGGCAGTGATGTTTATATGTTTGCTGGTGGTGCTGCTTTATGGCGCAATTTTGCATGGCGCATTCGTCACTGTACCCGGCGTTCGCTGGGATTTCACGCTAGATCACTTCGATTTTGTGCTGAACGGGCTAGGCGCGCAGGCGATGCGCGATACGACGGTGCTTTCTGGCATTGCTACGCCTATTGCCGCGGTCATTGGTATTTTAATCGCCTATATCGTGGTGCGAAAGCAATTTTTAGGCCGCGATCTGCTGGATTTTGGGGCGATGCTAGGTATTGCGGTGCCGGGCACGATTATTGGCATCGGCTATATTCTGGCGTTCAACACACCGATCATGATTGGCGATGTGACGATCATCCCAAAGTTAACCGGCGGGCAGGCCGCTTTTGGCGGGGCGCTGGCGATTGTGCTGGTGTATATCACCCGAAGCGTTCCGGCGGCGCTGCGTTCGGGGGTGGCGTCGCTTTCGCAAATTGACCCGGCAATAGAGGAAGCCTCCATTAGTTTAGGGGCGGATACGGCGAGAACATTCCGGAAAGTTACGCTGCCACTGATTAGGCCGGCGTTGTTTTCCGGGTTGGTATATGCATTTGCGCGATCTATGACCACGATTTCTGCGATCATCTTTTTGACCACGCCACAGACCAAAATTATGACGCAGCAAATTTTGAATGAGGTTGAGAACGGGCGTTATGGCAATGCTTTTGCTTACTGCGTGATTCTGGTGGCAATTGTGCTGGTAGCCATTGGCGTGTTTTACGCCCTTGTCGGCACGAAAACCGGCGCTGAACGCCGCACAAAGGGCGGGTGAAAATGAACGAACAACCAAAACAGGTTTTGTTGAAACTGATAGATATCGTCAAGGAATTTCCGGATCGCAGCGGACACGGCGCGGTTCGGGCGGTGGACGATGTTTCGCTGGATATTTACGACGGCGAATTTTTGACGCTGCTTGGCCCGTCGGGGTGTGGCAAGACGACAACGCTGCGGCTGATCGCGGGTTTCGAGATTCCCAATCTTGGGAAAATTTTGCTGGAAGAAAGAGACATTACCCAACAGCCGCCGAATAAGCGGGATATGGCGCTGGTGTTTCAGAATTATGCGCTGTTCCCGCATATGTCGGTATTTGACAACGTGTCTTACGGGCTGCAATCGCAAAAGATGCCCCGCGCACAAATCAAGGAAAAGGTGAACTCTTCGCTGAACACCATCGGGCTGGCGGGGCTGGGTGATAGACGCCCAAATCAGCTTTCGGGCGGGCAGCAGCAGCGGGTGGCTTTGGCGCGCTCGCTGGTGATGGAACCCCGCATTTTGCTGTTCGATGAGCCACTTTCTAATCTTGATGCCAAACTGCGGGTGCAGATGCGCAGCGAAATTCACCGGCTTCAGCGCAGCCTTGGCATTACCAGCATCTATGTGACTCACGATCAGGTTGAGGCGATGGCGCTTTCTGATCGCATCGTGGTGATGAATAAGGGTAAGATTGAACAAATTGGCACTCCTGAAGAAATTTATCGTTATCCGAAAACGCGATTCGTTGCGGATTTCATTGGGCGGGCTAACTTTTTGCCGGCGGTGGTGAGTTCAGCCCAACATGGCAGCACGAGTCTGACTGTGATGGGCAGGCAAGTTGACACCCGCGCTCCTTTTGAGATTGGGGCGGGGGCTACGGTTACGGTGATGCTACGCCCAGAAGCGCTGACCTTGCGGGCGGATGCTTCACTGCCACAGGGCGTGATTGAGCAGGCGATGTATTTAGGGACTGAAATTGAGTACATGGTTCGGCTCGATGATATTGTAATCACGATTGTTGATAACGATCCGCGCAAGCAGCATATGTTTGCAGAAGGCGAAACCGTCGGAATTGATTTCATCCCGGAAGCGGTTCATTTGCTGCCGGATTAAGGGTGCAGCACAGCGGGTTTGCAGCGGAAAACGTGTAGGTTTTCTTGAAAGCAGACGCCTTAAGGGGCGTCCATAACCCGGATTATGGGATCTTCCCTTTTAATCAAACATATTCTCTCCCGTGCAAGTGGGCAGAGGGGAAAGATATGCCACGGGGCGGGCGGTGATTTAGCCACCGGCCATAGCCCCGATGATGCGAAATGGCTCGATGCCAGAGGTTACTTCGCCAGGTAAGGGCGACTCTGGCGGTTGATGTGACAGATCTTCTCCGCAGGCGAAAAAACGGATGAATGGGCGACGTTCCTTGCTGGTGGAATCGCGGATGGTGCCGCGCAGCATGGGGTAAGCCGACTCAAGGCTATCGAGAATGGCCTGCCGAGTTACGGGTTCTGGCACATCAAGGGTGATCGTGCCGGTAACCTGCGCGAGTGTACGCAAATGGGTAGGCAGCGTTACCCGAATGATCATAAAATTTGTACCTCAATTGAGAGGACAGGCGGCAGATCGTGGACGGCAGTTCCCCAATGATCGCCGGAATCTGGCGAGACGTAGACTTGACCGCCGGTAGTGCCAAAATAAACGCCACAAGATTGCAACGAATCAACGGCGAATGCGTTTCGCAGCACGTTGACATAACAATTTTCCTGCGGCAGGCCGTCGGTAAGCGCATCCCACTGATCGCCGCCGGAGCGACTGCGGTAGACACGCAGCTTTCCGTCGGGGGGATAATGATAGGAATCGCTGGTGATGGGTACGACGTAGATGGTGTTTGGCTCGTGGGCATGGACGGCGATGGGAAAGCCAAAATCGCTCGGTAAGTTGCCGCTGACTTCGTGCCATGAATCGCCGCCATTATCGGTGCGCATGACATCCCAATGTTTTTGCATGAAGAGAATATTGGGGCGGGAAGGGTGCATGGCGATGCTGTGTACGCAATGCCCGACTTCGGCTTCAGCATCTGGAAGTTCATAATCGGACTTCAAGCCCTGATTGATGGGACGCCATGAGACGCCAGCATCGTCGGAGCGGAATGCCCCCGCGGCGGAAATGGCGACGAAGATGCGATCTGGATTATCAGGGCTGAGGACAATGGTATGCAAGCACATGCCACCGGCGCCGGGCTGCCAGAGATTACCTTTGACTTCTCGAAGGCCGGGCAGTTCATACCAGCTTTTGCCGCCATCTTTTGAATGAAAGAGGGCCGCATCTTCGACGCCGGCATAAATGGAGTTGGGATCGGTTGGTGAAGGCTCTAAATGCCAGACGCGCTTAAATTCCCAAGGGTGCTGCGTGCCATCGTACCACTGATGGGTGCCGGGGGTGCCGTCATAGGTAAATTCATTGTTGACGGGTTCCCAAGTTTTACCGCCATCATCGGAGCGTTGGATGACTTGACCGAACCAACCGCTAGACTGGGAGGCATAGAGGCGATCTGGATCGGAAGGCGTGCCGGTGATGTGATAAATTTCCCAACCGGGGAAATGCGGCCCATCTACCGTCCAGTTCTGGCGATTCTGATCAGCAGTTAAAATAAATGCGCCTTTGCGCGTACCCACTAAAACTCGAACTGTACTCATTTTCTTATAATCCTTGATCCGAAAGTCAGTCTTTGAATATATAGAATAGAACAGATGTTCATATAGGTCAATTAGGATTTTGTAGGGAAAATATTTGAAGTTGGTTTGAGAGTTAAAAGGGGGAAAAGCAACCTCACCCCTCAATCCCCCTTTTCACACGAAACCTCACCCCGCAATCCCCTCTCCGCGCGCAGCTGAGGAGAGGAAAGATAAAAGAAGGGGCGCAGCACGCTGCGTCCCTACGGGGGATACTGTTATGTTCAAGAAAATATTCAAAAAACGGACAACGCATGCGTTGTCCCTACGGCGGGATTGATGCGGAGGAACCTCATTCCGTAAAAGTAACCTCACCCCTCAATCCCCTCTCCGTGTACGGCTGAGGAGAGGAAAGAGTAAAGAATGGGCGGGGATTATTCTCCGGTGACTTCGGCCAGATAGGCGGGGGTGATGGCATAGTTGCCGGCACTTTCGACAAAGCCCATGATGTTCAGGGCGTTTTGAAGGTGAGGGTTTGCCATGAATAGATTCCAGACAAAGCCGTCTTGATAGTTGGCGATCATAAGCAGGATATCGCCCTGATCAATGCCGATATGCTCGCGGGAATACCAGTTTTCATTCTCATTGAGGGCGCTGACGAAGCCGTATTCGCGCCAGACCCGCGATCCGTAATTTGTCAGCAGCGCACGGATTCCAGCGAGTGAGGTTTCGGGGGTGAAGGGTATACAGGCGACAGCGGCATAAGGGGCAATCGTGCCGTCGTGATTCACCTCTGATGCGCCGTATGCGCGATAGCCGAACGGCCCGTCGGAGGCGCTCAATCCCCACACACCATTTTGATAGGTGAGGAAATAGCCGCTGTTGCTGACCGCGAACTGGTGATTGCGGTCACAGGCGAGGGTGGTGTTGTTCCAGTAATTGGCATAGGCATCTTCTAGGCCGCGTAAGTTCAAGAATGCCTGCGGATATTGGTAGACAAAAAGCGGCTCGCCGGGGAGATAGATATAGCCACCGGAAATGCTGAGAGGGCGACGCCACAGATCCCAGGTGGAGGCTGGCACTGGATGGGTAGGCGAACCGATAGCCAGCGCGTAGAGCAGCATACTTTCATCAAAGTGATCCCATGTGGCGTTGAGGAACTCGCTTTCAGGCGTCCAACCCATGTGGAGCATCTCGCCACGGCCACGCATCCAATCCCATTCGACGTTTTCGTAGAGCTGGTTCGCCATTGCCTGAACATCGGTGCCTTCAAAATACTGCCCGGCAACAAGCGCGCCGGCGACTAGCAAGGCGGTATCAATCGAGGAAAGCTCGCTATCCCAAACGCGCTCGCCGGTTTCAGGACTGACGAAGTGATAAAAGAAGCCACGTTCACCCTGAACGCCGCCGTTGAGAAAGGTTTCGAGAGTTAAGTGGACGCGATCATATCCTTCGCCTTCGGTGATCCAACCGCGATCAACCGCGATGGGGATAGCTGCGAGGCCGAAGCCGGTGGCGGCGATGCTGGATACCGAAGCGGGCGTACTGCGATCTTTGATCAGACCCGTTTGAGGGTGCGCCTGATCCCAGAAATAAGCGAAGGTTTGGCGGGCGACAGCGTTGAGCAGCGCGGGGTCGTCCATCGCTAACAAGGCGCTGATTTCTTGATCTGGCGGCCCGGCAGCGGGTTGGGTTTCAGCGGTGATTCGGTCAATGGCGGTGATGAAGAACGGCTCTGACAGCGGCGACTTGCTGCCGCCGCGCTGGTTGAAGAATGAGAGATAGAGCATATATTCTGCGGTGGGGTTAATTTCTTGAACGGCGGTTCCGATCTCAAAATTGACGCTCACGGCGCCGGTATCGCCATTGGAGATGCCAAACAACCCGCCGACCCATCGCCAAGCGGCGGTGACATCAGCCAGGCCGAGGAAGAAATTATTCGGATTGAGGGTGTTGGTTTCGGGCAGAAAGAGGGTGATTTGAATACTCTCGCTCTCGATCCACGCCTGTAATTCACCGCCGCTGATGGGATAGGCGAGTTTGGTTTCGTCACTACTGCCGGAGGGCGTGATTTCCAAAGCTGGCAGGCCATCTCGCTGGCTGATGGCGAAGGCCGCGCCAGAATTATCGTCATTGAGCAAGGCGAGATCGAGAGATAGCCATGTATCTGAAGGGATGGATTCTGACTGCGCGGAGAGGGCGAGGGTGTTCAGGGCGACAAGGGCGAGTAGAAGCAGTAGGATGGTACCTGTTTTTAGCTGACGCATGGTATGGAATAACCTCTATTTCAATCGCTAACGGAATATTATTTTTTTCCTATAACACTTCGTCATATTATAGATTCAGGGATGATTTTCATTTCTACTATGAAAGGATAGCACAATGACGGATCAGCAGGCAGCGCTAAGTCAATTTCAGTCGCTGCAAAGCAAGGCTCATGAGTTGATTAAGGCGATTCCGCTTGAGGAACTGACCCGCGAGATCAGCGAGGCGACGGCTGAAATTTCAAAGCTGCCTAGTGAACTGGCGAAGGTGCGGGGTAGAGGGTATGCGTTTGCGTCGTACCTTGAGCAAAAGGTTCAGGTGATTAACGAACAATGGGATGCAAAGCGCCTTGAAGCGAACCGACTGCTTGAGCAGAATGTAAATCAACTGCGACAGGGGGCGGGGCAGCTTGAGGTGCTGGTAGAGAAAGCCAAGAATGTAGGGACTAACACGGATGCGGTGGCGATTCTGCTGCCGTCTTTGGAAAGCGAAGTGAACGCTTTGACGGCGAAAGTAACTGCGGCTAAAGAGGCGGTGCGCGCGCAACTTGCTGAGCTGAAGACTGAGGTGAGCCAGACGAACAATCAGCTAAGACTTATTCATACCTATCTGGATGAAAAGGATGAGGCAAGTTTCCCATTCGAGACCGATGAGAAGCTGTTTCTAACGGCAGATGCCGAGTGGGTGGCGACGGGCAAGGGCGATAAAGATCCGGATGGCGTGCTGTTTCTTACCGATCAGCGGTTAATATTTGAACAGAAGGAAAAGACGGGGAAGAAGCTGGGGTTATTTGGTGGGAAGCACACGCAGGAATTGGAGTGGGCGATCCCTATCGGGCAGATTGAAAAGGTAGAGCCGGAGAATAAGGGTTTATTCGGCGGTAAAGATATGCTGCATTTCACGCTTGCCAGCGGGGCGCCGTACCCGCGCATCACCGTTGAAGTGAAGGGACACGTGAAAAGCAAGTTCTGGGCGGCGCAAATTGAACGGATGATGCGCGGGGAAACCAGCGATGAACGGGCGATTCCGCCGGATCCGGAGCTGCTGGAGACGATTCGGAATGCGCCGACGGCATGCCATATTTGCGAGGCGACGCTGCCTGCGCCCACCGCCGGGCAGGCGCAGATTGAGTGCCGCTACTGTGGGGCGACGATTCAATTGGGGGGATAGATAGATTTATCCTGTAGGGTTTTTGCGAACTGGACATAGCGGTACACGTCGGCAAAGTTGGTGGCGAGGCCGATAGATGCGCGCAAAGCGCCGGTTAGCTTGTCGTCAATGACGTGAAGAAACTGCTCAAAGCTGAGGCTGTCTTTATCGCGGAAGCAGGAACGCATTTCGTCTTCACTTAAATTCAGGGCAACTTCACGGGTTCCGGGGTTGCAATGACAGCCGGCGCGCAGCGAGATGTGCTGCGCGCTGGCAATGCGCTCGATGGTGGTGCAATCAATCAAGTTCCCCGCTGGATCAAAGAAATTCGACTGAATGGTGGAACCGCGCGCCGTTAGATCTGGCGGGCCGTAAATTTGGATCATTGGGCTGCCGCTGCTGTGGCGTAATTGCAGAAGCTGGTCAATGAGCCAACCGGTCAAAGCCATGACGCGGTGATGAATGGTTTCGATACCGATGGACTCGATGAACTGCAAGCCAATTTTCACCGCCGGAATGCAGAGATAGTTGACGGTGCCATCTTCAAAGCCGGCGTTCCCCGGCGTGAGGTAAAAATCGAGGGCGCGCACGGATGAAAAACTGAGCGTGCCGCCTGCATACCACGGGCGATGCAGCTTTTGAACTGCCGCTTTGCGGGCGATGAGACAGCCCATGCCGGTTGGATAGCCGAAGATTTTATAGAAAGAGATCGAGACAAAATCGGGATGCCAAACGCTTAAGTCGAGGCGGTTTGAGGGGACGAAGGCGGCGGCATCTAGCAGGACATCCCAACCATTTTTGTGCGCCATTTCGATCCACTCCAGCGGGTGCTGTACGCCGGAAAAGTTGGATTGGGCGGGGTAGGCGAAGAGATTATGTGCTTGAGGATTGGCGGTATTCAGCGTTTCGGCCAGCGCAGTAGGATCGGTACGAAGATGCGGGGCGACGACAGGGATATAGGTGACTTCTGCCCCTTTTGCGCGGGCGTATTCGCGGATGCCATTCACTGAATTATGATTATCGAAGGTGAGCGCGTAATGGCCGCCGGGTGTAAAGGGGTAGGCTTCACCGACGAGTTTCAGCGCTCCGGTTGCGTTGGGGGTGAAGATAACCAGATATTCATCGGGCGAGGCGTTGAAATATTTCAGGACGTACTCGCGGGTATCTTCAACGAGATGGGTCATCGCCAGCGAGGTTGGATTTTGGGAATGTGGATTGCCGAAAACGCCGCTGCTCAATAAGGCAAAGTGCTGCTGAAGCTGAGTTTCAGCATAGAGGCCGCCGCCGGTGTAGTCGAGATAGATATGCCCGGCTTGATCGAGGCGCGCATAGTCGGTGGCACGCAAGGTGTCAAGCTTTTCAGTGGCGGCGTATTCAGGGTAGGCGTGCAGAAAATCGGCAAGCGCGGACGCGAAAGCGGCATCCTGTGAGGATGGCAGATTTGACACTGGGCGTTCATGAACATGCGGTTGTAGGCTCATTTATACTGCCTCTCGAAATAGCGGATGTCTAAAAATATAGCATTAAGTAGACTGTCTATTGTGCCATTATTTGCCATAAAAGGGGGATTCTGGTTTATAGATATTGCCTGATTTCTTGACGCCGAAAACGTTTCGGATTAGTATCTAAACCAATATCCAAAACGATTTGAATCACGTAAATTATATTTTTGGTATTGAATAACATGCAAATAACCTTAAAAGATATCGCTCAACAGAGCGGCTATTCTATAACCACCGTTTCGAGAGCGCTGACGGGCTACAGCGACGTAAATGCAGAAACCCGCCAGCACATTCAAGATATTGCCACTGCGCTTGGCTACCAACCCAACCTTCTTGCCCGGCAGTTTCGCAACCAACGTACGTATACGCTCGGCCTGATCATTCCGGCACACGACCAAACCTTTTCTACCGGTTTCTACAGCCAATTGATGCTGGGTATTGGTGATGCCGCATCCCTAGAACACTACGATTTGTTGATCAGCGCGCAAGTACCAGGCGAAGATGAGATGCTGGCCTACCGGCGGATAGTGGCCGGAAACCGAGTCGATGGCATGATCATTGCGCGGACACGCCGAAATGACGAGCGCATTCTGTACTTGCAAGGGCGCGGGCATCCATTCGTCGTTTCTGGGCGAGGCGCGCCCGGCGAGCCATCAGATTACCCGTATATTGATGTAGATAGTCAGATGGCGATTTGCACTATCGTGCAGCATTTCGCCGGGTTGGGACACCGGCACATCGGCTTAATCTTGCCGCCAGAAGAGATCGCTTTCACCGGATTTCGACATGAGGGCTACCGCGAAGGGTTGGCCGCTGCTGGAATTCCTTACCGGCCGGAGTATGTGATCAACGGCGATCTGTGGTGGTCAGGCGGGTATGAATGCACAGAAGCCCTGCTGGATGATCACCCGATGTTGAGCGCGATCATTGCTTGCAATGACTTGATGGCGCTTGGCGCGATGAGTGCTATACAAGATCGAGGGTTACAGGTGGGGGCGGATATTGCGGTAGCCGGGTTCGATGATATTACGGCTGCCGAGTACGCTTACCCGCCGCTGACAACGATCCATCAGCCGATTTATGAGATCGGGCAGATGCTGGTGAAACTGCTGATCGGCATTATTTCCGGCGTGACACCCCCTGAGACGCAGATTCTGATGCCCAGCACACTGATGGTACGCGCCTCAAGCGGCACCCAGCGGATTTAGCTAAAAAGGAAAGGAGGCTGTAACTGATTGACGGACACGGAAAACCGCTTTGTTTACGAAGACAGAACACTTTAGGAGGAATCATGCGTAAAAATTTTCTACTCATTCCTGTTTTGGGGATCTTGTTACTGGCATCGGGCATTGTGGCGCAAGATGATGAGGTAACCTTCCTTGCCAGCCAGTTCAATGTTGTTGAAGAGGCGTCGCGTTTCCGCGAGATTCTGGCAGAAGGCGGCTATAACTTCACCGAAATGTCCGGCGGAGACATCATCACACAGGTACTGGCGCAAACCGAAAGTGGATCTGGCGCAATTGATGTTGTGGGCGACCTGCACGGCGGTTTCCCGCCGTTGGCATCGGCCAATGCACTAGATAACCTGATTGATATGCTGGAAGACCTTGAGGCTGACCGCGAGTTTGTTCCGTGGACGGTTGAGCTAGGCCTGCTGGACTCTGAAGATTACTTGTATTACATCCCGTGGATGCAGGCGACCTATATTATGGCCGCGCATACGCAGGCGCTGGAATACCTGCCGGAAGGCGCGGATGTAAATGCGCTTACATGGGAGCAGGTTGGCGAGTGGTGCCAGAATATCGTGGATGAGACAGGGCAGGCACGCTGCGGTTTCCCGTATGCCGGTCTATTCCACCGGATTCTGGAAGGCTATTTGTGGCCGTCCTTCACTGGCGGTATGGTGACTAACTTCCGCAGCCAAGAAGCAGCAGATATGCTGGCATGGGTGCGTGATGGCCTGTGGCCGTATGTTCATCCGGAATCGATCAGCTATGATTTCATGCAAGACCCGATGCTGGCCGGTGACGTGTGGGTAACACTGGATCACACTGCCCGCCTGATCAATGCCTTCAACGAACAGCCAGAGGACTTCATCGCCTTCCCCGCGCCATCTGGCCCGGCCGGGCGTGGTTTCATGCCGGTGCTTGTAGGTTTGTCGGTTCCGACCAGCGCTGACGATAAAGAAGGGGCGGCAGGATTGATTGATTACCTGACACAGCCTGAAACCCAGGCGCAGGTATTAAGCGAACTGGCATTCTTCCCGGTGGTGGGTGGCGTAGATACCAGTGACCTGCCGGCAGGTGTGGCATTGGAGGCGGGCGCAGTTGAGGCGCAGGCTAATGCTGAAGACGCGATTCCGTCACTGCTGCCTGTTGGTTTGGGTGATCGCGGCGGCGAGATTAATAATATTTTCCGCGCGGCCTTTGACCGAGTTGTGATCAACGGCGAAGATATTCAGACGGTGCTGGACGAAGAAGGCGCCAACTTGCAAGCGCTGCTCAATGACACGGGCGCGGCATGCTGGGCGCCGGATCCGGCGAGTGATGGCGCTTGCCAGGTACAGTAGTACATAAGCTACGGTTGGGTGCGGGAGCGATCCGCGCCCAACTTCACCGATTTCCCCGCTCTGTATAAATAGAGGGGAAATCGGTGTTTGGGGATTGTTTTTCGTTTTACGGGCGAGATGTACGGCGCTCCGACGAAAGAAAACGAGGTTTATAAGGGGTGGGGCGAATTTCACCCTATTGTAAGGCGATTTTGCGTTTGAAAAGTTCATTCAAAACTGCGATTCTTTGAGATTTTGGTGTGGGAAGGCGCGGCACAAACGCGGCTTTTTGATCCAGCCCGGATGGTAGGGAGAGCATGATGCAGGAAGTGGTGGGGCTTAATGTCTGGTTGCAAAGAGCTGCGGATCTGCTGACCAACAACCGGATCACCGTTGACGGCTACCGTTACACAGCGCCATCGCTTGATACAGGCGATTTTGGCCGTAAAGATTATGCGAATCAATTCATGTGGGATTCCTGCTTCCACGCCATCATCTGGCGCCGGATTGACCCGTTAATGGCACAAGACGAACTGATCAGCCTGATTTCACGACAGGTAACCACGGGTGTGGATGCCGGAATGATCCCTCATTGTAATTACTGGCGCGGGGGTGGGGAATGGTTGTGGGCGCAGCCGGAAAGAAGCTCGATCACACAGCAACCCTTGATTGCCGTTGTCGCTAATTTAGTCTTTGAACAGAGTCAAGATCGCTCATTTCTGAGCAGAATTTACGCGCAGGTCGGCGCATATCACGACTGGCTTGACCGGCGGCGCGATCCGGATGGCGATGGCCTTGTGTGCCTGATACACCCGTGGGAAGCCGGAGGGGACGTTTTTCCCCGATGGGATAAAGGGATGAAATATGTTGTGCCGTTTGAACCCGAAGCAGCGCGCAACCAGCGGATCGCACTCGCTGGCGTCCTGACCGAGTATGATACCGACCCGGTGGCGCTGGCTGAGCAGGGGTGGTTTCACGTTGAGACGATGGATTTCAATGCGATTCGCGCTGCCGACATGGAGGCCATGGCTGAGATAGCAGGGACGTTAGGCAAGCCGGAGGAATCGGCTTCCTGGCAGCGGCGGGCTGAGGCGATCCGTGAGGCATTTCGCGCCAAAATGATCATTGATGGGCTGCCTTGCGATCTGGAAGGGCTGGATGAGCAACCGATCCTACAGGCCAGCGCCGGCCAGTTCATCACACTGTTTGGCGGATGCCCCACGAGGGAACAGGCGGAACGGCTGGTCAAGCAGCTTCAGGAAAGCCGATTCTGGACGCCGTATCCGGTACCCACTTCGCCCACCGACGCCGAGACATTCGCCCCTGAACTTTACTGGCGGGGTAACGTATGGCCGAGCACTAACTGGTTGATTTATCAGGGTTTGCGGCGCTACGGGTTTCATGAGGTAGCGAACGAACTGGCGGCGCGCAGTATGGCGATGCTGGAACAAGCGGGCTTCTGGGAATTTTATCACCCGCTGACCGGGCAGGGGCTTGGCGGGAAGAATTTTAGCTGGGCGGCTTTGATACTGGATATGGCCGCTTCAATTATGCCGACCTGAAATTTTTTGAGCAAAGGGAGCACGATGAAAAGAAAAAAGCGTAACTGGACTCCCTATATACTACTGGCACCATCGCTAATTTATCTGGCGGTGTTCTTCGCATGGCCGATGGTGCGCTCTCTTTCACTTGCCTTCTATAAGGATAATGCACAGCTTAGCCTGCGCGCCGAGGCTAGTTTCACCAGCCCGGTGGTGGGCGAAGTTCCACAGGCTGCAACGGTCACGATTCTTGATACACAGGGAAACCGCATCGAAACGGCTGTTGACAGCGGCACCATCACCGAAGTTTGGTATCGCATTAGCGGCAGCGGGGCAGATGGCGCGGCGGCTGAGGGCTGGGTTTTGAGTGATAGGGTTCGTGTGGATGAGGAAGCCGGAGGCGTGCCAACGCTAGGCAGAATTCGCACTGTGCGCCGGAGCGGGGCTGACCCACAAACCAGCGTGTACGTGCAACCGGGTTCTTCACATGGCGAAGTCGTCACCAGACTGGACGCGCAAACCGAAGTCAATATTATGGAACTGGTGACGCTGGAGGTGTGGTATCAGGTAAGCAGCACTACTCCAGATGGGCAAACGATTGAGGGATGGGCACCATCGGCCTTTATTACTCGTGGGGAACAAGACCCTTCTTCCGGGTTCATCAAAAAAGGCGATACCGGAGAATGGACGCTGGATTTCATTCGGGCGATGGTGGCTGACCGCTTCTTCATGAGCGCTCTGACGACGACGCTGCTGTTAACGGTGATCACCATTCCGATTCAGTTTGTGGTGGCGCTGGTGATGGCGCTGGTTATACAGTCGCGGCTAAAGGGAAACACGCTGTTTTTATACCTTTTTGCTATCCCCTTAGGCGTTTCGGAATTGGCGGTGGGCATTGTGTTTTATCTGCTTTTCACCGAAAGCGGCTATATCAACAGCTTTTTGATGGGGCTTGGTTTGATTGACCGATCAATTACGTTTATCAGCATCGAGACGCGGCATTGGATCATTATTGCTATCGTGCTGGCGGAAGTATGGCGGGCGACTTCGATTGTGATGGTGATTCTCGTGTCCGGACTTCAGGCGGTGCCAACCGAACTACTGGAAGCGGCGGAGTTGTATGGCGCAGGGCTGTGGCAGCGTATACGTCATGTGATACTGCCGCTGCTGAAGCCGAGTATTCAGGTGGCGCTGATTCTGCGAACCATTCTTGCGCTTCAAGTGTTTGCGGTGGTTATGGCGATCAGCGGCGGGGATATTGTGACTACGTTAGCCCGTGAGACCTATCGCTGGTACAGCGAAGAGATACGCAATCCGAATATGGCGGCGGCTTATGCGGGGTTAATCATGCTGATCTCTATTTTCACGGCCATCTTCTACCTGCGCGCCGTTCGCACTCAAGAGGAGGCGGCAATAACATGACCGCAGAAATTAAACCCACAAAGGTTGGCGTGGCTTCAGCGGAAATGCAAGCTATGCGGCGGCGCGCGCTGTGCCGGCTGCGAATTAACCGCGGTATCACGTATGCGATTGCAATTGGTTTGGCGGTATGGATCATTCTGCCGATCTATTTGATTGGCTCGATGGCGCTGACCACTCCGGCAGGCGTACGCGGCTTTCCAAAAGCGATCTTTCCGTTCACAGATATTTCGCTGGATACGATGTCCTTCTTTTTACAATCGCAGGGTATTTTGAACGGAATCGTCAACAGCATTGTGGTGGCACTGATCACGCTGGTGCTGTCAACGCTGATTGCCGCCCCTGCGGGCTACGCGATCTCACGCTATGTGTTTCGAGGGCGCGATTTTTACCGACTGGCGATCCTTGGCGTGCGCGCATTTCCGGTGATCGTGCTGGCGGTGCCGCTGGCAGTATTATTTATGCGGATGGGATTATTTGACAAAACCTACAGCGTGGCGCTGATGCATACCGCGCTCACACTGCCGACAACGGTGCTGGTGATTGGCAGCGTGTTTGCTAGCATTCCGTATGAATTGGAAGAGGCGGCGACGGTTCATGGGGCGACGGCTTTACAGGCATTCCGGCGGGTGGTGGTGCCGCTGGCGCTTCCGGGCATTGCGGCAGCGGCAATTTTCACATTTGTGATGTCTTGGAACGAGGTGTTTGCGGCTAGTATTCTGACGCTGGAAAACCGAACGCTGCCCGCGCAGGTGCTGAATGCATTGAATAAGTCGTCGCCCGAATACCAGTTCGCTGGCGGCTTTTTCATGTTGATACCATCGTTGATTTTCATCTTCTTTATCCGGCGTTATCTGTTCAACATGTGGGGACAGGTTACGAAATGAGGTGTGGCGATGGCCGAAATAGTGATTGAAAATGCGGTAAAAAAGTTTGGTCACTTTTTTGCTGTCAATGATGTTAGTTTGACGATCCAGGATCAAGAGTTCATGGTTTTGCTTGGCCCGAGCGGCTGCGGAAAGACGACTCTGCTGCGGGCGATTGCTGGATTGGGGATGCTGGACTCTGGGCGGATCATGATTGGTGGGCGCGATGTGACCTACATGCCACCGCGAGAGCGGAATTTGGCGATGGTGTTTCAGAGCTACGCTATTTTCCCGCATATGACGGTTTACGATAATGTCGCCTTCGGGTTGAAGATGCGAAAAGCAGACCCGGCAGAGACGGATCGGCGGGTAAAACAGGCCGCGGAACTACTGCATATTGAGCAGATGCTGGATCGCCACCCTTCGCGGATGAGCGGCGGCCAGCGGCAGCGGGTGGCGGTGGCGCGGGCGATTGCGGTGCAGTCGGAAGTGCTGCTGATGGATGAACCGCTGAGCAACCTTGACGCACTTCTGCGGCTGGAAATGCGCGCCGAGCTGAAGCGCCTGCTGGCCGAACTGAAGGTGACGACGATTTACGTGACTCATGACCAGATCGAGGCCATGAGCATGGGGGATCGAATCGCGGTGATGCGGGATGGCGTG
>DAOTUZ010000078.1:0-17638 GCA_034437295.1 Anaerolineae bacterium | reverse complement strand
CCTATGGATGGGGATTCAATGGGGAAACGCTTGAAAAATCCCCCTACAGCGAATGAGTAAATCTGCTCATCGTGGCTCAATCGCTTTCAAATTACCGCTAAGCGAACAGGCCAGATTTTAATCCGCCTGTCGCTATCACTTCAAATCAAAAGCATCCGTGCTGCATACCCGCAGCACCCCGCCCAGCTCATGGCCGATCACCAGCGTTTCGCCGTTAATGCTCATCTGGATCGGGCCGTTGAACGGCGCGCGGCTGTTTAACAGGAACTTCGCCCCCGGCTTCAACCCCAACTCGCCCAGATACTTCAGCTTATCGGCATCATGTGTATTCACCCGGCTGATCGCGTAAATTTCCCCCGGCGCCTGCTCATTTAAGGGGAAATCCCGCACTCGCGGCATCACCCCCTCCGCCGATGGAATCGGTTCGCCGTGCGGGCAGCGGCGCGGAAAATCCGCCATGATTTCCATTCGGTCTACCACGGTATCGCTCACACTTCCGCCGAGCGTATCCGCCGCATCATGCACTTCGTCCCAGCCAAACTTCATCACATTGACCAGAAACACCTCCACCAGGCGGTGGCGGCGAATATTTTCCAACGCTGCGCGCTGCCCCTGCTGGGTCAGCATAATGCCGCGATAAGGTTCGTGTTCAAGGTATCCGGCATCTCGCAAACGCTGCACCATTCGGGTTACGGCGGGCGCAGAAACATGCATCACCTCAGCCAGCGCCGAAGTCGAAATATAGGGATCGTTATCCTGATAGTAGGCGATGCGGTAGGCCTCTGCTAAATATTCCTGCATCGCGGGGCTTGCGCTCATCACATTTCCTTTTTTGCTGAGGCGCAATAATTATGTTCATGGTCATCATAAATATAATCTCTGACCAGGAATTTAGCAATCATTAAATTGTATTTTAATCAATGTATGCGAAATAAAAACAATGCGGGGGCTGAAAAATATAACGTCCTAACCATTCGCTGGCAGCGACAGCAAATACTGTACCAGCGCCTCAATATCTTCTGGCGAAACCTCAAAAATGAGCTGGTGTTCGCCCGAAACCTCAAAAACTTCATTTAGCGTTTCCGCGCTGCCGTCGTGGAAATATGGCGCGCTTAACCACAACCAGCGCAGCCCCGGCGTATCAAAACTGCCGCCCGTACCCACATCGTGAGTATTCAAATCAACGCCGGCCACACCCATATGGCAGCTTGTGCAGTTCTGTTCCTCAAAAATTTCGCGTCCCCGTTCCACCTGCGCAGCATCTATCAGTGTCGGGTTTTGCGGGGGGCGCAGCGATGTCAAATAGATCGTCAGCGCGTCCAGTTCCGGAGAAAGACCGGCGTGAATATTGGCGTTCTCCAGTGGGCTTGGCAGTTCCGGTATCAGCCCTTGCCCCGCCTGCCAGCGCCGTATCTTGATCTCTATATCCGCCAGTTCATCCCACGATCCATTCCAGCGATAGGGCGGCGTTTCCGGCAGGCCAAACAGCACCGGCGTATTCATCGGCACGTTCCCGAAACCATGCCACACCCGCCCATCACTCAAACCATCAAAATGGCAGGTCGCGCAGCTTATCGCGCTGCCCGCCGCCATCTGTGGATCTGCGGCGCTGTTGAAATACGTTTGCCCGATCAGTTCGTCGGCCTGTACCGCCACCCGGCTGATCGGGTAGTTTTCCAGCACCTCAAGCGTGGCCGTATTCACAATCGAGATGGTATTTTCCAGTGCGTTATGCACGTACAATCGGGAATTATCCACGTTCAGCAGCAGCCCGCGTGGATTTATGCCAACTTCAATATGCCCGCGCGCTAGGCCGGTATTCAGGTCAATCACGCTCACATCATTGCTGCCCGCATTGGCAACATACAACCGCCGGCTGAACCGATCTAATGCCACCGCAAACGGCAGATTCACAGGTTGCCCCGCCGTAGTCAGGTTGATTTGTTCGGAGCGTTGCGACTGCATTTCTCGCAAATTCAGCACATTCACAATCGGCTGGGCGATCCGATCATAAGTCAAATTCTGCGCGGAAGCGTTCAATCGGGTTTGCGGCAGATAAATAATTCCCCGCGTAATATCCAGCGCAATCGCCGCCGATACGCCGCTATCCGCGCCAGTATTCACCGTCTGAACCACCTGCCCCCGCGGCAAATAAATCAGGCTGAATTCGCCGCTCTGAAAATGGGTGACGTAGATAAATTCGCCCCACAGCGCCAAACCAGTAGGCATCGGCGGCGTCGAAATATGCGTAGTGATTTCGCCGCTCAGCAGGTTTACGCCCACAATTTCGCTGCTTATTTGCAGCGCCACATAAGCCAGATCGTTATCACCGGCAACCACGCTTACCGGCCCAACCCCGTCTAATTCAACGGTTCGCTCAACGAAGGCTTCCGCAAAATTCTCTAAATTAATGATACTCAGGGTGTTATCGCCATGATTAGCCACGATTGCGCGGCGGCTGTCCGGCGTAATCGCCACCGATCGCGGATCATCGCCTACGCTCACTTCCGCGTAAATTAAATCTAAGACCGGCGCAAAAATCGTGATGCTGTCCGAAAGCATGTTCGCCGCAACAATTGTTCGGCCATCCGAAGGCATTAGCGCCAGTGACCGGCTCATGTAGCCGGGTTCAAAATTAGCATTCGGCAGCGCGAATAAGGGCAGAGGCGTAGAAGTTGGCACTGTTTGCGCGGCGGCAGCCTGTGGCCGCCCCCCGGCCAACAGCAAGCACAGCGCCAGCGAAGCGAATAGGCTGGCGATCATAGCGCGATTGAATACGGTGGCTATCCCGTGTTTTCTCATACCCGTAATTATAGACGCACAACCGCCACCCCGCGCAACCCGCCCGAAAGTCCTTATCCCATCGGAATCAATAGGGCGGTTCGCAACCCGCCCTGTGACAGCCTCTATATTTCCCCTTCGCCCCGCTTGCGTGGGCGAAGGGGTTGGGGATGAGGGGCATTTACCGCCCCAGATATTCCAGAACAATGCTGTTGAACATTTCCGGCGTCTGGAACATCGCAAAATGTCCTGTCCCCGGCACCAGCAGCGCATACGCCGCCGTTGAACCCACAAAGCTGGAACCATCCTTATGAAATAAATTATAGGTTTTATAAAATGGCAGTAGAAATAACAGATGTCATTATCGCTGAAAATGAATCACACTAATCTTCACTGGCGGCGATATGGATACCTATAGATACCTTAGATACCTTATGAATGTGAGGGGGGAATGAAGATGATCATTCGGCAGGAAACGAGCGATGATTTTGGCGCGGTTTCTGCGCTCATCAAAGCTGCTTTCGCAAGCGCAGAACACCGCGATGGAAGCGAACAAGATTTGGTTGCCAGCCTCAGAAACAGCAGCAGTTTTGTGCCGGAACTCTCTCTGATCGCCGAAATAGACGGCGAAATTGTAGGGCATATCCTTTTCACTGAAGCCTTGGTGGGCGGCGATACTGCCCTTGCATTAGCGCCGCTGTCCGTTTCTCCACCACACCAGCGGAAAGGCATTGGGGCGGCCTTGATCGCAGAAGGGCACCGAATCGCTGGTGAATTGGGCTATGCCTATGTCATCGTTTTGGGAAGTGAAACGTACTATCCCCGTGCTGGATACCTTCCCGCAGCGCAGTTTGGCATTGAGATTCCGGAAGGCTTTCCCCCTGAAAATTTCATGGCCATAAAGCTGCAAGAGGACGCCCCACCGATTAAGGGGGCCGTGGCTTACCCTGAAGCATTTGGCCTTTAGACGGGCTGTTTTCGCTCAAATGGCGCTCTGCCCTATGACCATACGTTGAAGATCAGCCCCCGTTGAAGTAAACTTATCTGTATTCCCTACAAACAGAATGCCTCACCATCACGCCACTCACTGGCGGAATGAGGCGCAAATTATTTTAGGAGCGCCAATGGCGACGAAAACTGAGTCTCTGACTAAGGAGACGCTTTTAGACTGGTATCATGATATCGTCCTGATTCGCCACTTTGAAGATAGATGCCACTACCTGTATTTTGAAGAAAAAGACCCGGCACGCAAAATCACCGGCGTATATTTACACCTTGCCACTGGCAGTGAAGCCACGCATGTTGGCGCGGTCAAAGCACTAGGCAAAGATGACCATGTAATCACAGCCTACCGCGATCATGGCATTGCCATTGCCCGCGGCGTAAACCCCAATCGGGTCATGGCCGAAATGATGGGCAAGCGTACCGGCACCAGCGGCGGCAAAGGCGGTTCCATGCACCTCGCAGATCGCGACCTGAATTTCTGGGGTGGTTATGCCATCGTTGGCGGCCATCTGCCGTTAGCCGCAGGCATCGCGCTCAAGGAGCAGTACGTCAAATCTGGCAATGCTGTCCTTTGCTTTGTGGGCGATGGCGCGCTAAACAACGGCTATTTCCACGAAACTGCAAATATGGCGCAGGTGTGGAAACTGCCGATTGTGTTCCTCGTTGAAAACAACCTTGTGGGTATGGGTACCCGCATTGAAGAATCCAGCGGTCAAACCAACCCGATTAAGCGTGCTGCCGCCTATGGCATGAAAGAAGGCCCTAGCGTAGACGGTCAGGATGTGGTCGAAGTTTATGAAACCGTCAAAGCTGAGCTGGACTGGAGCCGCGAAAACGGGCCGGTTTTGATGGAAGCCCGTACCTACCGTTTTGAAGGGCATGGTGTTTCTGACAAGGCTTTCAATGCCCGTGAAGACCTGAAAGGCGAGCTTGAAATTTGGGAAGCCCGCGACCCGATTAAGGTGCTGGCTGCCCGCATCAAGAAGAAATACAAAGATGTTGATGAAACGCTGGCGGCGCTAGACGCCGAAGCCATTCGGATTGTAGACGAATCGGTGGCGTATGCAGCGAACAGCCCCGCCCCTGATTACAACGATTTGATCGCCAACGTCTATGTTGGCTTTGAAGCCGGAGTATAAAATAACAATGAAGAATTTATCTATGCGCGATGCTTTACGCGCAGCGCTTCACGAAGAGATGGTACGCGATGAGCGCGTCTTCATCATGGGTGAAGAAGTTGGCAAATGGCAGGGCACCCACCGCGTAACCCGCGGCTTTTATGAAGAATTTGGCGCGGAACGGGTACGCGATACCCCGATCAGCGAGATGGCTATTGCCGGCGTAGCCACCGGCGCGGCGATGGCTGGTTTGCGCCCGGTTGCTGAAATGATGACCATCAATTTTGCCTTTCTGGCGTTTGACGCGATCATCAACCATGCCGCCAAAATTCACTATATGTTCAACGGTCAAATTACCGTGCCGCTGGTCGTACGCGCAGCCACCGGTTGGGGCAATCAGGCTACCGCCACCCACAGCCACACGCCAGAACCGATTTGGGCGCATTTTCCCGGCCTGATCGTCGGCTGCCCGTCGAATGCATATGATGCGAAAGGGATGCTCAAGGCGGCGATCCGCGATGAGAACCCGATCCTGTTCACCGAAGTGATCGCCTTATATTCTAAGCCAAGCCCGATTCCCGACGAAGAATACCTGATCCCGATTGGCGAATCGGCGGTGAAACGTGAAGGCGATGACGTGACGATTGTCTCGTATGGCCGCGGCGTCGAATGGGCGCTGGAAGCCGCCGAAATACTGGCTAAAGAAGATATTCAGGCGGAAGTGGTGGATATTCGCTGGCTGCGCCCGCTGGATATGAGCAAAACCCTTGAAAGCTTCAAAAAGACCAACCGCTGCGTTGTAGTTGAAGAATCGCTGCCGCATTACAGCTTTGGCAGCGAAATTGCCGCGCAGCTTCAGGAAGCCGCCTTTGATTATATGGATGCCCCCGTCAAACGGGTTTCAGCGATGGATGTTCCCTTACCCTATGCCCGCGACATTGAATTGATGGCGCTGCCGAACGCCGCTAAAGTGGTTCAGGCCGTGAAAGAGGTGCTGTAATGGCGCAAGCAATCGTGATGCCTGACCTCGGTTCGGGCATGGAAGAAGGCACGCTGCTTAACTGGACGAAACAGATAGGCGATACCATCAACGAAGGCGATGTGATCGCTGAAATTGAGACCGATAAGACGACGGTTGAAGTGCCATCCCCGATCAGCGGCGTGATCAGCCAGTTGATTGGCGACGTAGGCACAACGCTCAAGGTGGGCGCAACTATCGGCTATGTTGGCGATGCTGGCGAAGCCGCAAAGCCCGCAGCCGAATCAACCGCCGCACCAGCCCCAAAAGCCGAAGCCGCGCCGGCAGCCGCCGCCTCAAATGGCACAGGAAAACAGGCAGCAGCGCAGGAAAGCGCCCCGCCCACTGAAGATGATGGCCGTTTACCGGATGGCGTGCGCGCTTCACCGGTTGCCCGTAAGATCGCGCAGACCAAAGGCGTTGACCTGAAGCAGGTCAAAGGCAGCGGCCCCGGCGGACGAATCACCAAAGCCGATGTGGAAAGCTATACCCCCGCGGCTTCCGCAGCCGCCGTTTCCGCCCCCGCAGGCGTGGCCGCGCCGAATTATGGCACGATCCCTTCAGGCGCAGATGTCGAAGTGATTGATACGCCGAAAATTCGCACGCGCATCGCCAATCGCATGGTCGAAAGCAAGCAGCAGGTGCCGCATTTCTACGTGACCGCCGATGTGGACGTAGAAGCGATGCTGGCTTTACGCAAGCAGTTGAACGAAGGGCTGCCCGATGAGCGCAAGATCACCGTCAACGACATGATCCTGAAGGCAACGGCGCTGGCCTTGAAGCAGTTCCCAAACATGAACTCGCATTATTATGGCGATAAGATCGTGCGGCAGAAGCGGATCAACGTTGCGATTGCGGTTGCGCTGCCCAACGGCGGCCTGATGAATGTGGTGAGTAAGGACACTGACAAAGTGGCCTTAGGCACATTGGCGCAGACAAACAAGGAAATGATTGCCCGCGCACGAGATGGCAAAGTGAAGCCAGACGACATTCAGGGCGCGACATTCACGGTGAGCAACCTTGGCGCGTATGATGTCGATCACTTTTTGGCGATCATCAATCCGCCGGAAGCCGGCATTTTGGCGGTGGCCTCGGCCTTGAAGGTGCCGGTTGTGAAGCCAGATGGCACGTTGGGCATCGGCCAGCGCATGAAGCTGACGGTGAGCGTAGATCACCGCGTGAGTGACGGCGCGGAAGGCGCGCAGTTCTTGCAGGCGTTGAAGAAAATTCTCGAAACACCGATGCAAATTTTGATTTAGGAAATAAGCATTGGTGTAGGGGCGCGCCATCGGCGCGCCCTCTATGTTCATTGGCGGCTACTCACGGGCGAATAGTGAAATTGCGGCAGTTCGCATAAGAACACATCCTATCCATAATTTCGCCACTCAAACGGATATATGTGCCATCAAATATATTTACGGCGAAATACGAGCCGCCTGCCCCGCCCGGCTCGCCTTCATAGTAGATCACATGCTGGTTGTCATTTGCCCAGCCGATGAGACTGTCAAGACCGTCGCCAGTAATGGCTTGCATACCAGTGCCATCCGAGTTGGTGATAAAAACATCAGCGCCACCGGGAACATCAACCTCAGAGCGGAAAGCCGGGAACACGCCAATGGCAATATATTGACCATTAGGTGACCACAGGTGAGGAAACCATTCATAGCCGGGTAACGCCACAACCTGATTGATTGTTAAATCTTCCAGGTTCACGCTGTAAAGACCCGGAACACCCTCATAACTGGATGCGAAAAGCACCTCGTTGGAAACAGGTGATAATGCAGGACGAGAGGCATTAGGTGGTGAACTGGTAAGTTGCTGAAGGATATTTCCATCCAGATCGATGCTGAAAAGCTCGCCGCCCGAACTAAAAATCAATCCTGAACTATCCGGTAGCCAGTTCACGGAACACGTCCCACAGTCTATAGGAAGGCGCGAAGCTTCTCCGCTTTCGATATCTACAATGAAGATCGTGCCCAGTGTTGCCGCAATGTATCGGCCATTTGGTGACCAGGTAAGCGTTGTCTCTGATGAGAACATCACATCGCTTAAGGGTCTCAATTCACCTGTTGCCAGCGTAATGACAATGAGACGGGATTCATTCCAAGTACGGTAGGAGTCACTGGAGAGGAAAGCGATTTGTGTGCCATCCGGCGACCAAGCAGGGATCATTTCATACGTATCGGTGTGAGTGATGCTTATCGGATCGTCGGAAAAGTCTGTGATGTAAATATCACCGCCATGATCAAAAGTGACGGTGATCTCAAATGGCAAATCCGCCGTCTCCTCTGTAAATCGTTGACCAGATGAAAGATCGACTTGTCCGATTCTACCTTCGGCAGGGAAAACCAAGTTCTGTTCCCCCCGATTAAAGTTGTAGGTAACGTTGTATCTATCTCCTCGTAGTTCTAGAACGCTCAAAGTCAATTGGCTTTGTACAGAGACAGGAGATGCGAAATATAGACAGAACAAGAGACCAATCCAAGTAATGATTCGTATGTTGACCATTAGTTCAACCTCTCAGGAAATAGAGAGTATACTATCTTCATAGTATTCTCTCTCAAGATAGCTAGTTACCAGAAAGTCACGCTATGTGTTATTACGAGCAAGTGGGGTTAGGGTCTCCGGTACCCAAGCTTCGCAGCAAGTCCACGGCTCCTTCAGCAACACCAGTTGCTTCGTCTGAGAATCCCTCAATGCCAGGACTGGTGTCCTCTTGGAATTCAATACCACCTACCCAAAACGCCGATGCGCGCTGTTGTTCCTCAGTTACGGCCTCACCATAGTCGTCGATTTTACCTTCGATACCAACATAGCTGTTACGAATCCAGTTCAGGAAATGATCAGCAGTCCGTTCACCAAAAGGACTAGCATCGCTATTCTCCCAGAATGTCCCTATATCGTCAGTAGCATCTGGATACGGCGGCGTCCCCATAGGCGGCACACTGGTTCCTTTTACGACTTTGAGTGCGAAATCATTCGCTGTCGAGTCAACGCTGCTGGAACGGAAATCGAGTACATGACCAAGCTCATGGATAACCGTGTTTTGGATACCTCTACTATCAACGGCATAGAATCCATAGTCTGATGGATAGTAATCAAGTCCGCTAGGCGCATTGATTCGTCCAAAGCCACGCTGATCAAGGCGAGTGACCGTATTGCGCGTCCCTTGACCAAAACGAATCAGGTTCTCATTGGTGGTTACTCCATACACTTCAGGTAGAGTTGGGTAAAACCGCAACTCGAGTCCACCGAATACCTCCTTGAAACTGCGTCCCGCGTAGACTTGCAAGCGGCTGTTAACAATCGAGCATGCCGCCACTACATTTGCCACAGCTGTAGAATCCCACGCTGGAGGAGTAGGGAATCCCGTCTGGATAGTCAAAATGACTCCCCAAGTATCAACTAAGGAGGTATTGATACGATCTGCATAGATTGTATCTGTACCGTAACCGGTTGGTGCGAGTCGGACGTTCTCTTCAAAGGTGACATCAACATTCCAGAAACCATTGTTATCCTGGAAGTTCGCACCATCATTACAAGCTAGGAACAACGTCCCCGAGACCGTTGGAGTGAACGTTAAGGAATTGCCGACGTAAAATGCATCTCCATCACGTCCGATCTTGCCGATGAGCGCAAAGCTATTGACTTCCAATTGACTTGTGATATATGCGAGCGTTGCATGCCAATTAGTCTCAGTTGGGTGACCTGTAGGTGTCCAACCGGTACTACCCGGCCAAGTCTGGATAGCACTACCTGGATTAGTCGCGTCAATGGTTAGTTGATTTCCAGCGTTTACCAGGATAGCTGTATCGACCCACCAGCTTTGCGGACTGTCGGCGTTTGACCGGCGACCACACACTTTGACGGTTTTAGTTTTCGCTGCCATTGCTACTATCCTTTCCCGTATAAACGGAATCATTTGATAGGAACAAATTAGCACAGGAATTTGTTTCAAATACGAACATTTGTTCGAACATTTGTACCTATTTTGGAGGAGGGGGAACTTTACCCTTCATCATCTCCTCAGCCCGTACACGACTGAGGGGATGATGAAAGCGAGTTATAGGGGAAAAGGCAGGAGAGGGATCAGTTATCGGGGATAACGATGCTGCGCGCCTGATTGGGTTCGCGCTGGATGCGCCCACGCGCTTCCAATTTATCGAGATGGCGCATGACGGTACTGTTGCTAATGTAACAGCCCGATCCAATTTCGCGGATAGAAGGCGATTTGCGGCAGGCTTCAATATAGGCTTTGATGAATTCATAGATGGTTTGGGTGAGTTTATCGTTGTGGTTCATGGACAACCTATCCGCTATGTAACAAGAAAGGAACAAAGTATATAGTGGAATTAGGTCATTTGTTCTATATAAGTCGGTCAAAATGGGGTTAATTTATGGTATGGGGGAATCAAAAAGGGCGGTTGTGAACCACCCCACAAATTCTAAAACACGCAGTACTTCCCCTTCTCCCCCGCAAGCTGAGAGAAAAGGTTAGGGGATGAGGGGCCTTACGCCGGGTCGCCCAATCGGCGTTCGGTTCCGGTTTGCAGGCGCTTGATGTTGTCGCGGAAGCGGTAAAATACAATCGCCACAATGATCAGCGAACCAACTGTGTACGGCCAAGGGGCAAGCTGCAAACCTAGCAGCACAATCATGGCGACTGCCGCCGCCGAGAACATGACCAGTACCGCCAGCGAGACGATACGAGTACGGGCGATAATGAATCCGCCCAGAAGCAGCATTCCAGCGATAACGTACACCGGCATAATGATCACCAGCGTGCCAAAAGCAGTGGCCGCGCCTTTGCCGCCGCGAATTTTTCCGGTAAGCAGGCCGATGAAGATAGACCAGTTATGACCGATGATTGAGAAAATCGCCGCGAGCATGGTCGCCAGCACTTTATCTTGCGGAAGGATCACCGCCGTCGCCAGCAAAATTGAGACGATGCCTTTACTGGAGTCAATCAGCCAAACAATAATCCCCCAACCGATGCCGCCGATTCGGGCGACATTGGTAGCGCCCATATTGCCGCTGCCCACCTTAAAAATATCCACCCCACGCGATCTGGCGAACAGGTAGCCCGTAGGAATAGAGCCGATCAGATAACTCGCCAGCACAACCAGCAGCATTCTGAAGATCATTTCGAGGGTGAGCATGACAAATTCCAAAAGAGTTCTATTAGGACGAGAAAAGTCTAGCAGATAACATTCTTTAAAAGATTTTAACACCAACTGCGCCCAATGGTTGCGTGAATTTAAGCCATTAGCTGTCGCAAAAATGGGCATCCGAAGGAAAACACCAGTGGGCGAAGGGGAAACGAAGGGCAGAATCTAATGAAACAGTGATCTGAAAGCCGTCGGTGGCGTAGGCTTGCGCCAGCGTATGGGAACCATACAGCGCCATACGCAGCGTCTCAGACTCGCTAATTCTGCCGCAGTGTGGGCAGGCAAATACGCCATTTTGCGCCGATGCCAGATGTGCGCGCCGGTTTACGGCCTGATTAGCAGCGGCGATCACCATCGGGTGGAAAGTGAGCCGCGCTTCCAGATCAGGATCGCGTACATCTACCGGCACGCCGCAGATCGCGCTGACCTGTGATCGCGTTTGCCAGAGGGTCATCATGTTCCGGCAGCCGGGGCATTCCAGCGTGATCAGCGCAGCTTGCAGCGTGATTTCTCCGGCGGATGCGTGCGTACAAAAGCGAATCTGACGGGTGAGCAGCGCATAGACAAAGGCTTCCATACTGTAACGCTGGTTATTGAGCGCCACCTGAAAGGTACGGTTGGCCGCGCCCAGCAGTTGAAACAGCGGTAAGTCTGAACGAGCGATCAAGCGTTTGCCGCTGCCTGCTAGCGGGGAACGACGCAGCAATTCACGCGGCGGGCGGCGGAAGAACCAGCACCCGCGCACACCGTCGGCGGCGTAGCGTTCCTGGCGCATGAGGCAGTCTTCAAGGCTGAGGCCGCTCCACTGCACCTCAAAGGCGATGCGGCCAAGCGGTGAAGATGCGGGGGGCTGCGCCAGCACGTCGGCACGCCAACCGGGGGCGACAGCTTCAATGATGGGGGTATATCCGGCACGGACGCAGGCGGCGGCAATATCGGCTTTGGCCTGCCGATGTTCAGGGGTTTCGCCGGCGGGGTGATTCAACAGCGTGTTCCTGACTACTGCTTTGAGTGGGCGTGTATTTTTACGGGTGGGCTGCGATTATCGCATAAACGGGCTGCGGATGCCTACTACCGAATTATGGAGGGATCACGCCCCTCAATCCGTTCTCTACCGCACACACAGAAGGGGGAAGGAAGATTGAAGAACGGGCGTAGCGCGCTGCGCCCCTACGGACGGGTTTGAGGGCGGGAAATTCGGTTATGTTCAAGAAATATCCCCAAAACGGACAACGCATGCGTTGTCCCTACGGATAGGTTAGAGGGGAGGCCACGCGGGGGGCAGCAGGGGTGAGGTCAAGGTCATATCCTGCTATTTCCCCACTCCCTGTATGCCTTAAACATGGCCGAAAAGCGCGGATCGAATACAATACCTAAAAGAGCCGCGCACGTGAAAGATGATTTCATGGAACAGCCGTATCTGTTCATCAGCCACAGCACTAAAGATCACAAGCAGACCGGATACATCGTCAGCAAATTGACAGAAGCTGGATATCGCTGCTGGGTGGATATCGAGTCGATTCCGGATAGCTCGACATGGCTGGACGAAATCGAAAAAGGCGTGAATGGCTGCGCGGGGATGGTGGTGGTTTACACCGCCAACGCCCGAACATCAGAATGGGTGCAGGCGGAAACGCTGATGGCGCGTGACCTAAACAAGCCGCTGTTCGTAGCGCAGTTTGACGATACGCCGCTGCGCTTGCACCTGATGACCCGGCAAGCCTGCAATTTTCGCAAGCGGCGCGCACCAGCAATGAAGAAGCTGCTGACCAGCCTAAAGCTGGTGATTGCCGATCCAAAGGTCATTATTCAGCAAGATACATCGAAAAACTCGCCGGATCCGAACCGACATAATTTCTTCAAATATCTGGAGCAGCTCCCCGGCGGGGCGGAAAACAGCCGAACAGCGCGCGAAGTTTTCCAGTGGGCGAAAAGCAACGCCGATAATATTAGCTTCAGCGGGCGCACCAACCCGGCGTTTCACGCGCATGTGGAAATAGGGCTAGGCGGGGTAGTGGTCTTTTCGATGCGCGCCTTCCCAAAACAGCCTGCAGTAGAAATTCCGCTGCAATATTTCATTGAATTTCCACCCTTTGACCTGCCAGAACGCCGCTTGAAGGTGCTGAAAACCATCAACGCCATGCTGCCAGACGGGGCGCAGTTAGATCTGAACCGCGCAGATCGCAAGCCGAACATTCCGTTAAGCGTGCTGGCACAAGCGCAGCATATGGAGTCGTTCAAGGCGATGATAGGTGAAATATTTATAGAACTGCGGCGGGGCGCGGCGAAATGAGCGTTAAAAAGAGATGGGGAAAAACAGGTAAATTCCTCACCCCTGCCCTTGTCAATGAAAACGATGGGAATAAGGCGATCTGGCGGCGAGTGAATGGCGGCTATTTATCCGATCTAGGAACCGGGTTGGTGCCGTGTTCGGGGACGTGAAAACGATGGCGGCGGATGAATGTTTGCTGACCGCTGATAGTGATCACGTTGAAGCCGGGGTCTGAGCCTTCATCCTGCGAAATACCGCTCTGCCCCGGATAGCAGTGTAGTTGATACCACGTGCTTGGCGCCGAAGAATACAAGATCCCTTCGCGGTAGGTTTCAGTGGCCTGATGCACATGCCCGAAAAACACACCACGCAGTCGCTTCACGGCGGGAAGCAGCGCAGCATGAAACTGCTCGCCATCTACCATACGCATGAAATCATCCCAGAACGGCGAACCAATGGAAACAGCATTGTGATGCACAAAGACGGCCAGCGGGCGGCTGTCCGGGGCATTACAAATTTCGCGCAGCCATTCCATCTGAATTTTGCCCAATGCGCCGCCGGCAAATGGCGCGGGGGCGTTGCTATCTAGCACTACAAACTGCACGCCGTTGACCTCGAATTGGTAATGATGCTTGGGTGTGGTTTCGGCCTGCCCTAAGAGGATACGCTGAAAACCGCTGCGCTCATCATGGTTGCCCATCAGGTAGTGTACGGGATAGCGTATCTCGCTGAGAATTTCACGGGCAGCCACATAAGCGGAATCGTCGGGATCATAAGCGACATCGCCGCTGTGCAGCACAAAATCAGGCTGGAAAGGCAGCGCGTTAATTTGACGGACAACTTCGCGGGCGCCATCCATCGGCCTATAATCGGCTTCAGCGTGGCTGTAGGCGGGGTCTGCGCTGATGTGGGTATCGCTGATGTGGACAAATCGAACGAGGACTTCGCTTGAGCGCGCTTGCAGCATTTGCTGAATGTCATCTCGTCGAAAAGCAATGGTTGAAAGCTGCTGCGGATGCGACATCATTCTCCCCTAGTACCGCGTCGGGTGCGTTGGTTGCTTTCGTCATTATAGCGAATTTAATGCCGATGTTCGCGCTATGTTTTTACAGGGGGGGCTGTCGCATCATTTCCAGAGCGAAAGTAGAGGGATAAATGCGTAGTGGCGGCGTATCGGTCTAGAATTCACATCTTATTCCTGTATAATGCCCCTCAGATAAGCACTATATTTGAGGTCTGAAACCCATGATTTTGGCGGGAGATTTGAAGCGCGGCGTGACGATCCGTTTGGATGGGCGGCTGCTTCGGGTGACCAACACCGTTTACAACAAGCCGGGCCGCGGCACAGCGACAATGACCGCAACATTACAAGATATTGAAACTGGCAGCACCAACAAGAAAATTTTCGGCGCAGAAGAGAAGCTCGAAGATATCTATGTGGAAGCTGAAAATGTTGAATATCTGTATGCCGACGGTGATACCCTGCACTTCATGAACACGGCCACCTATGAGCAGTATGAAGTACCGGTGAGCCTGTTTGATGAAGAAATTCACTATCTGAAAGACGCAATGCAAATTCAACTGCGCCTGTACAATGGCCGGGCAATTGACTACGTTTTCCCGACAACAGTGAGCTACACCATCAAGGAAGCGGAAGTAGCAGTGGTGGGCAACACCGCCGGCAATGTGACGAAGCGCGTGCTGACCGAAAGCGGGCTTTCGGTGGTGGTGCCGCTGTTCATCAATGAAGGCGATGTTATCGAAGTGGATACCCGCGACGGCTCATACGTCGGGCGTGGCTAGACCGCCAACTTTAAGACGATGACAGGGATACTTAGGTATCCCTGTTTTTATTTATGGAGTATCACGCACGCGCTGAGATTCATTTAAGCGCCCGTAATCCCACACATTCTCTTAATCGTGAACCAACACACACGCTGTGTATAATCATGAAGAATACTTTCAAACAGTTGATCTAATTCTTCTATGACCATTGACACAAGTGCGCTGCCTGTTTCCACCTTGCGAGCGCTGCGGGAACAAATCTCGCAGATGGCTGAGGCGCTGGTTCGCCACGAAAACATCGCCAGCAGGCGAAATATTCATCTGCCCGAAGGCAGCATTACCACGCTAAAAGCTTTGGAAACCGAACTAACCGGCTTAGAGATTCTGCTTGGTACCGATGAAATTGAGGTCGGGCAGTTACGCGCGCTTGCGAAAACCTCGGTGCTGGTGAATTCATCGTTGGACGTTGATAGGGTGCTGGCTTCAGCGATGGACGAGCTGATCAACCTGACCGGCGCTGAGCGCGGCTTCATTTTGCTGGTCAACCGCCAGACCAACCGCCTCGAATTTCGGATTTCGCGCGGCCTGAATGACGCCGAGTTACGCGAAGATGAGGTTAGCCGAACCATCTTACGCGACGTGATCGCCAGTGGTAAGCCAATCCAAACGGATAATGCGATGGAGGATGCGCGGCTTTCGGGCAGCGATACCGTCGCTAAATTCGTGCTGCGCTCAATCATGTGCGTGCCGCTGCTGTTTCGGGATCGGGCTGGCAGCGCCGGGCGGGTAGACGGCGCAATTTATGTAGACAACAAATTCCGGCAGGCAGTGTTCAGCGAACGCGAGTTGAACCTGCTGACGGCTTTCGCCAATCAGGCGGCAGTGGCGATTGAAAATGCAATGCTTTACCAGCAGGTGCAGCAAACCCTGATCGAAATTACCCGCGCACGCGCCATCATCGAAAATGTATTCACCTCAATAGACAGCGGGGTCATCACAACCACGCACAGCGGCAAAGTTTCCCTATTCAACCGCGCAGCTGGCGAAATTTTACGCACAACCCCGGAAGCGGCAGTTGGCGCGGCATTACAGGATGTGCTGCCGAAACTACGCGAAGATTTAGATGCACAGATTAAGGCGGCAGCGGATACCGGAACCAGCGCGATGCTAGAGGCACAGGCGGAAGTTTCGGGGCGGGGGCGCGTAGTTTTGAACCTACGGATCAGCCCGCTGAAGAACGCCGATGGTGAAACACAGGGCGCGGCGATGGTGATGGACGACCTGACCAGCGAGCGCGAGCGTGAAGAAACATTAGGGCTGATGACCCGCTATCTGCCGCCGGGATTGATGGATAACATTCACCAGATTGCTGATCTAGCGATGGGCGGCGAACGCAGGGAAGTGACCTGCGTGTTCATGACCGCCTGCCAGTGGGCAAATTTTCCGGTAACGCTGCGCCCACAAGAACGCATGGATCTGCTGAACGTCTATTTGCAAACTGCGACGCAGGTGGTACATCAGGCGCAGGGAGTGCTAGATAAATATCTGGGCAACGAGATTATGATCCTGTTCAATACCCAGTTGAACCCCGATTTGTATCATGCCCGGCATGCGGTAGAGATGGCGCTTTCGCTGAAGGAAGCCTTCGCTTCGCTTGCAGAAAAGCTGCATCACGATCCAGATTTACCAGAATACACTATCGCGGTGCATACGGGCGTGGCGACGCTAGGCAACGTGGGCAGCCTGCGGCGGCGCAGTTTCACCGCAATTGGTGATACTATCAACCTTGCCAAACGCATCCATGAAACCTGCAGCCTAGGACAAGTGCTGATCACCGGTGACACTTTGCATCATATTCAGGCAACTTCTCCGGCGCTAAAGCACATGCGCTTTGATTGGCGCGAGCCGCTTCAAGCACGGGGCAGGCAGGAACAAACCGAGCTGTTCGAGGCGTTCAATGCTTGATCATACCAGCCGCATCCACAAGATCACGCAGACGCGATCGGCGCAGGAACAACTGCGCGAGCTGGCACAAACGCTGGATGCTTATAACAGCGTTCTGAAGGAACATACTCACTTCCTAAATTCTAAAGGAATGGGCTTACCCTCTGGCGCATTGAATACGCTCAAAAAAGTACAAAAGCAGTTGGACGCCCTGACCGTACCTCTGACGGCGATGCAGATTGAACTACGACAGCTTCGGGCGCTAGCAGGAACAACAGCGCTGATCAATTCTTCGCTGGACGTGGATACCGTGCTTAGCCAAGTGATGGATACAGTGGTGCAGCTCACTGGCGCGGAACGTGGTTTCATCCTGCTGAAGAGCGCAGACACTGGCGAAATTGAATTTCGGATTGCGCGGGGCATTGACCGTGAACAGCTAGCACGCGAAGATTTCAAGGTGAGCAACACGATCATCAATCAGGTGCTTAGCTCTGGCGAGCCGCTGCTGACGGATAATGCGGGGCAGGATGATCGCTTCACCGGCACA
>DAOTUZ010000077.1:0-1665 GCA_034437295.1 Anaerolineae bacterium | reverse complement strand
CATGGTTTGCAGCCCAAACTGCTTATCGTGGGTTTCCAGCGCGTGGATCAGAGTCGTCATCAGCCGCGCACCACTTGCGCCTAATGGATGCCCGATGGCGATTGCCCCGCCGTGTATATTCACTTTCGCCATATCCGCGCCAATTTCGCGCTTCCACATGCCGATCACGCTGGCAAATGCTTCGTTCACTTCAAATAAGTCAATTTGATCCAGCGACATGCCAGCCTTAGCCAGCACCTTGCGCGTCGCTGAAATTGGCCCGGTCAGCATCAGATGTGGATCGCTGCCAACGGTGACCGCAGAGACGATGCGCGCGCGCGGTTTCAACCCCAATTTAGCCGCCTTTTCAGGGGTAGTCAGTAATACTGCCGCCGCGCCATCGCTGATCTGGCTGCTGTTCCCAGCGGTAGTCACGCCATCTGGAGAAAAAGCCGGCTGTAGAGTCGCCATCTTCTCCAGATTGGCGTTGGCGCGCACCCCCTGATCACGGCTGACTTCAACCAGATTATTTTCATCATCCACGCCTGCTAGGGCGAAAGTTTCGCGGTCAAACCAGCCATTTGCCTGCGCCTGCGCCGCCTTGATGTGACTGCTATAGCCAATTTCATCTACTTCGGCGCGGCTAACACCCCATTTTTGCGCGATTTCGTCCGATGAGATGCCCTGCGGAACTAAGTTATAGGCATTCATCATATCGGGAGTGAAGGGATTGCCGTTGACAAGGCTGCTGCCCATCGGCACGCGAGACATATTTTCGACGCCGCCGGCAATAACGATATCAGCCTGCCCGCTGGCGATCATCGCCGCGGCCAAATGTACGGCCTGCTGGCTGCTGCCACACTGAAAATCTAATGTCGTCGCCGGAATTTCGATGGGCAAACCAGCATCCAATACGACATTCCGCGCCAGATTGAAGGTTTGTTCGCTGACCTGCGACACGCAGCCCAGCAGCACATGATCAATTTTCGTGGTATCTAAATTTGCGCGCGCTAACAGTTCGCACAGCGCCGCCGATCCCAATTTGACCGGATGTGTGGCGCGAAACATGCCATTTCTTCTGCCTACCGGCGTGCGTACCGCATCAATAATCACCACTTCAGACATAAAAAGAGTCCTTTCTAAGCAACATTTGTATGAGCCTATTGTGGCATGAATTTTCTGCGGCGCGAAATAAAAAGAGGCGCAGTTGGCTGCGCCCCTTCGTATTCTGCTTACGCTTTTTCGCTCGCCAGCAGTTCGCGCTTGCGCTCGATGCCCCATTTATAGCCGCGCAGTTCTCCAGAACTGCCGATTACGCGATGACAGGGGATGATCAGCGCCAGTTTATTGCTGCCACAGGCCGCCGCAACCGCCCGCGTCGCCGTAGGTGAGCCGATGGCCTGGGCGACTTCGCTATAGCTACGGGTTTCGCCGCGTGGAATTTTGATCAGCGCCCGCCAAACTTTCCACTGAAAGGCCGTCGCCTGAACATCCCATGCCAGATCAGGTAGCGGCGCACCGCTATCAATGTGAGCGATGATCGCCTGCGCCAATGAAGCTAACGCCTGATCCTGCTCGATTTCTGCGCGGGGGTATTCACGGATCAGCGCCTCTACCGCCGCCGCATTATCTGCATACAGCCCAACGGCACACACGCCGCGTTCGGTGAGCGCGATCAACAGCACA
>DAOTUZ010000076.1:0-13544 GCA_034437295.1 Anaerolineae bacterium | reverse complement strand
AGAACAGTTTTCATTGGGTGATGGATGTCACCTTCAGCGAAGACCATTCTCGTATTCGTAACGAGGAGAGTGCTGAGAACATGGCGGTACTGCGCTCCGTTGCCCTCAACCTGCTCAAACAGGACACATCCAAAGGCAGTCTTCGCCAAAAACGTTTCCGTGCTGCTATGGACAACGACTTCTTACTTCACCTCATCTCTCAAGTTTGAAGCGATTGCCCTGGATCAGCCAGCGATTAGGCGGTCAATCAACAGCCACACCAGCCAGCCTATAGCCAACCACAGGCCAAATGCACCATGCAAACGCGCCGTGCGTCCTTGCGCCTGATGCAGCAGCTGCGGATCGGTATTTTCGGTCACAAGCCGGATTAAACGCAGCGCCTCTGGAAGAGTGACCAATACAACAGCTGCTGTGATCGGTATTACGCCAACAAGGATAAGCAGCGCAACGGCAGTATATGCCCCGCCAACCAGCGCCGCATACTCGATACGCGCCGCGCGTGGGCCAAGCATGACGGCCAGCGTCCGTTTGTTTACAGCTGCATCAGACTCAATATCCCGCACATTGTTGGCATGCAGAATAGCTGCCACCATCAGCCCCACTGGAAAGCCCACAAGCACCGGAGTCCAATCGAGCCGGACGGCCATCACATAATATGCGCCAAGAATCATCAGCGGCCCCATGAAAATAAAGACCGCAACTTCGCCCAGCCCATGGTAGGCTAGCGGGTATGGGCCTGCCGTATAGGTAATAACAACCAGCACGCCCCCAAGGCCGATCAACAATAACCAGATTCCAGAATGAAATAACAGAAACAGGCCGATTGCTGCTCCAGCCACGACGGTTATAACTGCGGAAACAAGTATTTCTCGCGGGGATAACAAAGCATTTTTGAGGATCATGCCTTGTCCTGCTTGTTTCTGATCTTCAGCGCCACGTTTAAAGTCATAGTATTCATTGATCAGATTCGCTGAAACTTGCAGCAGAACTGCCGCGATCAAGGAAAGGATGAATTTCGGCAGATCAAATACACGCTGATCCAGCGCAATCACGCCTGCAAGCGCCAATGGAACATAAGTTGCCGTGAGCGTGCGCGGGCGCGCAGCACGGTACCATATTTGCCATTTCGATGGCAGCGGGGTTTCAACTAGAGCCATAAATTCTTCCTACCGAGCCTCGATATGCGCCAGTTGGCTGATATAATTCCGGCAAGCCCCCGTTAGAATTCGGGGTATTCGTCATCAGCACAGTTAACCTATCTGAAAGGTATTGCTCATGCGCATTAAAATTCTTGCTGCTGCTTTAGGTCTTGCGCTCATCGCCGCCGCGTGCCAACCCGTTGAGCAAGCACCACTTCCAACGCTTCGCCCCACTGCTGAACCCACCATTGAAGCGACTCCAGAGGTTACCCCAGAAGCTACAGTTGAGATGACTATTGAAACAACCATCGAGCCTGAAGCGACGATGGAAAGTACCGCCGAAGTGACAGCTGAAGCGACGGCCAGATCTTAATCGCTATTCAAACCTATCTCTCAGGGGCATCGTCGCTGATGCCTCTGGTGAAGCACTACGGTGACGCAGCAAAAAATTTCTGACGATGCCAATAACGCCTAGCAGGATGAAGAGCATTCCGGCGGTCAGGCCAATAACACCCCAGCCACCGCTTGATCCAGCCATCATTTTCACTTGATTTGATAATGCTTCATACTCTGTACCCACCCACACACGCGGCGTATTGATCTCAATCGCGATAATGCGGCCAGCTGCTCCGTAAAGAACGTTACCGGCGATCATGAGCACGATTCCGAGCGCAATTGCCCCGAACGCAGGCCAGTTTCTCCTGCGATTCTGCGACCAATCCCGAAACAGCAGCCCCACGGCGATGCTCCCCAATACCAGCGCAATGACCAGCGTTGTGACTAGCGTTGTGCCGGAGTTGTTCAACAGATCAGAGGTGCTGAGTAGTGTTTCAATTTGTTCTGGCGTAGGTGCATTCATGATTCGTGCTGCGCCGTTCGGATCACTGCAAATACCGGATCATAGAGGATGCCGTTAGTAGCGATAGATTCTCCGGCATCAATGGTGTTGATCCCTGCCCAGTCTGTAAAAGTCCCGCCTGCCTCAGGCAGAATAACGCCAAAGGGGGCGCAATCCCAGAGATGCATTTTCGGATCGAGCATGATCTCGGCGCGCCCTGTCGCCACAAGCGCATAGCCATAAGAGTCTCCCCACGTCCGCTGAATACCAGTTCGCGCAACCAGCGCCTCAAATGCGTACTCGTGCTGATCATAATGGGTAAGTTCGCTGCACAGTAAAGTTGCGCCGTTCAGCGAATCCACCTCTGACACTTTCGCCCTACGTCCGTTCCAGTAACAGCCGCCACCTCGCGCCGCATATACCGTTTCATTGAGCGCAGGAAAATGCGCAACACCGACCAATGTACTCTGATCAGGCGGCGCGCTCCGATCAATGAGCGCCAACAAGCAGCCATAAATTGGCACGCCGTGAATGAATGATTTAGTGCCGTCTATCGGGTCAATCACCCAACAGTAACGCTCATGTGTTCGCTGTGCGCCAAATTCTTCCCCAATTAAACCGTGATCGGGGAAAATTCTGCTCAAGGAATCCACGAGGAATTTCTCAGCCGATTTATCAGCAATGGTTACCGGCGTGTGATCCTGCTTGCGTTCAACTTCGACTCCACTCTGGAAATATCCCAGCGTGATCCGCCCGGCTTTCCACGATAAATCAAGCGCAGCTTCAAGTAATAGATCTAGTGATTCCATGTATCGGCTTCCGTCTCTCAAAACGCTAGCGGCGGCGCTGCCATCGTATTTGGAATAGGAATATTCAAAAGGTTGCAAATCGTGGGCGCAAGCTGAAGCTGCGACACCTTCTGCCCCGTATTCCCCAATCCCCCGCCGCTTGTTGGAATGTAATAAAGCGGAACATGGCGCACTTCGGGCAGTGAGCCGCCGTGAGTAGACGGATCGTCACTCATACCATGATCAGAAGTCACAATGACGTTATATCCGGCGGGCTGTAGGCGGGTCAGCAGATTAGCAATAATCGCATCCTGTGCAATTACGGTACGCCGGTATTGCACAGAATCGCCACCATATGTTTCTCCAATATCATCTGCTTGCATCGGGTGAATCAACAGATAATCCGGCTGAAAACGATATGCCAACATCGCGCCTGCGCTAAACACCTCAACATCAGGCTGAGCCGTATGCAAAGCCGGCACGCCATAGAAACGCCCATGTTGAATGTTCAACGTTTCGTCATCAACTTCATGATGTATCACTGGATCATAAGGTACTGTGCCATTATAAAGCTCTGAATACCAGTAAAACGCCGAAGCCGCCGTCGTCAAATTCCGCTCACGTGCCAGCGAGAAAAGATTTGGCATTTTTGAGGGGCGAATCTCGTAATTACTGGTTATACCGTGCACACTGCTTGGCACACCCGTATGGATCGTTTCATAGTTGGGGCGCGACATGGTCGGCATCTGCGCAACCACAGTGTAGCGGCTTGCAATATTTTGCTCAACCAGATGTTCTAGATAGCCCATCTGTGCGGCCGCAACATCATCACGCAGCGCATCGCAAACAATGAGTACAAGTTTAGTCATTACCTCACCTTAGAGTATTTCTAAAGGTTCGCGCCGGTTAGCAACTGTGACCTTCGGGCCATTGGTTGGTGCTGCCCAACGTACTGCATTCGCCAACACTTTCCGCACATTTGGATCGTAATAGGTTGGGTGTGTTTCATGGCCGGGGCGGAAATAGAACACTTTGCCCTGGTCACGATACCAGCAGCAGCCACTGCGAAATACTTCGCCCCCAGCAAACCAGCTGACAAAAACCAGCGAATCAGGCTCCGGAATACCAAATGGCTCGCCGTACATTTCCTCATGCTGAAGCTCAAAATGATCATCCAGACCATCGGCAATCGGATGCGCCGCGTTCACCACCCAGAGGCGTTCCTTTTCACCAATCTCACGCCATTTCAAATTACCGCTGGTACCCATAATACGCTTGAAGATTTTTGAGAAATGCCCCGAATGGAGCACAATCAAACCCATGCCGCCAAGTACACGTTTGTGCACGCGATCAACAACTGCATCATCCACCTGATCATGGGCAATATGCGCCCACCAAATCAGGACATCCGTTTGATTGAGGGCGGCTTCGCTTAAGCCGTGTTCCGGTTGATCAAGGGTTGCCGTCTGTACGGCGTAACCAGCCTCTTGCAGCCCTTCGGCAATCGCGCCGTGAATTCCTTGCGGGTAAACTTTCTGTACTACTTCATGTTTTTTCTCGTGCTGGCCTTCGTTCCACACCAGCACACGTATGTTCGACATTCTGAAATGTTCTCCGCACTATAGCTTGAGCCATTGACGCTCTATTGTGCCGTAGATAAGCAAACCCTTCCAGATCTGTATAAGACCATCAGGCAGCAAAAAGGGCGAGTGTATGCTCGCCCTTCCCCAAACTAACATCCGCTGTTCGCTACATCTCGCCCAGATAGGCCTTCCGAACAAGCTCATTTTTTAATAGGGCTGATCCGGTATCTTCCAATACAATTTCACCCGTTTGCAGCACATAACCACGGTGGGCTACTTCCAACGCCATCAACGCATTCTGCTCAACCAACAAAACTGTATTGCCGGCCTCATTGATACGCTTCACAATATCAAAAATGCCTTCAACCAGTACCGGCGCAAGCCCCATCGAAGGCTCATCAAGCAGCAGCACCGATGGTGCCATCATCAACGCCCGCGCCATCGCCAACATTTGCTGTTCACCGCCGGAAAGCGTGCCGCCTTTTTGATTAATACGCTCCTTCAATCGCGGAAACATATCAAACATCTGGTTCATCCGGTCGTTAATAACGCCGCTGCTCCCTTTTACGCTCCACGCGCCAACTTCAAGATTCTCACGTACCGATAGCAGCGGAAAAATTCGCCGGCCTTCCGGCACATGGGCGATGCCTTGTTTCGCAATAAGGTGCGGCGGCATATCCGTAATATCCCGTGCGTTAAACTTCACCCTTCCCCGCTTGGGGCGGGTTACGCCGCTAATCGTCTTCAGCGTGGTTGTTTTACCCGCGCCATTCGCCCCTACCAGAGTCACAATTTCCCCCTGATCGACGCGAAGATTCAACCCCTTCAGCGCATGGATATGACCGTAATAGGTATGTACCTGAGTAAGTTCAAGCAGCACTGTCATTGTCGGCCTTTCCGCCCACGGCGCGTCTTCCAAGGTAGGCCTCAACAACACGGGGATTAGTTCGGATTTCTTCAGGCGTGCCTTCAGCAATTTTCTGCCCGTAGTCAAGCACATTAATATGCTCGCTGATACCCATCACCACCCGCATATCATGCTCGATCAAGACCACCGTAACTCCGAGTTCATCACGAATCTTTCGGAATAGACTCATGGCATCGGCGCTTTCTTGAGGGTTCATACCTGCCGTCGGTTCGTCCAGTAAAATCAACTTCGGATCGCTGGCGAGCGCCCGCGCAATCTCAATGCGACGCTGGTCTCCATAAGGAAGATTCTTACTCAGTTCATCGCCCTTCCCGGTTAAACCAACAAATCTCAACAGCATTCCAGATTTTTCATGAACGAGCTGTTCCTGTCTCTTAAAGCGCCGCGTCCGCAAAAGCGTATGCCGCAGCGAAATATCCAGACGGGAATGCATGCCCACCATGATATTCTCAATCACCGTCATATTGCCGAACAGCCGAATGCTTTGAAATGTTCGGGCAATACCGGCTTTATTCACTTGATCCGGGCGCAAACCAATCAGTGAACGTCCATCAAAATTGACAGTCCCCTCGTCTGGCTTATAGATGCCCGTCAGCAAGTTGAAGAAAGTCGTCTTCCCGGCGCCATTCGGGCCAATAATCGAGCTGAGACTCCCTTCAGGAATCCCAATACTCACATCGCGCACCGCGCGAATACCTCCGAAGGATTTGACAAGGTTAGTCACTTCAAGCAGCATGTTGTCTCACTCCTGAGGCACAGATTCGTCCACGAGTACCGCATCGATCAGCGGTTCCTCTGTGGGCGGATCATCAATTTCATTCTGTTCCATCAACTCAAGTTTGCGGCTTTTCTCAGGGAGCAAACCCGCCGGACGGAACAGCATCATCAGCACCAGCACCAACCCGAACACTAACGGTTGGTATTTTGCCGGGTCTAGCTGAGTGGGAATATTCACCAACCCCGCTGTACGCAGCGCATTCAACTGCAACGAGAGATTTGGCAGCGTATGCAGTTCAACTATCGTGATAATCATTGCGCCGAGAATCACCCCTTTAACATTGCCCATTCCACCGACAATCACCATCGCCAGAATGGTGATAGACTGCAACAGAATAAAGCTTTGGGGATCTATAAATGTTTGTTTCGATGCATACAGCACGCCAATAGCCCCCGCGAATGCCGCGCCGCTGGCAAATGCCAGCAATTTCATCTTTACCAGCGGGACACCCATAGCAATTGCAGCAATCTCATCCTCACGAATAGCCGTCCAAGCGCGGCCGATCACCGAATCCTTCAAGCGAAGGCACACGAGGACAATCACAAATATCAAAAGCAAGCCAATGGTGTAGAACAGAAGTTGTTTAGCCAACGCCTCAGGGTTATCTATACGCAAACCTAAGGCACTGGCTATGCTTTGCGTGAAACCCACGTAGAAACCTGGCAAAGGCGGCGCGCCAATATTCCGTAATCCCTGCGCTCCAGCCGTGAAATTTATTGGCGCATCAAGGTTACGGGCAAATATTCGGATCACTTCACCAAAACCGAGCGTGACGATAGCCAGGTAGTCACCGCGCAGCCTCAGTACTGGCAAACCAAGCAATATACCGACCACAGCCGCAGCCGCAATGGCAACAAACATCGCTAGGAAAAATGCGCCGCTTTGAACGAAGCCCACAAATGTGGCCGCCAGCGGCGACAAATCGGGATTAGCAGAAACCCAATTACTCACCGTCCATGCATTTTCGGTGAAGATCGTGTTTGAAGGCGATGTTGCCATGCCCCATAAATATGCGCCCACAGCAAAAAAGGCGACATAGCCAAGATCAAGCAGCCCAGCAAAACCAACCACGATATTCAAACCGAGAGCCAACCCCGCGAAGATAGAAATCTGAACGGCCAACTCCAGAAATGGCGGGTTAGAAACCCCCACAATCGGCATCACCACCGCAAACATCACCACCAGCAGCACAATTTTGGTAATACGCGGCATATTAAGGGAGACAACGACCAGAGGGCTGATCAGAAAGATTGGCGCAGCGATAAGCGACGTCAACGGATACCACATGCTGCGGCGATCAAGCAAAGATACTAACAAGACCGCTGCGGCAACATAGAGTAGGCCAAAAGCCACAGCTACGATGGGGCGATTTAACATTTCGCGCCATCCAGTTTTTACAGGGGCAAATGCAGTAGCAGTTGTCATATCCCCTACACCTTCTCATCCACACGTTCGCCAAGCAAACCGCTAGGGCGGAAAATAAGCACGGCGATCAAGATTCCAAACGTAATAATGTCTGTATAGCGGATACCAATTGCAGGAAAATAGGGTAGCAGCCCGTTCAAAAAAGACTCGATCATACCAATCAACAGCCCGCCAAGCAGCGCGCCAGTGATATTGCCAATGCCGCCGAGAACCGCGGCTGTAAATGCTTTGAGTCCTGGTATAAACCCGATGTACGGCGTGACATTGCCCACATTCAGCCCAAACAGCGCACCCGCAGCGCCGCCGAATGCCCCACCGATGAAGAAGGTGAGTGAAATCATCAAGTTTACAGGGATGCCCATCAGGCCAGAGGTAGCCTGATCCATCGAAATCGCCCGAATGCCGCGCCCTGCTTTTGTGCCATTTACGAAGTAATTCAAGGCCAAAAGCATAATCACGGCAGCAATCACAATAATGATTGAAGTGGTCCGAATACGGACTTCATTGGGGCCAATCACAGCCAGAATAGGGTTTTGAAAAAACGCGATATTTCGCGTTGGATAGGTCAGGTTAAAGTCATTGATGGTAACAGATGCTATCGCGCGAACAACGTCTTGCAAGATGAAAGAGATACCGATCGCAGTAATAAGGGGGACTAAACGCGGTGCCTTTCTCAACGGCTTGTAGGCAACACGTTCGATAAACACCGCCAGAATGCCGCTTGCAAAACCGGAAACCACGACCGTAGCAACGACTAGCGCGATCGGATTCCAATACTGAAGCACACCCATCGAAGACAGAAAATTCATGAAGGCGAAGCCAATAACAGAGCCAAACATGAAAATTTCGCTGTGTGCAAAATTGATGAATTTCAAGACGCCGTAAACCAATGTGTAGCCCAGCGCCACCATCGCGTACACAAAGCCGATACTAATCCCGCTGATAACCATACCGGGAAGCTGGCGGCTAATCTGATCCGCCAAAATAATATTGGGTCGCGGTTCGGGGATGATCAACGCTACCAAGTAGGCAACCACTGTTAACAGTAAAGTTGCGCCTACGATAAAAACGAGAATTTGCCCGAGTGGAAAAATGAGAAAGCGATACAAGCCCGTATGCGAAAAGCTCTGCCAGGCTTCAGATTGGATCAGCGGGTCAAGTAATCCGCCTCTCCGAGGAGTCAGCGATTCAGAAGTCATAAAGAGTGTGCTCCGAGCCAACAAAAAATAAGCGGTGGGCTGTATACCAATCCCTTCAGATCAGCACACAGCCTCACCGCAAAAATCAATCAGTAAAACTTACGACGCCGGAGTTGCTTCTGCCATCGCAGCCGCGGTCAACGGTGACGGGATTTCGAGCGTGGCGATAACTTCGTTATTGCTCCACTCTTCCGGATCACCTGAGAGGACCTCGATCACGAAGTACAAACCGATTTCAGGATCACCGTTGGCATCAAATGTAACCATGCCAGTCAAGCCGTCATAGTCAGCAGTTGCGCGAACTGCAGCAGATACGTCCGCACGGCTGGGCAAACCACCGGTGGATTCAATCGCTGCCTGAAGCGCCTGAATGGCAATTGCCGTCGAGTCATAGGACTGAGCAGCAAACGGCTGCGGTGCCTCACCGAAAACTTCGGTGTAGTCTTCAATAAACTGGGCGGCGTTCGGGTAAATGCTGGCCGGGCCTGCAACTGTAGTGTACAGTGTGCCAACAGCCGCATCACCAGCAATTGCCGCAAATTCGGTGCTGTCGGTGCCATCCGGCCCCATGAACAGTCCCTCATAACCGGCTGCGCGCGCCTGCGCAAGGAACACTGCAGACTGGCTGTAAATGCCGCCGAAGTAAATCAGGTCAGGCGACTGAGCGATAATTGGCTGAATGATCGCATCAAAGTTTGACACTTCTTCGGTGCCTTCAAAACCGAGAACGGTGATGCCCAGGGCTTCTGCTTCACGCTGGAAGTAGTCCGCCACACCCTGACCGTATGCGGTCGTGTCATGGAGGATATAAACCGAGGTGACACCACGCTCGTTAGCGAAATTCGCGCCGGTGGGGCCTTGCAGGTCGTCACGGCCGCAAACACGGTTCACGGTGGCATAGCCACGATCAGTAATTGCGGGGTTGGTGTTTGCAGGCGAAATCATCACCAGATTATATTCGTTGTAAACTTCTGATGAGGGAATTGCCACACCGCTGTTCAAGTGACCAATCACCGCGAGAATACTCGGATCTGCCACAATTTGCTGCGCATTTGAAACACCAACTTCAGGGGTTGCTTGATCGTCAAACGGAACATATTCAACGGTGTAACCCAGATCAACCAACGGCTGGCTCAGTTGATCAACAGCTAGGCGAACGGCATTGCTCATCGAAACACCCAGTACTGACTGAGGGCCAGATAGGGGGGTCTGCGAGGCAATACGAATGACGTTGTCGCCATCCTGGGCAGCAGCTAGCGAGACACTCAGCGCAGTCGCTAGTGCAGCCGAACCGAGTAATGCAGTAACTTTGTTCAGCTTCATATTCCCAATCTCCAAAAATTTGTTAAGGCCAATTTCAATATATCGCGCCTAGAAACCCATTACAAGTATTTCAAAAAAATTACATCAAAAATTGTCAATAGTGCCAATCTTGATCTAGATTTTCCCTACACAAACGGTCAATATCTATCCTAGTGGCAGCGTTCCGTTTGAAAAAACAAACGTGGAGATTGTTGACAGTCACAAATACTGCCATTTTCTGAACCGATACCGCGAAATCATGGTTCAATAAGCGATTAACTATGTTCGATTTTTGAGGAATTTGAATGTCAGCATCTGTGCGAGGCGCAATCTTTGGGCTAGGCGCAGCGAGTATCTGGGGAGGCATGTATGTCGTTTCCGATCTCGTGCTTCCGGTTATTCCCCCTTTTGCCCTATTAACGCTTCGGCTACTAATTTCCATCTTAGTACTCGGAGTAATCCTTTCCCTTACAAAGCGATCATTGCTGCCGTTAAAGAAAGAAATTGTACCCGTACTGCTGGTTGGCCTTCTTGGCTTCGGAATTAGCCTTGGAGCGCAGTTTGTAGGGACAGATCGTTCTACCGCCGTGAACGGGGCATTGATCACCTCAGCTTCGCCAGCATTCATCCTACTGTTTGCAGCCATTATTCTGCGAGAACGCCTTACGTTACTGCGCATCATCGCCGTAGGGTTGGCAACTGCCGGTGTACTAGTCATCATTAATCCGGCAGCAGCAGATTTTTCTTCTGATACATTTTTTGGCGATATGATGCTGGCACTTGCAGCCATTACGTGGGGGCTGTATTCGGTGCTAGTGCGTAAGCTGGGATCGCGCATAGATACGCTCACATTCTCATTTCTTGCGCCGATTGGAGGTCTACTTCTGACGATTCCCGCTGCCATGACTGAGGTTAGTCAGCGCCCACCCGGCGAAATCACTTTCGCCATCATCCTCGGCATCCTATATCTAGGCGTCATTTCAACGGCGGCGGCGATGTGGATGTGGAATCGCGCCTTTGTCCTTGTCGAAGCATCTACTGCGTCATTATTCTTTTTTGCACAGCCGCTTGTGGGCGCAGTACTCGGCGTCTTGATTTTGAATCAGTCATTTACGGCAAATCTTTGGGTTGGCGGCGCAATGATCGCAGGTGGCGTGCTTCTCTCTCTGATTCGGCGCAATTCTGAAGAAGTGGTTGAGGCCGAAAACGCCGGTAACTCCAGCTATGAGATCAACTCGCGCACATGATCGCTGATCACCATCAGCAGAACGTCGGTTGCTTGAAATCCTTTTTCTCGAAACATAAAGTCCGCTCCTATAATTCAGTACAATCGGCCTTTGTGATTGCGGCGATCTCTGAAAAATCAATGGGGGTGTAAGTGACTAAACGACTACAGGGTAAAGTTGCCATAATCACCGGTGCGGCACAGGGCATCGGGCGCGGCATTGCGCTTAAATTCGCCGGAGAAGGCGCAAAAGTTGGGATTTTCGATCTCAATGAAATAGATTGCATTGCGGTTGCCAATGAGATTGTGATGAATGGCGGCGAAGGTATTGCATTAGGTGGAGATGTCACCAAGCAGCAGGATGTTGAGGATGCCGTTGCCAGCCTTGCGCTTCGTTTTGGCGCCGTAAATGTTGCAGTGAATAACGCTGCAATTATGCCTTCCGGAAAGCTGCATGAAACATCAGTAGACGATTTTGAAGCCTGCATCGCTGTTAATTTGCGCGGCGCATATCTGGTCAATCGCACAGTTTTGCCGGGCATGATTGCAGCCAAATCCGGCTGTATCCTGCACATGTCCAGCATAACCGGCATACTTGGCTTACCGGGGCTGGCGGTTTACAGCGCAACCAAGGGCGCATTAATTTCGCTAACACGCGCCATGTCTACAGATTATGCGCCACTTGGAATTCGCGTGAACGCGATTGCTCCGGGAACTATTGATTCGCCTATGCTACACAGCTTTATCGAGATGCAAACCGACAAGGAAAATATTCGCCGCCAATTTGATCAAATGCACCCGATTGGGCGTGTGGGTACAATTGCCGAAGTAGCCAATGTTGCGGCATTTTTAGCTTCCGATGAAGCCAGCTTTGTGACCGGCTCGGTCTATGAGGTTGATGGTGGGCTGTCTTCAAAAGGTGAACAACCACAAAACTGAGGCCAACAATGTATCTTTATCACTTTATTGACGCTCTGGGAATGCACTCTTGGGCTTTGTCCAAAGCGGAAGATACCGTCTTATTAAAAGATTTTGATTTTGATGCATGGATCGCAGGCTCTGTTGGCAGGGTCAATGAGGCCATTAGCGAACTTGCAAAGATCGCCATCACGGGCGAACCTACCGTTCTGCCGCCGCATCTTTTGCCTCCGATTGTGTCACAAGACGTGTGGGCAGCAGGTGTAACCTACAAACGCAGCCGTGAAGCGCGTCAAGAAGAGGCGCAAGACGGGGGAGATGTGTATGCGCGTGTGTATAACGCACAGCGTCCGGAAATTTTCTTCAAGGCATTTCCCCGTTATGTCGTCGGGCATGGGGGAAAGATAGGGATTCGCGGCGACTCGAACTGGAATGTACCAGAACCTGAATTGGGAGTCATCCTCAATTCCGCAATGGATACTGTCGGGTTTGTGATCGGTAATGACATGAGCAGTCGCGACATTGAAGGCGAAAATCCCTTATATCTGCCACAGGCAAAGGTTTATTCCGCCGCTTGCAGCCTAGGGCCGTGTATCCTGCTTTCAGACCGTTCAAGTTTACCGGAAACTTCAATTCATCTGGAAATAGAACGGGATGGGAAAAAGCTGTTTAGTGGAGAAACTCACACCAACCGCATCCAGCGAACGCTTCAGGAATTAACCAGTTATCTCGGGCGCAGCAGCAGCTATCCTGCTGGCCTTGTTCTGTTGACTGGTACAGGCATCGTTCCACCCGGCGAAATGAGCGTTATTGAAGGGGATGTTATAACAATCGTCATTGAAGGTATCGGCGCCTTATCAAATACCGTTAAAGTCGTTTGAAGCAGCCTTATGTTAAGGGGCAACCAGACTTGATCATCACAGCGATTGAATCACTACAATGGGCAGAGTATCCGCGACTGCTGATAGTGCGTGTTCATACCGATGAGGGCATCATTGGTTACGGGGAGACAGTAGACAAAATTCCGGGCGCAAAAGGCGCGCTGCATGGCACCATCGCACCGCTAATGCTTGGGCAGAACCCGCTGGACATTGAAGGTCTATGGCGCTTTGTCATGGACAATCTCATGTATCACGGGTATGCAGGCGCTGAAACACGGGCGCTTTCCGCTGTTGAAATCGCGCTCTGGGATATTGCTGGCAAGAAATTTAATATTCCACTGTACCAACTGCTAGGCGGAAAAACCCGCCTGCGAATCCCAACCTACAATACCTGCATTGGATTCGGGGAAATTCAAGACTACGCAGCATGGCAACCGGAAAATGACGCGGGCGCGCTGGCTAAAAGCTTGATAGCCGACGGCATCTATGCGATGAAAATCTGGCCGTTTGATCGCTTTAGCGAAAGCCATTTCGGTCAAT
>DAOTUZ010000075.1:0-6200 GCA_034437295.1 Anaerolineae bacterium | reverse complement strand
GAAGAACAAGGAAAAGCTGGAAACACAGCGCGATGGCCTGCGCGAAACCCGCGCGCTGTATGAAGAACTGCGCGAAGCCTTCGGTAAAAACGGCATCCCCGCCATGATCATCGAGACCGCGCTGCCGGAATTGGAGGACAACGCCAACCGCCTGCTGGCGGCGATGACCGATGGCCGCATGACCTTACGCCTGCAAACCCAGCGCGAAAAAGTGACCGGCGGTGTTCAGGAAACGCTGTTATTAGACATCAGCGATGAGCTTGGCACCCGCAGTTATGATATGTACAGCGGCGGCGAAGCCTTCCGTATCAATTTCGCCTTGCGGGTGGCGCTTTCGCAGCTTTTGGCGCGGCGGGCTGGCGCACAACTGCGCACGCTGTTCATTGATGAAGGCTTCGGCACGCAGGATGAAGATGGCCGCGCCAAGCTGGTGGATGCCATCACCCGAATTCAGGATCATTTCGATCTGATCTTGGTGATCACCCATATTGACGAACTGCGCGATTCTTTCCCTGTGCATGTGCAGGTGGAGAAAACCCGCGATGGCAGTCTGCTCACCCTGCGTTAAACTGGCGGAGGCTGAAGCGACCTAGCGCACACAGCGCCGCCGCTGCGGCTTTTAATTTTCTTTCACGTTCCGCGCCAACCAATGTGAAAGCAGCAGCGCCAACAGCGCGATGACGACCAGAATCAGCCCCGTGAAGATGGCCGCGTCAATATCACGCTCGAAGATGTTGTAAATCAGCAGCGGCATGGTTTGAGTGCGCCCTTGCAAGCTGCCCGCAAACAGGATCGTCGCGCCAAATTCGCCCAATGCCCGCGCCCAACTTAGCACCAGCCCCGCCGCTAAAGCCCGGCGCGCGATAGGGAAGGTGACCCACCAGAATAGGCGAAAACCACCCGTGCCATCCACCCGCGCGGCTTCTTCGATCTCCGGCGGGACGTTGTGAAAGCCGATCTGCGCCGAGCGAATGTAAAACGGGGCGGCCACGAATGTTTGTGCCAGCACTACCGCCGCGAAGCTGAAAGGCAGCGTAATGCCTATTTCACCGAGCGCCGGGCCAAGCAGCCCCCGCCGCCCAAAGGTGATCAGCAGCGCCAGCCCTGCCACCGCTGGCGGCAGTACAACCGGCAGTTCCACCAGCACGGTTGCCAGCCGTTTGAGGGGGAATTTCCGCCGCGCCAGTATATAAGCCAGCGCCGTGCCGAATATCGCAACGAGTACGATGGTCATGCTGGTTGAGAGGAAGCTGAGCCAGATTGCGTCGGGAATGGCGGACTCTGGCATTCTTTCCCACGCGCGCGTTTGCAGGCTGCGAATGAGCAGCGCAACGATAGGCAGCACGAGAAAGAGCAGGCCAATCGCACCCAGTGTAGTTACAGCCACCGAGCCAAGTGAGAAGCGGGGGCGTAATGAAGATTTTGAGATTATTTATCCCTATATTGACTGCGTTGAATAAGTGTTTAGGGGTGGATAGGCTTTTTAACTTGCCTGCGCCGCCTGTGAGGCATCCACCGGCAGGGTGAATACGAACTGCGCCCCGGTATCATCACCTTCGACGCGGATATTCCCGCCATGCGCCTCAATTGCCAGACGGCAGAACGACAACCCCAATCCGATGCCATCCCGCCCGGAAGTAGCGCGAATACGGTAGAACTTATCGAAGATGGCCTCACGTAAATGGTAAGGAATGCCCGGCCCATCATCGGCTACTTTGATACAGGCCGCGCCGCCAGAAGTACCAGCCGTTATCCGGATACTGCCGCCTGAGGGTGTGTACTTGATCGCATTTTCAATCAAGTTGATGAGCACGCGCTCAATCAGATTGCCGTCTACCATCAGCGCGGGAAGCGATGGCTCAATCGTCACTATCAGTTGATGATTCGCTTCCTGAGCCAGCGGCGCGACAATGCCCAACACATCGTCCATCACTTCGGCCAGCGGGGTCGGTTGGGGATGCAGCTGAATACTGCCATTTTCGAGCCGTTCCATATCTAGCAAGCTGCGAATGATACGCCCGATTTGCCGAGTTGATTGTGCGCCAGTTTGTATGACATCTCGAACTCTACCGTCTTCTACTTTCGCCATCAGGCGTTCAAGAGCGGCGAAGCTCGTTTGTACATTTTGTAGGGGGGCGCGCAAATCATGGTAGGTCATTGCAGTCAGATCATGCTGAAGCTGTGCCTGCTGAAGCCGTGCCTCATCTGCTGCCTCGCGCTGGAGCATCGTCGCTGCTGCCGCCGCAATTAAGGAAACCCCCGCTTCCAGATCGAACAGCATATCGTCGTCAAACGCGGTGTCTCTCATTTGGGTCAGCGCTATGACTCCGAAGGTATGGCCTCGCGCTTGTAAGGGTACTGCCGCGCTGTATGATTCTACGCTTAGCACCGCGCAGTTGTCGTCCAACACCGGCGCGATCAATGTATGCTTTATCCTAGCTTCGTCGGCGTCTCCCAGTGAGCAAAGCCCTACCAGTCCGCCATTCTGCTCTATGATCGCCGCATAGGCGCCGCGTGGCTGATATACATCGGCAAGGGCATGCAGCGCATTGCGTAGAAGTTCGCGGGTGGTCGCATATGGCTCGTGCAGCATCAGCGCCAGGTTAAATTGCCACTCTAGCATTGATATCCTAACCTCTCTCGGTTCCATCGTCGCCATTTGCCCCATTCAACAAGCGCCTTTACTTTTTTCGTTTCTCTCTGGATTGTAACGGGCTGTACCGCATCCTTCAATATGCTCAGATACCGTGAGGCTAATGGTGTGTTAATAGTCGTCATTGTAACAGTGTTCGGGTCTGAAAAGGTGAAGGGTTACACGAAAAATTTATGAAAAACTTCAAAAACAATGTTTGTTTTATGTTTCATGATGCTTTCTTCCGGTGGCGTAGGCATAACAAGACGCGAACAATTCCCAAACCTTTTGCTCATTCTATCACCCTCGCGCCGGTTGGCCTGCTCGAAAGTTTTGGCGACGTGAGGCTGCGCTGTGTAGGGGCGATTTGTCAAGCCGCCCCTACTTTCGGCTGCACTGAAACACGAGATATCGCCACGGAGAAACCCCCTCCCCTTAGTGAGAGGAACGGGGGCTAGAACGAGTAACTGAGGACTCTTTTCCTACTCTTCGCCCGCTGCTTCCATCGCCGCCGCTGAGACCGATTCAGCATTGCTCAGATCAACGACAAACCCGGTACCCGCGCCAACATATGCTGAATTGAGCGTTACCATCAACGGCGCGGCGCCACCGCCCGCCAGCCCGTAGGGGAAATTCAGGTTCTGAGCATATACTTCACCGCTGAACACATCTACCACACTGCCGGTACCCGGCTGCCAGCCTTCTTGGAAAGTACCAAGCTGTACCGCATACAGCGTACCGTTAGCAAACAGCAGATCTACCACGGCGGTGAAACCATCAAAGCTCTCGATCAATGCGCCATCTGCGCCCAGATGATCCACGCGCGCGCCGTCTTCAGGGAAGGGAAAGCCAGTCAGGAAGCTAACATAGACGCTGCTATCAGGCGTCGCCGCAACTGAGGTTGGCACCGGATTTTCAGATTCCGGCCAGCTTGCGAAAACTTCCAGCCCTGCCGCTTCCGTCCACTTCCACACGGTATTTGCGCCCGCGTCAGCGATATACAGAACGCTGTTGATCGCGTCCCAACTCAGATCAACCGGGTTGCTGTCAATCACGCCGCCATCGGGATTGAGTTCAGTCTCTGCCGCCAGCACGTCAATTTGTGAGATCACTTCGCCGCTGACCGGATCCAGCGCAAACACAAAACTTGATGTAGTGCTGTCGCGGCCAGAGACCCATACCTGATTGTTGATCAAGGCGATACCCGAAAGCCCGCCCACCTCACCGTTCTCATCAATGCTTGGAAATCCGCTGACTACAACGGCATCACCCGACGATGTGATCGTCGTGAACCCGCTGGTTAGACCGCGCAGCGCCGGGCCAAAATTGCCGTTCACCTGCTCATCGCCGCCAGCGCCAGCTTCAATAATGTAAATAGAGGGCGTTTCGCCAAAGATCAAGATATTACGGGGGTTATTCAGCCCACTGGCGATCACGCCTTCCGGCGCATCCTGCGCGAAAGCCGGTACAGCGCCGACCAGTGCCGCTGCAACAACAGCGAGTCCAAGCTGCTTCATTTTAAGCATATGAAAAGCTCCCTGTGCTAATCAAACTACCGCCACCCATCATAGCATTGTTTACAGCGGCGACAGGTGATCGTACCCTGATCGCTTAGCTTTTATTCACCTATTTCATGCTTCCTCTGCCGATCAGCGCACATTTCAAAAATCAGGTGTATAGTACATTATGCAAACATAATGATCAGGATGTGCAGTGATGACTGCCAATTTCACGCATAAGCAGCCCCAACCCTCAGCAATGGCGCTGCGCCGCAAAGATGAAGGGGCGCTCGCTGCGCATTCAAAGCAGTCGCAGCCATCCCTTATTGCGCTTCAGCGGCATATTGGCAATGCTGGCATGCAGCGCCTGATGAATACTCCGGCAGTTCGCCTGCAAGCTCAAAGTGGCATGCTGCACCGCAAAGGCTGTGGCTGTGCCGGATGCAGCGGCGGCAAAAGCGATGATGAAGCTATCTCTCGCAAAACTGATAACAGCATCCAGCGAGAAGGCGAAGAAGAAGGCGGTAGTTGGCTGGACGATGCGATGAATACCGTTGGTGAACTGACCGGCATGAACAATGCTGGCAGTCAAATTGGCGATATTGTTGGCGGTATTCAGGATACTGTGAATCAGGGTATTGACGCCGTGACTGGCGCGGCTTCCGATGCGGCAAATTGGGCGGGTGATCAGTGGAATAATGCCACCGGCGGCGGCGCTAACAGCGTGAACAATAACGAAAGCGAGTCTGATGGCGGCGAAGGCCAAGAAAGCAACTGGTGGGATGATGCCGTTAATACCGTCAGCAGTTGGCTGGATGGCGAAGATGCTGCTCAAGAAATCAGCGGCGGCGGCAGTTGGCTGGATAATCTGACCGAAGGCGTCGAATCTTTCTTTGAAGATGAGCAGGCCGAAAGCGAGTCTGGCGAAGGCGGCGCTGCCAGCTGCGCCGGAACAGCGGCAGTTGGGAATGGCGAAGCCTCTTCAGGCGGCGTCAGCGTGAGAGGTATCACTACTGCCAATTTTGCGGCGGCCACTGCTGCATCCAGCTTCACGCCCGGAAAAATCACGCCCAAAGGTAACAACACCTATGACGTGTCTGGCACCGAAACCATAGATTATTCGATCCCTCTGCCTACCGTCAGTTACAAAATTTCGCCACAGCCGCTCAGCGATTGCAAGCAGCAGAAGGTAGATGCCTTCATCGCTGGCGATCTAGGGGCGCACGAGAAGCAGCATCAAGATACCTTCAAAAACACTTACGACGGTCAAGAATCCTTTGCCCATACCTTCACCGGCATCGTCGCCAGCAACAGCGCCGAACTTTCTGCGAAAATTCAGGAAGAAGAAACCAAGCTGAACGCGACCAGGGTAGCCGCTCGGCAGGCCAAAGCGCAGGCCGCCAGCAACAAGCTGGATCAGCCGCCTTGGAATAAGCCTATCCCCGGCATTGACGAGTGCAAGGACTAAGATCGCATCCCCAACGGGTAAGGTTCAACCTTGCCCATTTCTCCCTTTAACGCCTTTAACCGTTCATCCTTTTTTTGCCATTTTCATCTCTAGTCTTGACAATACTGTATCTCGCACAGTATATTGATGCTGTGTGGAACACAGTATCGTAGGATACACAGTAAATGCCTGATTCTGATGAGCATCTTGATAATCTTCGGCTGGAGCTTCGGCGCGGCATCGTCGTGCTGGCCGTCCTCAGCCAGATGGATACTGCCCGCTACGGTTACAGCCTGATCCAGCAGCTTGCTGCGCAGGGTCTCGATATTGAAGAAGGCACGCTGTACCCCCTACTGCGACGACTGGAAAAACAGGGGCTGTTGGAGAGCGAGTGGGATGTTGGCGAAGCCCGCCCCCGCAAGTATTACAAGATCAGCCCATCGGGGCGCGAAGTGCTGGCGATGCTCAGCGCTGACTGGTTTGAGATGGCAGAAGTGATGCGCCGAATTTTGCAGGGGGAAAATCGTGGCTGAACTCATCGAACGCTACGTTCATCATGTGGGGCGTTACCTACCAACTGATGAGCGCACCGAAATTGAAGCCGAACTGCGCTCACAAATAC
>DAOTUZ010000074.1:0-26663 GCA_034437295.1 Anaerolineae bacterium | reverse complement strand
CCCAGATAAGGGTGCTTTGGTGCGGATGGTGCGCTGTGGCAGCAGCACCGAACAACTAGATGACGACATTTTCATCACTGCAACGCGCAAAAAAGGCCGTAACCAAACCGAGACTGCATTCACTGGCATGATGAGCTTAAGCGCTTATAACATGCTTTGGAATGCGGTGCAGCAGCGCCGCGCTGGTTCTCAGCAGCCAGCGCCATCGGCTAGCGGCTCCGGCTATCAGTTCGATCTCTAGGCTACTAAACTCATTTCTATAACGCAGTAGGCGCGAGGATATACTGCCTTCGCGCCCCTGAAATTGGGGGGTGTAGATAGATTACGCCTCTATAGATTCTGCATGTAAATCGATCACTCACGATTCTTTTCAGAAGGAGAAAAGTATGCGTAAGCTCTCAGGAATTATCTTGGGCTGCCTATTTGTATTGGCAATGACAGTAAGCGCAGTCGCACAGGAAACTATCATGCTTGAACCGTTCAGTGACCCATTGATGGAAGTTCAAGGGGTTCTGCCAGAAGGATGGACGGCGGCGGGTAATGGGCTGTATATGCGCGGCGAGTCGCCTACTGACGTGACACTGCTGGCGATTCAAGCCGCCCCGGCAAGTTTGGCACAGGTGATTCCGTCACTTCTGCCGCAGCTTGGACTCACTGAAATGCCCGCGCCTGTGGAACAGGTTGAAGCGAATGGCTTGCAGTGGGCTGTTTATCAGATAGATGTGCCGGTTGCTGGAAGCATCATCCGCGTTGATCTGGCGCTGGCTCATCAGGATGGGCGTTCGTATATCGCGCTCTTCCAGACCAATGAAGATGAATATCAGGCGCTGCACGAATCGGTATTTGTGCCGGTGCTGCAATCCGTCATGCCGCTCGCCGCTGAACCCACTGAGCCGCTGCCGTATATCGCTGAAGATGTCACCTTCCCCGGCGGCGCAGAGGGTGTCATGCTGGCGGGAACGTTGACCCTACCTGAAGGTGAAGGGCCGTTCCCCGTGGTCGTGCTGGTCAGCGGCAGTGGCCCGCAGAATCGCGATGAAAATCTTGCCCCCGCTGCCGCCATCAAGCCGTTTGCCCTGATTGCCGATGCGTTAACCCGCGCTGGCGTGGCCGTGCTGCGCTACGATGATCGCGGCGTGGGCGAATCAACGGGCGATTTCGATACTGCGCTGATTGTTGATTTTGTTGCCGATGCTTCTGCGGCTGTTGATTACCTGCTCACGCGAGACGAGATTGATCCAGAGCAGATCGGCCTGCTTGGTCATAGTGAAGGTGGTTTGTCGGCTGCCTATCTGGGCGCCAATAACCCCAATCTGGCCTTTGTGATCGGCATGGCGCCCCCAGCAGTTTTGGGGCTTGACCTGTTGGTTGAGCAGAACATCGCGATAGTGATCAGTACGTCTGAAGAAGGCGAAGTCACAGAGGAAGAGCTGGTGACGCTCCGTGATTTTGTTTCGCGTACCTTGACCGCTGTTGCAGATGGCGATCTTGAAACTGCCGAACATACCGCGCGCGAAATGTATACATGGGTGGCCGGAAACTTGACGCCTGAAGAATTGGCAGATGCTGGCTACAGCGATCCTGCGGTGCTGGTTGAGGATGCTGTGACTGCGATTATGGCTGCTTATGAAAGTCCCTGGTATCAAGAACTTCTCAACTGGGATGCTTCTGAGGATTGGGCGCGGGTGACGATTCCGGTACTCGGTCTGTTTGGCGGCAAAGATGTTCAGGTGGTTGCTTCCCAGAATGCCCCGGCGATGGAAGCCGCGTTAGAACAAGCAGGCAACGCAGATTTTGAAATTGTGATTCTGCCCAATGCCAATCATCTGTTCCAAGAAGCGGTCACCGGCACAGTGGCCGAATATGCGACCTTAGGAACCGAATTTACGCCAGATTTCCTGCCCACGATTGTGGACTGGGTACTGGCGCGGGTTCGCGTGGTAGAATAACGTTCATCTCTTGACCCCTTCTCTGAACTAGGGAAGGGGTTTATACCATATCCTTCATTTTAATATGGAGGGATAAGGGTTTGCGCTTATGAGCCAGTGGTGGCAGTCCGCCGTTTTCTATCAGATTTACCCCCGCAGTTTCAAAGATTCAAATGGCGATGGCATTGGCGATTTGCGCGGCATTATCGAGAAGCTGGATTATTTTGTCTGGCTTGGCGTAAATGCGCTCTGGCTTTCGCCCATCTTCAAATCGCCGATGGTGGATTTTGGCTATGACGTATCGGATTACACAGAGGTTGATCCGCTGTTTGGGACGCTGGCAGATTTTGACGAGCTGTTAGCGGGCGCGCATGATCGCGGCTTGAAGGTGATTCTCGATCTAGTGCCTAATCACACCAGTAATCAACATGCGTGGTTTTTGGAATCTCGCAGCAGTCGAGAGAATCCGAAGCGCGATTGGTATCTCTGGCGCGACGCGAAGCCTGACAGCAGTCCGCCGAACAATTGGCTGGCGTATTTTGGCGGCGCGGCATGGACATGGGATGAAGCTACCGGGCAGTATTACATGCACAACTTTGCCCCCGAACAGCCGGAATTGAATTATCGCAATTCGGAAGTGAAGGCGGCAGTCTTTGACGAGATTCGCTTCTGGCTGCGGCGTGGGCTGGATGGCTTTCGCATTGATACGGTTGATCGGCTGATGAAAGACCCTGAATTTCGGAATAACCCGCCTTCCAGCTCATGGAAACCGGGTGATAATCCAAGCCACCGGCTGGCGCGTGTTTACAGCGAAAAGGCCGAAGGCATTCACGGGCTAGTCGCTGAAATGGGCGATGTTTTTCGTGAGTTTGCTGATCGGGTGAGCGTTGGCGAAATTGATTATTCAACCGACCCCCGCTATATCGCCTCATACGCAGGCAGCGCAGAACGCCCTGAAGTTGACCTGCCGTTCAACTTTGCGCCGCTGATGCTGCCGTGGGATGCCGGCGTGATCCGCAAATTTGTAGATGAATACGATGCGCTGCTTCCAGACGGCGGCACAAACTACGTGCTTGGCAACCATGACCAGATGCGGTTGGCATCGCGCTTTGGCGAAGGTTTCCGTGTGGCCGCAATGATGCTGCTCACGCTGCGGGGTGCGGCTTTCATCTATCAGGGCGAAGAATTGGGCATGACCGATGGTGAAGTGATGCCAGAGCAATACCGCGATCCGCAGGGGATCAATCTTGGACTTAGCCGCGATCCCTGCCGGACGCCTTTCCACTGGACAGGCGATGAAAAGGCAGGGTTTACCACTGGCACGCCATGGCTTCCAGTTGCGCGTAATGTCACCGTCGTGAATGTTGAAACTGAGAAGGATGATCCAAGCTCTGCGCTTACGTTGTATCGTCGCCTGCTGGCGCTGCGCTCTGCGATGCCTGCTTTGACGGTAGGGCGCTATGCTTCTTTCGATGTGGGCGATGGTATTTTTGCTTATACACGGCGTGCAGAGAATAGCGCATTTGCCATTTTATTGAATTTCACCGCAGAGATGATATCTATTTCGCTGCCACAAGAGATAGTGGGTGAAATTCGGCTGACAACTCTGCTAGACCGCGAAGGCGAAGCAGTACGCGGTAATTTGATTTTACGATCCTATGAAGGCGTGATCATCGCGTTGTAACGGATGATCTGATGATGAGATGAATGAACTTTACCCAATCCTAAAAGAACTCCACTTTTTGATTAGCCGAGCTGCATTAATTGTCGGGCTGATCATGCTTATACTTGCTATATATATCGGCTTAATCCGGCATGGCGACGTGACGCGCGCTTTCCGACGGGGCGTATACGCAGTCACCGCGATCATGATCTTGGAGTCTGCTATCGGGCTGGCAATGTACGCCTTCGGATTCCGCCCTCATGATGAAGTACATCTGATCTATGGCGCGGGGGCGATGCTGGCGCTGCCCTTCTTCATCTTTGTGGAGACAACGGCCAAAAAGCGCCCGGCGATGGGCAGCTATATATGGGGATTTGCGCTGATGGCCGCTATTATCTTGCGAGCAATTATGACCGGTGCAGCAGGCTAATTGCCTTCTCCACAGCGTTTGTATGAATGATATCTACGAAAACAGCGGACGGTTGTGGTAGGAGTTGCTTCTCGTTGGAGTATAACGTGCTGGACTTAGAGGCACTAAATCAGCGGTTTGAAACTGCATCACCCGCCGAAATTCTGGGGTGGGCATGGGAAACCTTTGGCGAAAAACTTGCGATTGTGACCAGCTTTCAACCAACGGGGATGGTGGCGCTGCATATGCTGCGCGCAATAGCGCCAGAACTACCGGTATTGACCATTGATACTGGCCTGCTGTTTAGCGAGACCTATGCGTTTATGGATCGCGTGACCGCTGAATGGAATCTGAATTTAATTCGCGTGTGTCCTGGTCAAACACCGGCGCAGCAAGCAGAAATTTATGGTGATGACTTATGGCTGCGCGATCCCGATCTTTGCTGCTATTTGCGTAAGGTGATCCCGCTTCGAGAAGCGTTAAATGGCTATGCTGCGTGGATCACTGGCCTGCGCCGCGATCAGTCAGAAACTCGCCGCACAACCCCGGTTGTTTCGTGGGATTTGCGCCATGAAAACGTGAAAATTTCGCCTTTTGCAACATGGACTGACGAGATGGTGTGGGCTTATCTACGCGCTCATCAACTGCCCTATAACCCTCTCCATGATCAGAATTATGCCAGCATAGGCTGTCAATCCTGCACCCGCGCTGTATTGCCGGATGAGGAGCTGCGCGCGGGGCGTTGGAGTGGGACGAATAAAGTGGAATGTGGAATTCATCTGCAAGACCCGATCTAAACAAGCGCAAGCCTGCTTAGAACATCTTCCTCTCGCTGATTCGCTGACTGCGGCGACTCCTGATTCGTGGCGCACAGTTTCCGCCTTCATACGGCTGCGGCGGTGAATGCCATGAAGCGCGTGACATCCATCATCATCCTTGCTGTTATCGGGATCACAATTCTGCTCATCGGCGCGGAAGAATCTTCGCCATCCATGAGCTTCATTCTCGCCGGATATGCCGTTCCACGAGAAGCCTATGATGAAATCATCCCGCTGTTTGAGCAATATTGGCTGGCAGAAACCGGCCAAACGGTGCAGGTCTTAGAGTCTTATCAGGCTTCCGGCGCACAGTCTCGCGCCATTGCGGGCGGCTTTGAGGCAGATGTTGCTGCGCTTTCTATTGAGCCAGACATCACCCGATTGGTTGATGCTGGATTGGTGCGCGAAAACTGGAGAGATAATGACTATGCCGGCATCGTCGCGAACTCTTTGGTGGTTTTCGCGGTGAGGCCGGGAAATCCGCTTCATATTCAGGATTGGGCAGATTTAACGACTGGGGGCGTTGAAGTGATCATGCCTGATCCTATCACTAGCGGCGGCGCGCAGTGGAATATTCTCGGCGGGTATGGCGCTGTGCTGCGCGGCCATGTACCCGGCTTTGAGGGGGAAGCCGGTGCGCTAGACTTTTTACGGGCACTCATGACCAATGTGAGCGTGCTAGATCGGGACAGCCGCGAAAGCTTCCTCACTTTTGAGCGGGGTATTGGTGATGTGGCGGTAACTTACGAAAATGAAGTGTATGCGGGGCTGTTGGCTGGGGGTGAATATGAATTGATCTACCCGCAATCTACTATCCGTGTTGAAAACCCAGTGACGGTGATTGATGCTTATGTAGATACACACGGCACTCGTGAAGTTGCTGAGGCCTTCGTAGATTTTTTGTGGTCTGATGCCGCACAGCGCATTTTTGCGAATCATGGCTTTCGTCCAGTGAATCCGAATGTCCTTGCTGAAATGCCGCTAGATCGTGATCCATTGATTGTGTTTCCGCCGGTGCCGGATGAATTTTTAGTCACTGATCTAGGGGGGTGGTCAGAAGTGCGCGCTGCTATCTTTAGCGATACGGGGCTGTTTACGCAGGTGATGACTGAAACGCGGGGGCAGTAAACCTGAGATGACGGAGCAGTTGCAGCGTTACGACGTATTCACTTCTGGACAAAATCCCATCAGCGCGACCCGTATATCTGGCTTCGGTAGGTGGGGGCTGCGCTTGATGGCGATCAGTTATCTCACCATCTTCATCGTGATACCGCTTCTCGTCGTTAACGTACAGGGCTTACGCTTCGGGTTGGATGTTTTCTGGCAGAGTATTTCTCGCCCTGAAGCCGTTAGTGCTTTGACCCTATCCGTGACCACCTCACTGGTTATGACTGTGGTTAATACGGTGATGGGAACGCTTACTGCGTATGTTCTGGTGCGTTACAAGTTTCCCGGCAAGGCGCTTTTCAATACTCTCGTGGATTTGCCATTTGCCATTCCTACGCTGGTGATCGGCGTGATGCTGGTCTTGTTATACGGGCCGCAGACGATCATCGGCCAGTTTTTGCAGCGGGAATTGGGCATTCGGGTACTGTTCGATACGCCGGGTATTGTTATCGCCTTGCTATTGGTTGGCTATCCTTTTGTAATCCGCGCTGTTCAGCCTGTACTTTTGCAGATGGATTCTAACCAGACTGACGTTGCACAGACTATTGGCGCTTCACCCTGGATTACGTTTCGTAGGGTAATTTTCCCAATTATTCGGCCGGCAATGGTGACTGGGGCGCTGTTAAGCTTTGCCCGTTCGCTAGGCGAGTTCGGCTCGATTATAGTGGTGGCTGGAAACATTCCCATGCGTTCGCAAACTGGCACAGTTTATGTATATACCCAGGTTGAGGCGGGCAATATGCAGGCTGCTAGCAGCATATCAATGGTGCTGTTGTTGATCGCTTTTGCGGCAACGATTGGCATTGATATGCTGAATTGGAGGCGGCATGCGCGAAATTAAGCCGCGCTCGCCTCTGGCATTATTGCTTATTGGCCTCGCGGTATTGTATGCGGTGGTGCTATTTGCTGCTCCATTAGTGGCCGTCATCTATGGAGCGTTCAAAGATGGTATCGATCCGATTATCGAAACACTGACTGATCCAGCGGTACTTCATGCTTTTGAAGTATCGATTGTACTTGCATTGGGCGCGGCGTTGATCAATACCATTTTCGGGTTGGTCACGGCATGGGTTCTGGTACGGCAGAAATTTCGCGGGCGGGGGGCGCTTGATACGCTGCTTGATATCCCGTTCGTCTTTTCTCCAGTGATTGCCGGCTATGCCATGATCATGCTGTTTGGGCGCGGGGGGTGGCTTGCGCCGCCGCTGTTTCCGATTGTGTTCGCCTTGCCGGGTATTCTGCTGGCGAAAACCTTCGTCTCTTTACCCTTCGTTACCCGTGAAGTTCAGCCCGTATTAGGGGCGCTTAGCCTTGAGCCAGAACAGGCGGCTTACACCCTTGGGGCAAGCCGCTGGGCAACATTTCGACGGGTAATTTTACCGGAATTATGGACGGCGCTGCTGTATGGCATTGTGCTAACGTTCGCCCGCGCGGTGGGTGAGTTTGGGGCAGTGGCAGTTGTTGGCGGTAATATAGAAGGCTACACGGAAACCGCGACTAGCTTCGTTTTCCGCGCAATGAACGACCGTAATAGCACCGGCGCATATGTTGTTTCGCTGATATTATGCCTTGTTTCGCTGCTGATTCTCTTTCTGATGAATATGCTGCGCCGCCGGATGGTTGTTTCACGAGGTTAGTATGTCTATTGAACTGATTCACGTGAATAAATCGTTCGATACAAACCCTATAGTTCGGGATGTATCCGTTAGTATTGCCACTGGCGAATTGTTCGTGCTGCTAGGCGCTAGCGGCAGCGGCAAAAGCACGCTGCTTCGCCTGATTGCCGGGCTACTTGAACTGGATGGCGGCACAATTCTGCTGAACGATATAGATGTGACCCGTCTTTCGCCTCAGCAGCGTGGTACTGGATTCGTATTCCAGAACTATTCGCTATTCCGTCATATGACCATTGCCCAGAATATCGAATTTGGCCTAAGTATCCGCAAGGTGAAGCGGTCAGAGCGTGAACAGAAGGTGAGAGAACTGCTGGAGTTGATCGAACTGCAAGGCTATGAAGATCGGTTTCCGGGGCAGCTTTCAGGGGGGCAGCAGCAGCGCGTGGCATTAGCGCGCGCGCTAGCCTATGAACCTAATGTTTTGCTGCTGGACGAGCCTTTTGGCGCGCTGGATGTGAAAATTCGCGTTCAACTGCGCCAAAATTTACGCGCCATTCAGCGGCGGCTGGGTCTTACCGCCATTCTGGTGACGCATGATCAAGAAGAAGCCTTCGATATTGCGGATCGTATCGGTATTATCGATCAGGGTGAACTGCTGGAAGTTGGCGCGCCGGATCAGCTGTATCGCAATCCAACGCACCGATTTACCGCAACCTTCCTAGGTACTGCCAATTTGCTAGATGCGCATCGCAATGGCGCCAATGTCTATCTGGGCGGTGTGAAAATTCCATCGCCGGCGAACACCGAGCAATTCAGTGGTAAACCGGTAGAAGTGCTGGCACGCCCTGAAGAAGTGGCGCTTTCTCATACGCAGGAACAAGCACCGGGCAGCATTATTGGGCAAGGGATCGTGGATAGTGTGGCTTTTGCCGGGCCTGTGCTGCGCGTGACGCTTCACCTTCAGGGGGAAGATGGCAAAACCTTACAGGCGCTGCTAACCCCCAGCGATGTTCGTGATTTAGATCTAGCAGTAGGACAGGAAGTATGGGTTAGTTTAAAAGCCTATCATTTGCTGGATTCAAGCGTGAAATGAAGTGATCGCCGCAAAACTGATGCCATCATCCAACTTCTAGCAGTCTTTTAATGTCTGGCAGTAGGGCTTGCGCGGCGCGTCCGCGATGGCTGATAGTATTTTTGACTTCGGGGCGCAGCGCGCTAAAAACTGCATCGTAACCTTCAGGAATGAAGATCGGATCATAGCCAAAACCGTTGGCGCGCTGACCTGGCTGGCGCGCAATTTTCCCCCGTACAACGCCGGTGGCGCTGGCGCCATCCCCGTTCGGCAGCGCCAATACCGCAACGCATACAAACTGTGCTCCACGCTGATCGTCGTCAATGTCTTCTAATTCACTCAATATAACGTTCATGCGGTCATCATCGGTGGCATTCTCCCCCGCATAACGCTTTGAGTACACGCCTGGTCGCCCGTTGAGCGCGTCTATGCTTAGCCCGGAGTCATCTGCCAGCGTAGGCAGCCCGCTTTCGCGTGCGAATACTTGCGCTTTATGGACAGCGTTCGCTTCAAAGGTTTCATAAGGCTCATCGGGATCAATGGTGATGCCTGCTTGCTTAAGGGTTAAAATTTCCAGCGGCAGTGTATGTAGAATTTCGAGATATTCCCGCAGTTTACCGGCGTTGTTGGTGCCGATCATAAGTTTTGACATTTCGTTTCAATAGCCTTCGGGTATAGATAAGCGAGTGTGTTCTTTCTAATGCGGCACGCTGGCGAGAATTTGTGGCTGTGGGGGAACCAGCAGTATCTGGCGAATAACTGTGCGGTTGATTTCTACGCCATCCTCAAATCTTATCCTTGTTACGATTTGCTCGATGCCATTATGCCCTTCTTGAATCACCTGTACGCGGCTATCATCTGAACCAGTAATATTTTGATAAATAATTTCAAAGGGAATAGGCCGCGTTTCAGTGATCAGGTTTTCTTTCACCCGGATGACGCGGATAGCAGTATCTGGCCTAAGCGGAGTTGTTAAGTCAGGGATGGTGTAATCCAGCCCCATTAAGATGACGTTGGCAGAAGAAAGCGCATCGGCTGTAGTACCCCCTAAAACTCGCGTCGTCACGTTGTTTCCGTCAACTGTAATTGTTAATGGTAGGGCGCGTTGAATGTGAACCTCTAGCCCCGCCGCAAGCGACGTCCCTAGCTCTGGGATAATCGCATCTGCGAGATAAAGTTCAATGCCCGCTTCATATAATGCTGCGCCAACGGTTCTTGCCGATGATTGCAGCGATATGCGCTCTTCTGCTTCTCCGGATGCTGGCACAATCACGACGCTAAAAGGCCGCGTATTTTGAATCGTAATTTGGCGGATAGGCTCACCGCTGCGTTCCATGAGATGGGTCGAATCAATTTCGCTGCCGTTGACGAAAATTCTAGTGCCGTCCTCTATGTCAACGCCCATACTTAACAGGATTTCGCCGGGCGTACTTAGCGGCGTTTCAAAAATGGTGCTGAGATCATCAATTTGGATGAGGATGGGATGCGCACGCTCCACGCGAATGATCTCGCCGTCTCTCAGTTCGGTTTCCACGGGTGGCGTGACACGATCCGCCGGATTCAGAGTAATATTCTGCTGGTTGAGCAAATCGCCAACTGTGGATGCGCGGATTTGTAAACTTTGTGCGATGCCATCAATTGCCAGTGTAACGGTGCGCGTTTGTGAGATTACATAAATGACCATCAAGATTGCCGCTAACAGCGCCAGACCAAGGCCACTAAGCAGCCATGCGCGTGGCGCGCTATATGCCCGATTGGCGGGCAAATCAGGGGGTGGGGTGGGCGCTGTGTCGGTCATGCGTGGCGCGGTGGCGAAACCTCAGAACCGTGCATGCAGCAGAAGTATGCCAATCACAATCATAAGTGTTTTTGGCGTAGAAAAACAAAAACCAGATTATGAGCAGTCTGCTCAAGCCGGGCTAGCCTACGGCACCCAAGGTTAAATCCTTAGTGCTGCTACCTTCCGGTCCTGACACGGTTCGAACGCCTTGCCGCGTAGGACCCGGCCTGAGCAGACTGCCAAGAATCTGGCAGTTCAGCCCGATCATGGTAATCAAATGACGGGGGAATGTCAACGGAAAAAGTGGCGCGGCTTCACAGAAGCAGCGCACCGCTTGGCCGGGTAGCTAAACGAGCGATGCGCTGCTTGATGAAGCTGCGATTTATAGCCCGAATTCCGCCTTCACGCTTTTAACCCAGTTTTGCACACGGCCGCGTGTCATCTCAGTTTGGCCTACTTCATCAACCGCTAAGCCTAAGAAAAATTCATCTTCTCTTGCTTTGCTTTCTTCAAATTGATAGCCGTTGGTAGACCACAATCCCCAAACCTGTGCGCCGCGCTCCATCACTTTATCAGCAACGATGCCGACTGCATCCTGGAAATTGAAACCATAGCCGTTCTGATCGCCCAGACCAAACAGCGCAACTTTCTTTCCATTCATGTCCATGCTGTTAAACTTGGGCATGAACGCATCCCAGTCATCCTGTAGCTCACCCGTATTCCATGTTGGAATGCCGATGATGATGTTGTTGTAGCGCAGAATGTCTTCTGGTGTGGAGCGGCCAATGTTGTGTACGTCTACCGCGCCGGGCAAAATCTTGTCGAACTCTTCTTTGATGATATAGGCAACATTCTCGGTATTTCCGGTGTTGCTGCCATAAAATAAGCCGATAGGCGCCATATCGAAAGCCTTTTGAAAACCTGTACGCGAACCTGAACGTATGTAATTATAAATCGTACGCGGCGAAAATCGAACGGCGTTTTCAAAACCATACCTGATTGCGGGAAAATCGTACAAAAGGACTCTTTTTGTGGAAACTACAATTCGTGTTTCATCGCTGCATATCTACCCCATTAAATCCTGTGCGGGAATAGCGATTGAACAGATGAATCTAGGTGTTGATGGGCCAGATTATGATCGTGAATGGATGCTGGTTCATCAAGAAGGCGAGCGCTGGTTTTACACCTCACAACGTGAAATGCCTAAATTAGCGCTGATCCAACCGCTGCTTGAGGATGGCAATCTGGTTGTGCGCGCGCCTTCACAACCGGATCTGACGCTGCCTATCAGCCTGATGCCTGCCGATAAACTAGAAGTTGTGATCTGGAAGGACACGGTTCTGAGTACGGCTTACTCACCAGAGGTGAATGCGTGGTTCAGTCGCTTTCTGAATACAGATGTCAAGTTGGTGCGAATGCCCGAACAAAAGCGGGTGGTAACCCCAGAATTTGCGAATCCACCGGCCACCACAACATTTACCGATGGTTTTCCACTGCTGTTAGCAACCACGGCGTCACTGGAAAATCTCAATCTGAGAATGTCGGAAAATGGGACGGGGCCAATGGAAATGCGTCGGTTTCGCCCTAATATTGTGGTAGAGGGCAGCAGCGGTTGGGCTGAAGATCATTGGAAACATATGCAGATTAACAGCATTAGTTTCGATATAGTCAAACCATGCGGGCGCTGCGTAATCACAACCGTTGAACCTTCTCTGGGAAAAGTTATTGATCCTCATGAACCTTTGTCAACGTTGAATAAATTTCGGCGCAATCAAGCGGGGAAGCTCATTTTTGGGCAAAATGTGATCCATCGTGGTACAGGAACGCTTCGTGTTGGTGACAGTGTGACCATTGTCACATAATCATACTGATCATTGGCGGCTTCACGCTGTTATTTTGGGGGCGTGCCAATATAATTACAGTAGTTGTGGTAAGAGGTTTTGAGCGATGAAAATGGGTAGGGCAAAACCTTTCCTGTTTAACGGGAAAAGCTCAAAGCTGCCGCTCGACTGTAATCCAAGATCATGACGAGGTTGATATTAGTCATGGGTTCATTGCCCTGACTGTAGTGGTAAATATTATCCTGATCTAGTTGCTAAAAGGATTGTTCTGTTATGAATGAAATCATGATGCGCCGGCAGTTTCTCAAGTTAGCGGGGGCTGCTGTAGGCGGCGTTGGCGCGGCATGGGTTGGCGCTGGAGCAACAAAGGTGGCCGCGCAGGAAGGCCACGATATGACCCAGATGGTTGAACAGGGTGATTGGGTGGCGATGGATGCCCACCATCAAGAAGGCATAGATATTTTTCTGAACGGTATTGGCAGCAATCCTGATTTCTGGGGCGTGCCGCTTGAATATGAAATGGACGGGGATGTTAAGGTTTTCCGGCTTACCTGTACCGAAGCTGATTGGGACACCGGCGGTGGCATGATGTTTCCGGCTATGCTCTACAATGGGATGGTTCCCGGCCCGGTTATGCGGGCAACTGAAGGTGACCGGGTGCGCATCATTTGCCGGAACGAAATGACGCAAAGCACCGCAGTTCATTGGCATGGCTTGCGCTTGCCCAATAACATGGATGGGGTTCCGTTCATTACCCAACCGCCAATCACCCCCGGTTCAGAATTCACCTATGAATTTGATTTGATCAACTATGGCAGTCATATGTATCACTCGCATCACAACGCGGCAGAACAGGTGACACGGGGGCTGTTAGGCGCTTTCATCATTGATCCGGCAGATGCTTCGCGTGAACCGCAGGTTGATGCTGAATATATTTTCGTGCTGAACGACTCCGCGCTAGGTTTCACCATTAACGGCAAGGGCTTCCCCTATACCCAACCGATTGTGGCGCAGCTAGGGCAGCGTGTGCGTATCCGCTACTTCAACGAAGGCTTGATGATCCACCCGATGCACTTGCATGGCTTGCCGCAGTTGGTCATTGCTAAAGACGGTTTTAACCTGCCATCCCCGTATCTATGCGATACCATCAATATTGCGCCGGGCGAGCGTTACGATGTTCTGGTAGATTGTGATTTGCCGGGCGCATGGGCCTTCCACTGTCATATTCTTTCCCATGCCGAAGGGCCTAACGGCATGTTTGGAATGGTGACAGCGCTGGTCGTACAGGAATAAGGGGGCATACATGACCCAACAACCCCCACATTTGTCATCTGAAAAACAGCCGGATGATAACGGGAATCCGTTCGCAATTTTTGTTCTGTTTCTACTTTTTGCGGGTGTGTTATTGGCGATCTTTTCCAGCCAGATTATTTCCGCTGGATTGGACGACGACTCACCGACTGCTGAAGCCACGACTGAAGTAGTATTAGCGGCCACCCCGACATCTGGAAGCCAACCGCCACCATTACCGACGACTGAACCCGTGACGGAAGTACAAGCAGCCTATACAGCGGAACAGGTTGCCGCTGGTGACCGTATTTACGCAGGTCTATGCTTTGCCTGCCATGGCATTGGCGGCGCGGGTGTTCCCGGACTGGGCAAACCGCTGGTGAACAGCGAATTTGTGAATGGTTTGAGCGACGACGAACTGGTTGATTTTATGATTGTTGGTCGTTCAGCAAGCGATCCAGAGAACACCACTGGGCAGGCAATGCCCGCCCGCGGCGGTAACCCTTCGTTGACCGATGAAGACCTATTCCACGTGGTCGCCTATATTCGCTCGCTTAATGGTGCTGCGACCAGCAACACGGGTGAAGGCCCGGTAGTGGTAGCTACGGTAAGGCCGTTTGAACCGCCGCCGATAAATGCGCTTGATCCAGCAGTTGTGCCGCCCTTTAGTGGCGAAAGTGGTCAAGTTGCGCTTGCGCCATTTGATCCGGCGCAGTCGCTTTCAGATGTTGAACTTGATGGCGCTTCAGCTTATGCGTGGGCTTGCGCGTCTTGCCATGCGGATCGTGCTGAACTAGCTCAGACTGATATGACAGACTCCGAAATTCGGGACATGTTAATCAACGCAGTTCCGCCAGTTGCCGCCATCAACACATTTGTACATCCGTATCGCGGCGGCCATCCGCCATTGAGCGATGGGCAAATTGATGCGTTAATTGCCTATTTGCGTTCTGGAAACTAGGCGTTCAGGCTTGGATGGTTAAAAAATACAGGCGTGTGAAAAGTCATGCGCCTGTATTTTTGATTCTAAGGCAGATTGTCGTTTATGCTTGAACATGTAAACACCACTGGAGCGATCAGGTATGAGCCAAGCTGAAATTACCGCACGCCAGCAGCAGATCGAGCGATTGATTAATATGCTTGCGTCGTCAAACTGGCGTGACCGCCGGGACGCGGCCTTGATGCTGGGAGAATTGGCGGCAGATAGCGCCGTCGATGAATTGATTTCAGTCTATCTGAATGATACGAATGCTAAAGTGCGCGATGCCGCCGCGTATGCGCTCGGCCAATTTCGGGCTGTAGATGCTGCGCTTCAAGCTGGTAAAGAAGAGAAGGTCACAAAGCTGCTCACCAAGGTGGAAATTGAAGGCAAGATTGGGCAGCGTAGGCGCATAGGCCGCTGGGTGAAAACAGCGCTAGCCCTAATGCTTTCCTGTGTGGCGCTATTTGCCCTGTATGCTTATCTGCCGGCTGGTGCGTTAAGTAGTGTTGTTCCCACAATTGAGCGCCCTATAGATTATGCGGCGAAGGCGGCAGCAGCCGGGCGAATACGCCCGATATTTAATCAACTTCGTGATAACTTAACGACGCTGCAATCGCAATTTCAGGCTGTGCTTGGCGGCGGCGCATTTGATTGTCAGGCATATTTTAACGATCTTCAGCCGGGCGCATTTTCACAGGTGAATGTTGGCGCATTTCCTGATCTGGTGCAGGTTGTAGACTTGCTGAACGATACCTTGAACCGTGAACAGGCGGCGCGGGCGCGGTTTGATGCTGCTTGTTCTGGCGCTGAAACGCTGGATGCACAAAGTATTGGCCCGATATATGCGATGATTGTGCCGGCGATGCAGGCGTTACCCGCTGCTGAAGATATTTTGAGGGTGGCTGAAAGCGCGCAACCTCCCGCCGTTGTAGAGACACTTCCTTCGGGAGAGACCGGTATTGTGACTGAAGCGCCAGCGACGCAGGTGGAAGCCACGGTTGCTCCAGTTGAAACATCAGTGCCAACGATACCGCCAACTTCAGCCCCGCCTACCCGTGAAATCGCGATTGTTGATCCCGATACCGCGCTGCGAAACCTACTTGCAATTAGTGACTCGCTTACGGCGCCGCGGGGCGCAGGCAGCCTAATTCTGCAATACTGGACAGATGCTGGCGCATTCGGGCAAACGCAGGGCTGTAACGACCTGAGCACTCCCACGCTCATTCCGGCCAACTACGAACTTCCGGCGGATGTAGCGCAGGCGGTGCCTCAGCTTTCAGAAGCAACGCGATTGATTAACGAGTCACTCACTGCAATTCGAACCAGTTGGATGCTCTTTGGGGGCGCATGCCAAACAGGAAACCTCACAGCATTAGCTGATAGTCAGATTACAGAACTTAATCTGGCGATGGGCAAACTGGGAATAGCTGAGCAGCTATTAACGATGGCGCAGAATAGTTAACGCTGTACTAGGGGGCATTCAGACGTTGTTTTTGCTGTAGTGTCCCCTACAGCAGACTGCTTAACCACTGTGGGCTATGCGCCCTAAGCGCGGCAATAACATTGCTAAGTACGTTTGGTAAATCTAGGTTGGCATCAACCTCAACAATCTGATGATCGCGCTCACGTAAAAAGGCGATAGCTTGCATATAGTGTTCCCTGCGTGCAGCTAGATTGCTATCGAAAAGCTCGCGCACTCCACCCCGTTTCCCCTGCCGCGCATAACAAGTATCGGCGCTGGCGTCCATGAACAGGATTAAATCCGGCTTACGGGCATCCGCGTTCATTTGCCAAACTTCCTGCATATTGAGCGGTGACACTGATTGATAGACCAGTGAGGATAAGTAATAGCGATCACAAATGACGATGCGCTGCATTTGATCCTGAGCGCTTGCCTCATCTAAAAATGGCTGAATCACGCGGAAGGTATGATCTGCGCGGTTAAGCGCATAGGCCAGCGCCAGCGTGCGCGGGGAGGCTTGAATTTTGTGCGATAAAACATCGCGGATGAAAACGCCCGCTGCTGAAGGATCGTTCGGCTCGTAAGTCAGTAAAACCCGCTCGTTGATCACCGCCCGTATCTGCGCCGCCAGCCGCCGAGATACCTCACTTTTTCCAGAGCCATCTAAACCCTCAATGATCAGAAAGAATGCCGCTTCATTCATGCCGCTCAATTCGTTGACCCCATAGATATTCAATAGAAGGTGTAAGTGGGCAAAAGTCGCTATCCGATCAGCGCCCGCCAACCCAGCATGGCGCCCATGCCAAGGATAATGGTCAGCAGAAGGTTGTTTGTGCGCCATGCCACGACTACACATACAATTGCGGCTATCAGATAGGCATTGTCCATCGAAATGTCAATTGTTCCCTTAGGCATCAGCACTGCTGGAACTACAATTGCGGCTAACACCGCAGGCGGCACATAGCGCAGCGCATTAAAGATCGACTGTGGCATCGGTATTTTACTGACTAACACCATCACCGGGTAGCGGATGATGAAGGTGACGACTGCCATGCCCAAAACAAGCGCAAATTCATTCATCGTTAAGGCGAATTCTCAGCGAAACTATCGGTAAAATCACGAACGAAACCTTCTGGGAACCGCATTAAAGTGCCGTGTTCAAGATTTACGCACATGAACTGTGATCGCGATTGGGCGATAAGCGCCTGATCTGAAACCCGATGGATCAGGTAAATGCGGGTGACGGTGCTGCGGCGTGGTTCTGCAAGATAGGTGGTCACAGTTAATTCTTCACCAAGTGCTGCCTGCAAACGATATTCAATGTGATGCTTGCGCGCCATGATGCCAAAACCGTGGCTTTGGATGCGCTGGAACGGCCAATCGCGTGCGGCTGTCGCTTCAACGCTGGCTTCTTCCATGAATGCCAGATAGTTGGCGTTATTGACATGCTGCGCTGAATCAATATCTCGCCATTCTACGCGCCGTTTCATGGTGAAAGCGCCGTTTGGAATAGGTGGGGCTTCCGGAAATTTTGGGCGGCGCGCCACTGTTTGCACCCTTTCAGCATCATCCGGCACGAAGGCAGCTGCCATCTCTTCTGGTACTTGTATAGGCGTTTCCGTCTCACGATCTAGATAAATCCAGTCTACATTGGCTTTGGCGACGGGCGCGTTATCGGCCGCGCGCGTCATTTCATAAAAGCGCCGACTGCGTACACGGCGGAAGTCGCCAACCCATGTGGCGATATGGACGGTATCGCCCATCTTTAACGGGCTGAAATATTCGATCTCTAGTTCACGAATAAACCAGATTGTGCCTAACTGCTGGTAGCGCGTCTCTCCATAGCCTACTGCCGCTGAAGCACCAATGGCGGCCTCTTGCATGTAACGCAGGTAGTTCACCTGATTCACATGCCCATAAAAATCGCATTCATAGCTTCGTACCGGTAGTGCAATTCGATGAATATTTGGCATGAATACTACTTTCCTGAGTCTGATACTTGGCGTAAAGCATATGCATTTCATCAGCGCATATCAGGATAACACGTCTCTATAAGATGCCCGATACCCGCTTAAGGCCAGACGTGTTTTAGGCGGGTTTTGGACTATTGGCAGTGTGTTGGCGAAGGGAATCCGCACTTGTGACGGTTGATTAAATGCGTTAACGTTCGCATGAAGACGCCATATTTTAAAACGGAGCGGGATTTCATGCCCGATCTTCAACGACAAATCGAAGATTTACGCCGCCAGCTGAACGCGCTAGGCGAGCAACCAGATGCCGGCGCATTAGCAGATCTGGAGCGAGCCGCACGCGGCTTATTGGCCGATGCCAAAAATACGCCACAGGAAACCAACGCGCAGTCGTTGTTTGCCGAAGTGGTGAAACTGGGTGGCGGCAGCGGCGCTGTCCCTAGCACAACTTCTGTGCGTGGGCTGCTGCGTAAGGCGCGCATTCGCCTTGAGCTAGCCAGTGATGAAAATGATGTTGATGAAGTCATTGATATTTTAACCGAGGCGCTGGCGCTGAGTCCACGGGACGGCGAGGTGATCGGTATGCTTGAAGAAGCTGGCGCGAAAAATTCGCAGGCGCGCCAGCGGGTGAATGATCTATTTGTGCGCCATGGAGTTCCCCGTTTGCCGCCGCCGCCATCGGGAAGCGTCGAAAAGCGTGCGACTGGCGCATATGAAACTAATGCTTCTTCAGCCGCGGCCGCTGAATTGAAATCGACATCGAAGGGATCAAAAGCTCCGCCTACGGCCGCGCAGATTCCTCTGGGGGATGATGTTGAATCGCTGACTTCGGAAATTACGCAGGCTTACTACGCAGGCGAATATCAGAATGTTATTGACCTTTCAAACCGAATTCTTGGCGTACAGCCCACGAATGCAACGGCGCTGGACTATCGCCAGAAGGCCGAAGATAACCTGATTCGCGGCGTAGTGCCGGATCATCGCATCCCCTTTGATGCGCGTGTTTCTTACAACCGCGCTAATTCACTGGTACGCGCTGGCAATTACGATGAGGCCGAGCGCCTCTATCGCGAAGCCCGCGATCTGGCGGAACGTGCTGGCATTTTAAGCTGGAAAGATGCCGAACAGGCGCTGCTGGAAATTCAGGATCTGGCGCTGGCGCGTGAGATGATCTCAGAGGGTGACCGTCTGCTCAATTCTGATAACTGGGCGGAGGCGCTGCGTAAATATGAAGGTGCGCTGCGCGTTGTCGCCAACGATCCTGCGGCTGAAGATCGTATCGAGAAGACGCGGCGTATTCAGGCAGATGCTGAAAATGCCAGCGTACAGTTGACTATGTTATCTGGCTCGTTGAACGATCAGGTGACGACGCTGCAAACGGTACTCGGCACGCTGGCACGTTTGCGCCAACTGCTGCCAAACAGCCAGCGATTGGCGCAAACGACGGCGGATGCCAATAATCGCCTGAATCTGATCAAAACCCAGATTGCTGATCAGGCGGGTGCGGCGATGGCCCGCGCGAAGGGCGCCTCTTCCGTAGAAGAACGCATTTCGCTGACGACAGATGCACTGGCTTTGCTGGAACAGGGCAACAAGCTCGATCCTGGCGATCCCGGTATTTCGCAAATGCTGATTGAGGCGCGCGCAACGGTTAGCGAATTGCAGCGCGTGCGCCAGGTGATTGAACGCGCCTCTACGTTGATTGCCCAGAACGACGATAGCGATCTTGTACAGGCGCGTTCAATGTTGGCCGGCCTCAGAGATTACTCTCAGGACAGCCGTTATCGTACTGTAGTGAGCGATTTACTTGCGCGGATTGTAGAGCGCGCGGTGAGCGCGCTTGAGGATGGCAGCGTTGATGAGGCTGAAGCGCTGGTTGAAGCCGCACAGGAAGATCCGTTTGTCATTCTGGGTAGGCGCGCAGAAGTTGCGCGGGTTGAATCGCAGATCGCAGAATTGCGCCGTCGCTCACGCTTGCGCCTTTACGGCGCGATTGGTGCCGGATTCATCATTCTGCTGATGATTATTGTTTTGACTAGGGATGCCTGGCAGCCAGTTGTGTTCCCCCCGCCAACCGATACGCCGACAGCAACCTTCACGCCAAGCGATACGTTTACACCTAGTAATACGCCAACTGATACGCCGCTGCCAACGGAAACCTTCACGCCAACGGAAACCTTCACGCCAACCGATACGTTCACCCCGAGTTATACGCCGACTGACACGCCAACGGCGACAGATACACCAACACCCACCAATACGCCGACTATTACCCCAACGCCGGTTTCACTGTGTACGGTTGTGAATCTGAGTGATGAAAACAAATTTGTACGTTCGCGCCCGGCGATAGATTCGTCACGGATTAGCGAGCTGCCGCCCGGCCGACTGGCGGACGTGTTGGAAATTGCTCAGGAACCGGGAACGAATGCGACATGGTTCCGAATCGTGTTTGATGTAGACGGCATAGAGGTGAACGGCTGGACGCGATCCGATAATGTTGTGGAAAGTACGCCATGCCCAACATTCCAATGATCGCCTGAGCAAGACACGGCGGTAATTCGCCGTTTGTCCGGTTTTGGGGCTGTCTTTGAGGCCAACTATGCCCGATTGGCTGCCGGAAGCTGTTGGTTTTTTGCTGGCTTTAGGAGATACCTATACGAGAATGCTGTCTGTACACGCAGACATCTTCTTTGGCGAGGCGCCGTTAGATCATGCCTTCAAGCGGCGGATGCGTGGCGCATTTATCCGATTGGCTGTGGGCTGTGGTATCGTGCTGTTGGCTCACTTTTTCCCAGAATTTCCGCTCATAGCCCTTCTTTCGGATGTTGCTATCACATTTCTGATCACTTATGGCTTAGGGATGTTGGCGATAGCTGCTTTATATCGCAAGCGTAACAGCGAGTGGTCGCAGGCGATCTTCAGCGAAATTGGTAAGCAGGCGATGGTCGCTCATGCAGACCAGTATCATCAATGGCTGAATAGGTATCAAAAGACACAGGTTGAAGCGGAAAAGCCGCTGCCCTTGCCGTGATGATCACTCTGCAAGAGGATGTGAAGCATATTGGGGAGGGTTTGATTTTGCAGAGGTGTATCTATCATATTCGCCCATTTTTGATTATGAATTTAGGCGCGCCCCATATTTTCGCATTTTGACTGCCTATAGTGGCATTATAGATAGGCAAATATAGAGAAATAAACTGCTTCTTTTGGAAAATAACTATAGATTGCGCGCAGGCTATCATGACTGATTCAGTTCGCTTTAACCCTACAGAACACCCGCACCGCCGCTATAACCCGCTGCTTGATGAATGGGTACTGGTATCACCTCACCGCACGAAACGCCCATGGCAGGGACAGATTGAAAAATTGCCGCCCGAAAATCGGCCTGAATATGATCCGGTCTGTTATTTATGCCCCGGTAATGAACGGGCTGGCGGGATGTATAACCCGCAGTATACAGAGACGTTCGTTTTTACCAATGACTTTGCCGCGCTGCTGGCAGATACGCCCGCTGGAAATTTTGGCGAAGGAAGCTTGTTGCAGGCGCAGGCGGTGCGCGGCACTAGCCGTGTTATCTGCTTCTCCCCGCGCCATGATCTCACTCTGCCAGAAATGGATGCAGAAGATATTCGCCATGTCGTGGACGTGTGGGCAGAGCAGCTTCATGATTTAGGCGGAACCTACCGCTGGGTACAGATATTCGAGAATAAAGGCTCAGCAATGGGCGCCAGCAACCCGCACCCACACGGTCAAATATGGGCCGGTGACTTTTTGCCGACACTGCCTGCTAAAGAAGATGTCAATCAACGCGCTTACTTTCAGCGCCACGGCGAACCGCTGCTGCTTGATTATGCGGCGCAGGAAATAGCTGATGATGCCCGCACCGTAGTGATGAATGAGCATTGGTTGGCAGTAGTCCCTTATTGGGCGGTGTGGCCGTTTGAAACCCTGCTGCTGCCGCGGCGGCATGTGTCACGCTTGACAGAATTGACTGGTGACGAGCGCGATCAACTGGCAAATATTCTTAAGCAGTTGACCACGCGCTATGACAATCTTTTTGAGGTGTCATTTCCTTATTCAATGGGCTGGCATGGCGCGCCTACCGGCGATCTGATCAGCGAAGATCATCGTCACTGGCAGCTTCACGCGCACTTCTACCCGCCGCTGCTGCGTTCGGCCACGGTACGTAAGTTCATGGTAGGCTACGAAATGCTCGCTGAAGCGCAGCGCGATTTGACTGCAGAGCAGGCCGCCGCGCGCTTGCGCGCTGTGACCGCTGTGCATTACCGGCGGCGGTAAGTTATAACTGCCTGAAATTCGCGGGGCATTGATTGTGTTATGGTATCAATGAAAGTGATTGTTGAAATATGTTTGGACATAGCTCAGTTTTTGTGATTGTTAAATGCTCAAATTAACGGGCGTTTCCCGGCAGTTCGGTGGTCTTCAGGCGCTTTCTCAGGTCAATATGCTTGTTCCGCGTGGGCGCGTGGTCGGGCTTATCGGCCCGAATGGCGCTGGCAAAACCACGATGATCAACAATATCAGCGGGTTGGATCACCCCACATCGGGCAGTATCGCCTTCATGGAACACGATATTACCAGCGCGCCGCCACACCAAATTAGCCGATTGGGGATTGCGCGCACGTATCAAAATATTCGCCTGTTCGGGGAGATGACCGCGCTGGAAAATTTGCTTATTGGCGGGCATGCGACCAGCAAGTCTAGTATTCTGGATTCGCTGGTGTTTAGCCGGCGATTTCGTCTTGAAGAACACACAATGCATGATCGTGCGATGGCGATGCTGGCGCGCTTTTCGCTAGACAACCTCGCAGATAGCCGCGCTTCAGCACTTCCCTATGGCGATCAGCGCCGTTTGGAGATGGCTCGCGCGCTTTCTACGAACCCTATGCTGCTGCTGTTAGATGAGCCGACAGCGGGTATGAATCCGATTGAAACCCGCGCGCTGGGCGAACAAATACTGCACGAACGGGATCGGGGGCTGACCGTGCTGGTCATTGAACACGACATGTCGCTTATCCATCAGGTTTGCGATGAAATCTATGTGCTAAATTTCGGCCAGATCATCGCATATGGTACTCCGGATGAAATTAAGCAAAATCCCCTGGTGATTGAAGCCTACCTTGGCGAAGATGAGGATGAAGATGGCCGCGCAGAAACCTCTGCTTGAGATTAAAAATTTACATAGCGGCTATGGCGCCATTAAAGCGCTGCGCGGCATATCCTTCAACGTCTATGAAGGGCAGGTGGTTGCTCTGATTGGCGCAAATGGTGCCGGCAAAAGCACCGCCCTGAATACATTGAGCGGCCTGATTAAACCTACACAGGGCAGCATTACTTTTGCCGGGCGTAATATTGCCGGGTTGCGCGCAGATCGTGTGACCGCGCTTGGTCTGGTGCAGGTGCCAGAGGGGCGGCAGGTGATCGCCACCATGAGCGTGATGGATAATTTGTTGATGGGCGCGACTTTGCGGGGTGATTCACAAATTGACGCTGATCTGGACGCCATCTTCCAGCGTTTTGGGGGCTTGAATGAACGGCGCACCCAGAATGCAGGGCTGCTGAGCGGCGGCGAGCAGCAGATGTTAGCCGTTGGCAGGGCCATGATGGCGCGCCCCAAACTGCTCATGCTGGATGAGCCGAGCATGGGTCTGGCGCCGCTGCTTGTGAACGAAGTGTTTCGCATTATTGAGTCGATTAAAGAGCAGGGTATCCCCATTTTGTTGGTCGAGCAAAATGCCCGGAAGGCGCTTCAAATTGCGGATTACGCCTATGTTCTCGAACGTGGGCAAATTGTGAGTGAAGGCTTGGCAGCAGAAATGCGCGAAGATGAATCGGTTGTGCGCGCCTATTTAGGGTAGGTTACGCTTAACCGAGCATCATAATTAAGCGTTCGCGGGACCGATGGTACATCTGCGTTTCGATCTTGAATACGACGCTTTGCGGCACATGCGATCCTAATTTTTGTTCCATAATGGCTGGCGAATCGAGCATATCACGCAGTCGCAGCGGTGTCAGTTGCAATGTGGTTGGCGCTCGCTCGCAAACAATTTCTAGTGTTTGACTGCGCCCGCCCGGCAGCAGTTGCAGCGCAATTAAATCGCGCCATTTCACCAGCAGATCATCAGATATGAATGGCAGCCATCGAGATGGTTGTGCCGCTGTCAATTCCCCTATCGTCGCCGTAAAAAGTGATTCCCGATCTCGCTCATCCATCGCGATCAGCAGCAGTTGCAGCGCGAGGAATCGCTCCAGTTTTGTCCCCCATTCCTGCATAACAAAATAAGGGTGAATCATCTCCACAGACCAGATTTCGTCAATGCTGAGGTGAAATACATAACCCGCAACAAATGCGCGCTGCGAAGGCGTCACTGGCAGGGCAAGTTCCGGAAACTGCTTCAGCATGATCTGGTATGGCGGTACTTCCAGCGGCTGATCATAGCTGTAGAAGTGGGTGGTTTCACGGTTTAGCTGGTGAATTGTTTGCGCATCAGCAGCGATGCTGCCCAACAGGAATGCCGGACGTTGGCTTTGCAACAATTGACGGGCATTTTCTGATAATTCGTCATCTGTAAGCAAACGCTGGGCGTATGCCAGATGGGTAAATGGTGTAGGCATGACGAAACTTAGGCTCTCGCTTTATGGGCTGGGTTCAAGGCAGCTTGGCAAATCCGAGAAGTTTCGCGGCCAACCTTCTCCATAAAACGAGATGTATTCAGAAATGTGTGAAGACCAATAATCTTCGTCGTGACCGCCTGTTGGGTAGATTGTGTATTCGTGTGAAATGCCACGCGCGGCCAAACGACTTGAAAATAATTCCAACGATTCACCAGCTGGATCAGCCGAGGCATTATCCAGATACATCTCTAGGTCAACGTCCGGTAGGAAAGCGTCGTTGCTGGCTAATGCTAACGGGCTGACGGCATTCGGCACGCTGTTTGCGGCCAGTTCGGCGCTGTGCCCACCGGCACGGCCAAATACATCCGGGTTGCGCATCGCAATTGAGTATGCCCAGAAACCGCCCCGCGAAATGCCGCCAATTGCCCGATAATTGCGATCATTCCATGTGCAAAAATCGCGCTCAATCGCGGGGAGCAGTTCTTCCAAAATGACCTGCTCAAGGGAGGGATCAGGGTAAAATTGATCTGCTGCGCCAATCCGCCCGGTATAGGGCATCACTAAAATCATCGGGCCAACCGCGCCCAGCCTCATCCCCTGTTCCAAGGCTTCAATCACCCCGATAGTTTCCCATTCTGTTTCATCCTGCCGCAGCCCGTGCAGTAAAACGGCGTATGGGAAGCGTCTCTGAGATTCAAGGTAGCAAGGTGGCACGTACACACGGTAGCGTAGGTTTTCTCCGGCAATTTCGCTCCGAAACTCATCAAAGGGAATAATTGTGCCGCCCGCCTGCAAGCAGGGATCGGGTGTTGGCGTTGGCGCGGGGGTATCGGTTGGCGAAGGCGTCGGTGTTTCCGAAGGAATCGGCGTGATAGTGGGTGTAAATGTTGCGGTATGCTCTGGCGTGACGATCATCACTGCAGCCGTTGGCGTTGGAAATGGCGCTAATGGATCGCATGCGGTAAGCAGCGCGCACAGCAGCAAGAATACGAAAGCGATTTTAGTGGAAGTGGCGTGTTTAATCATCATAACGCGGATTATAACTGCCCCATTTGCAGCCTGCACTACCAAATCAACTCTTTGTTACGAATATCAATAGAACTTTTGTGCGATTCTTATGCGATTCTGAGTAAAATGATGTTATGATATGGATTATCCGTTTAAGCAGTATTAAGGGGAACTGATGTCATCACGTCCTTTTGATGATGAAGAACTGGATGACGAGTTCGAGGATGACTTTGAGGATTTTGATGAAGGCGATGAAGATCGTTTTCAGTCCAAATCTTCATCTGCGCCATCTGCCCGCGTAGGCGGCGCGGGGCTTCCCTCATCTACTCAACGCCCACCTACGCCCGGCGGCAGTGTTCCCAGTCCTATTCGCTCGCCTAATACCCCGCTGTCTAATCCTGCGGCGCGCCCACAGGGCGGCGCGCCTTCAGGGGGTGGCGTGCAGCCCTTCCATCGTCCTGGTTCTCCCGCGCCACCTAGTGTCTCATCATCCCCTGGCTCAACAGCCCGCCCACAGGGTAGTGCGCCTTCCAGCAGTTCTAGTAGTCCATTTCCAGGCGGATCGCGCCCCGCGACGCCGGGAGGCAGCTCTAGTTCAGGATCAGCAGCATTTTCCACAGGCGCACGCCCACCTGCGCCCGGCAGTAGCCCTTCCCCGCTTAGCGGTGGAGGTAGCAGCGCATCTTCACCCTCATCACATTCTTCAGCATCATCGCCTGCGAAGAAAGATGAAGGGGCGCGCCCTTCACCAGGTGGTTTCGGATCAGGGCGCGACGATAATAAAGCTTCTGCCAAACCTGACGATAAAAATAAGGGCGGTGGTTTGGGTGGTCTATTCAATAGGGGCAGCGATAAGAACACTGCACCCTCTTCCAGCTCGCGCCCTGCCGTATCTGGTCAGTCTGCTGCCAAGAAAGACGATAAAGGCGGCGGGGGCGGCCCGCTAGGCAAAATTGGCGGCTTATTTGGCGGCAAGAAAGACGGTCAAAAAGGCGATAATAAAGCCGCGCCAAAACCGCCT